>NZ_CP184360.1:1947600-2272200 GCF_048595755.1 Luteococcus struthionis
CTGTGCATCCGGCCCCCTTCGTGGCGGCGATGGCCACCCGCGGCGGATTTCTGCGCCCACAGCAGTCCTCGCGGCCCTCGCCTCGTCGTAGGATGGGTCGAACTGTGGCGCGAGCAGGTGCGCGCCCACCAGCCATCAAGGGGACCTGTCTGTGAGTGAGACCCAGCCGTCGTTCGACGAGTCTTCCGGCGATGCCGCGCACCCGCGGCGCGGTGGCCGGTGGGCGCTGATCGGGCTCGGTTCGCTGGCGCTGCTGGCGGGCGGCACCTACGCCGCCGGTTACGCCATGGCGGGGGAGAACCTGCCCCGCAACACCAGTGTGCAGGGCGTTCCCGTGGGCGGCATGCCCGCCGACGAGGCACAGCGAACCCTCAAGGCCGAGGTGGCCAAGCGTGCCGAGGCACCGATCACGTTGCGTGGCGAGGGCAAGCAGGCGGCCATCAAGCCGGCCGAGTCCGGGCTGGTGGTGGACTACCAGGCCACCATCGAGCAGGCGGGCGCGGGCAAGTCCTTGCGGCCGTCGCACATCTGGAATGTGCTGCGCGGTGGTGGGCCGATGAAGCTCAAGACCCAGGTGGACGAGGATGCGCTGAAGGATTCGGTGGCCGCCCACGCCAAGACCTTCGCCAAGGACCCGGCCGACGCCACCGTCTCGCTCAACCGGGAGAAGGTGAAGCTCACCGACGGTGTGGTGGGCACGGCCCTCGACGTCGATGCCGCCACCAAGCAGGTGCGCGAGGCGTGGCTGACCACCACCACGGTGGATGCCCCCATCACCCGCACCGAACCGGCCATCACCACGCAGGAGGCGCAGGCCTTCGTCAAGGAGCAGATCACCCCGCGCGTGAGTGCGCCGCTGGTGCTCGACCTGGGCAAGGGCAAGGTGGAGCTCACCGGCCCCGGCATCGGTGAGCTGACCAAGATCGAGGCCAAGGACGGGGAGCTCACCGCCACGAGCAACCTGGACAAGCTCTACAAGGCCGCCGAGCGCAAGGCCGAACCGCTGGGCTTCGACGCGCCGGAGGATGCCAAGTGGGAGCTGAAGGGCGGCAAGCCCTCCCTGGTGCCGGGCAAGCCCGGCCAGACCATCGACCGCAAGGCCTTCGACAAGCTGGTCACCGAGGCGTTGCCCAAGACCGGCGCCGATCGCACCATCAAGGTGCCGGTCACCACCAAGCAGCCGAAGGTGACCACCGAGCAGGCCAAGAAGGCCGCCGTCACCGAGGTGACCGGGCAGTTCACCACCGAGTACCCGCACGCCGACTACCGCAACACGAACCTGGGCGTGGTGGCGCGACGCATCAACAACACCTACATCGCTCCCGGCGAGACCTTCAGCCTGAACGACACCATCGGCCCCCGCACCGCCGATGCCGGTTTCGTCGACGGCTGGGTGGTCTCGGGCGACCACCTGGTCAAGGAGAATGCCGGCGGCATCTCGCAGAGCGGTACCGCCGTCTTCAACGCCTTCTTCTTCTCCGGTCTGCAGCGCATCGAGCACCAGCCCCACACCATGTACTTCGACCGCTACCCGGCCGGGCGCGAGGCGACGCTCTACTACGGGCACATCGACGTGAAGTTCAAGAACGACAGCCCCTATGGCGCCATCGTGGAGGCCTCGGTCAACCCGTCCTCACCGGGCGGCAAGGGCTCGATGACGGTCAAGATCTGGTCCACCAAGGTCTACGACAAGGTGGAGTCCACCGAGCTGGCGAAGTCGAACTTCACCACCGGCCGCAAGCTGACGCGCTCGGGCCCCAAGTGCAATCCGCAGGCGGCGGCCCCCGGCTTCACCGTCAACTACGCGCGCCTGTTCTACAAGGGCGGCAGCATCGTCAAGCGCGAGCCGTACCGCTGGACCTATGCGCCCACCGACGAGATCACCTGCACGTGAGCAGGTGCTGGGACCGCTGGCGACACGTTGTAGAGTGACGCTGTCGGGCGATGCAACCAGCCGTTTCGACCCCCGGAACCTCAGTATTAGGAGACCCCAGTGACCTACGTCATTGCGCAGCCCTGTGTGGACCTCAAGGACCGTGCCTGCGTCGAGGAATGCCCCGTCGACTGCATCTACGAGGGCAACCGCATGCTCTACATCCACCCCGAGGAATGCGTGGACTGTGGTGCCTGCGAGCCGGTCTGCCCGGTCGAGGCCATCTTCTACGAGGATGACGTCCCCGAGGAGTTCAAGCAGTACTACGACGTCAACGTCGACTTCTTCGACGGCATCGGCTCGCCCGGTGGCGCCTCGAAGCTCGGCACCATCGACAAGGACCACCCGGTGGTTTCCGCCCTGCCTCCCCAGGGCGAATGAACACCCCCTCTGCCTCGAAGTCGGGCAGGCGTGCGCCGCTGGCGTCTCGCCTGCCCGATTTTCCGTGGGACTCCCTTGCCGGGGCCAAGCAGCGGGCCCAGGCGCACCCCGACGGGATCGTCGACCTGAGCGTCGGAACCCCCGTCGACCCGACCCCGACGCTTGCGCGCGAGGCCCTGGCCGGGGCCGCCGACTGGCCTGGCTACCCGACGGTGTGGGGCACCGCAGAGCTGCGCTCCAGCATCCGCGACTACCTGCAGGGGCGGTGGCGCAGCGTCGCACTCGCCGACGAGAACGTGCTCCCGGTGATCGGCACCAAGGAGGCCGTCGCCTGGCTGCCCACCATGCTCGACCTGGGCGCGCAGGACACCGTCGTGATCCCCAGCACCGCCTATCCCACCTATGAGGTGGGGGCCGCGATGGTCGGTGCGACGATCATCGCCAGCGACGATCCGGCCCAGCTCGCCCGCGAGGGCATCACGCCCGCCCTGGTGTGGATCAACTCGCCCGCCAACCCGCACGGCAAGGTGCTCGACGTCGACGAGCTGCGCGCCTGGGTGAGCTTCTGTCGCGCCACTGGTGCGGTGCTGGCCTCCGACGAGTGCTACGGCGAGTTCTGCTGGGAGGCCGAGGCGCTCAGCATCCTCGACCCGGCGGTCAATGACGGCGACATCGGCAACCTGTTGGTGCTGCACTCGCTGAGCAAGCGATCCAACCTGGCCGGCTACCGCGCTGGCTTCATCGCGGGCTGCTCGCGGCTGGTGATGGAGCTGCTGGAGGTGCGCAAGAACTTCGGCATGATGCTGCCCGGCCCGGTGCAGCAGGCGATGGCCGCCACCCTGGCCGACCACGGCCACGTCGAGGAACAGCGCCAGCGCTACCTGGCCCGTCGTGCCCAGCTGCGCCCCGCGCTGGAGGCGGCCGGTTTCACCATCGACCACTCCGAGGCCTCGCTCTACCTGTGGGCCACGCGTGGCGAGGACTGCCGCGCCACCGTCGACTGGTTGGCCGAGCGCGGCATCCTGGTGGCCCCCGGCGACTTCTACGGCACGGTGAGCACGCAGCACGTGCGCATCGCGCTGACCGCCACCGACGAACGCATCGCCGCGGCGGCCAGGCGGCTCACGCCCGGAGCGTGAGGACGGCCTCGGTGGCTCCTGCGGGGGCCTGCGAGGCCTCCTGCCAGCTGGCGACGCGGTTGCCGCTCACCTGCAGCTCCCGCCCATCCAGGCTGACGCCGGTCACCCCGGTGCTGCCGGTGGTCATCAGCACCAGGTGCGTGGCCGACCACAGCTGGGTCTGGTTCCCGCCGGTCAGCGTCAGCCGGGCCTGGCCCTGCTCCAGGGCGACGGCATCGCCGAAGCCACGCTCCACGATGGTGCGGGCCAGCGCGGTGTTGGGCGTGGCCTCGCCACGATCGACGCAGCTGATGGCCGCGGGGGAGTGCCCGGTCAACGCACTGCCCCAGGCCTTCGCCTTCTCGACGTGCTTGCGGTAGCCCTCCGGCACGCCCGAGCGCTGCACCTGCTGCGCCACGTCGTTGATGTCGCCGCTCTCCCAGCCGTCCACCTTCACCAGGTGGTCGTAGAACTTGCCGGCGGAATACCACGGGTCCATGATCTGCTCCACGGTGCCCCAGCCCTGGCTGGGCCGCTGCTGGAAGAGCCCCACCGAGTCACGGTCCCCGTGGTCGATGTTGCGCAGCTTCGACTCCTGCATGGCGGTGGCCAGCGCAATCGATGAGGCCCGGGCGGGCAGTCCGCGTCGCTGCGCCTCGGCGACGATGATCGCCGCATTCTGCGACTCCTCCAGGCCCAGCGAGTCACTCACCTCACCCACCCGCACGACGCACTGCTCCGCGGACGGCACCACCCTGGGCGCGCCGCCCCACCTGGACAGCAGCGCCCCCACGCCCAGGATGATCGCCAGCAGCAGTACCAGCAGGACCAACAGCGGAGTCAGTTTGCGCAAGTCAACCTCAGTTCTGGTGCAGGGCCGTGTTCAGGGCGACGCGCTGGCCGTTGCGGTGCCTGGCCACCACGGCGCCCGACTGTGAATCGCGCAGGAAGAGCAGGTCACTGAAGCCACTCAACTCCACGGCCTTGACCACGGAGCCGTCCGGCAGACGCACCTTGGTGCCGGCGGTCACGTAGAGGCCGGCCTCCACCACGCAGTTGTCACCCAGCGAGATGCCCACACCGCTCTCGGCGCCCAGCAGGCAGGCCTTGCCGATGCGCACCACCTCTCGGCCGCCGCCAGACATGGTGCCCATGATGGAGGCGCCGCCACCCACGTCGGTGCCGTCGTCGACGACCACCCCGGCCGAGATGCGGCCCTCCACCATGGAATGGCCCAGGGTGCCGGCATTGAAGTTCACGAAGCCCTCGTGCATCACGGTGGTGCCCTCGGCCAGGTGGGCCCCCAGCCGCACTCGGTCGGCGTCGCCGATGCGCACGCCGGAGGGGACCACGTAGTCCACCATCCGCGGGAATCGGTCCACCGAGAGGACGTTCACCACGCCGCGGGTATTGCGCAGCTGCAGCCGCACCCGCTCGAAGCCCTGCGGGGAGCAGGGCCCCGCCGAGGTCCACACCACATTGGGCAGCACCTGCACCAGCCCCTCCAGGTTGAGGCCGTGCGGCTGCACCAGGCGGCTGCTGAGCAGGTGCAGGCGCAGGTAGGCGTCGCTCACCTCGACGGGTGGGGCGGCCAGGTCGATCACCGTCTGCACCAGCTCGGTGCGCACCCGACGGTCGTCGTCCTCGGTCTGCGCGGAGACCATCGCGGCGGGCGCCTTGGCGTCCTCGGCGGGGCGCCCCAGCGCCGGGGTGGGGAACCAGGTGTCGAGTACCTGGCCCGATTCGTGGACGGTGGCCAGGCCCCATCCCCACGCCCAGACGGGGCCATTGGCTGAAGTCATGCAGAAAGACTAGCCCGCGGCCACCAGGTGAACCGTCAGACCGCGGTCGTTGGCCACCACCAGTCCGTGGCCATTGCTGCCGCTGGTGCGGGTCAGCACCCCCGGCACCGCCAAGGGGTCGAGCTGGCTCGCGGTGATGGCGTCCAGCTCGTCCACCAGCACCAGGTGCCCGGCCGGAACACCGGTCATCGACAGGTCCTCGGTCTCCATCAGGGAGGCCAGCAGGGTGCGCTGCAGGGCGCGCAGGTCGGTGCCACGTTCACGCAGATAGGGATTGGACATCGTCTCGAAGACCGCGATGGCGTCCTGCATGGTGCCCTGCACCGCCGCCACGGCGCTGCGTCCCTCGGCGATACGGTCACGGAAGCCCTGGGCCAGCATCGGGTCGTGCAGGATGGAACGGATGGCGCGCAGCACGGCTCCGGTGACGCTCTGGTCGGGCATCTTGGCAGCCAGGCCCTCCAGGAAGCCGTCGGTATTGGCCAGCGCGGTCTCGAGCCGGGCGAGTTCCTCCTCGCGGGTGCCGGGTCGGTAGTCGTCCACCGGCACCGTCAGCTGCAGCTCGTGGATCGGCAGCTCGCCCAGCGTCGAGGCGACCCGGTCCGGCTGGTGCTCGGCTTGTCCGTCGCCAAAGTTCTTCGCGGCCAGTTCCGCCAGTGCCCGGTGGGCCAGGTGGGCCTGGCGGCCGGTGATGGTGGCCACCAGCTCGTCGCCCTGGCGCACGCCCAGGCTCTGCACCGCCATGATGCTGCGGCCATCGACCGCCTCGTCGGGGGCACGGTCGCCGCGTCGCAGCATCACCACCGCGTCCAGACCGGCGATCACCGAGACGATCGACGCGCACGGCCGGGCGTGCAGGCCATGCTGGTTGTGCACCGGCATGCGCAGTTCAAGCTCGTTGCCGGGCTCCACCGGACGAGCCGCCGCGGTGGCGCGCACCACCTGGCCGGTGACGGGCTGGCTGCGGCCCAACTGTTCCCGCTTCGGGGCCAGCGACTGGTCGGCCTCTCCGTCGACGGTCTCCAGATCGGCCCGGCCCGAGGCGCTCACTGCGGCAGCCACCAGCCCCTCGACCAGGGGAGCGGAGCTGATCTTGACCCGGGAGGCCACCTCGGGGTCGACGAAGTCCAGTGCCATCTCGGCCGACAGCACGGCGCTGCCCAGATCCACCAGCACCAGGGTGCCATCGGGGCCGTCGAGCTCCTCGATGGCGGCGGCGATGGCGGTGGCGTCGGTACCGGTGGTCTCCTCGTCCAGGCCCGCGGCGATCACCATGCGGGGCCGTAGTTCGTCGGGCACCATCTCCTCGGCGAGGGCCACGGCCGCGCGGGCCAGTGCCCGGCTGTGCGAGACGACGACGATCGAGATCACTCAGAACTCCCGGATGCGAGGCTGCTCAGGCCAGGGTGGACAGGGCGGATTCCACGAGCAGGGTGATGCTGGTGGCTCCCGGGTCCTGGTGTCCGGCGCTGCGTTCGCCCAGGTAGGAGGCGCGTCCCTTGCGGGCCACGAGCGGCACCGTGGCGTCGCGTCCCCGTCGGGCGGCCTCGACGCCGGCCTGCAGGCACTCCTGCACGGTGGTCTGGGTGGCCTCCATCGCCTCGACGGCGGGGATCAGCGCATCCAGCATCGTCTTGTCACCCAGCCCGGCCTTGCCGCGGGCCACCACCCCGTCCAGTGCGGCGCGCCAGGCGCGCACCAGGGCGGCCACGTCGTCGCCCTGCCCCAAGGAGGCGGCGAAGCGCAGCAGGAAAGTGCCGTAGAGCGGGCCGGAGGCGCCACCGACGGTGCTCACCAGGGTCATGCCGGCCTTCTTGAGGTAGTCGACGGCATCCGGGAAGGCGTCGGCGTCGATCTCGCGCACCGCCTGCATCCCGCGGTCCATGTTGGCCCCGTGGTCGGCGTCGCCGATCTGGCGGTCGAGCTCGGTGAGCTCCGCCGCATGGGTCGAGATCTTGTCCGCGTAGTCGGTCATCCAGGCAATGGCTCTGGTCTTGTCCACGTCAGCAACCCCATCTCAGTCCGGGTGTGTTCACCGGCGCGTCCCACAAAGTGAGCAGGTCGTCGTCGGCAGCCAGCAGGGTGACGGAGCAGCCCGCCATGTCGAGCGAGGTGACGTGGTTGCCCACCAGATTGCGGGCCACCTCGACGCCGCGCGCCTCCAGGATGCGCAGGACCTCGCCGTACATCACGTACAGCTCCATCAGTGGGGTTGCGCCCATGCCGTTGAGCAGGCAGATCGTCGGTGCCCCGGTGAAGTCATGGTCAGCCAACAGCGGGTCGACGAGCAGCTCCGCGGCATCGCGCGCTCCCACCATGGGAAGCCTCTCACGACCGGGCTCGCCATGGATGCCGATTCCAAGTTCAAGTTCGTCCGGGCCCAGGTCGAAGGTGGGGCGTCCCGCGGCCGGCACCGTGCAACTGGTCAGGGCCAGCCCCATCGACCGCCCCCGGTCATTGATGCTGCGCCCCAGCTGGGCCAGTTCACCCAGGTCGCGGCCCTGCTCTGCCGCCGCACCGACGAGCTTCTCCAGCACCATGGTCAGACCCACGCCGCGCCGCCCGGCGGTGTAGAGGGAGTCGACGACGGCCACGTCGTCGTCCAGCAGGACCTGATCCACCCGGATGCCCTCGGCCGCGGCGATCTCCTGGGCCATCTCGAAGTTCAGCACGTCACCGGTGTAGTTCTTGACGATGTGCAGCACTCCCCGGCCCGCGTCGACGGCGCGAGTGGCGGCCAGCACCTGGTCTGGGGTGGGGGAGGTGAAGACCTCGCCGGCGCAGGCGGCATCCAGCATGCCGTGACCCACATAACCGACGTGCAGCGGTTCGTGGCCGGTGCCGCCACCCGAGACCAGCCCCACCTTGGGCTGGGAGGCGGGGGTGCGGCGCAGCACCACTCGATTGACGTGGTCCACGCGCAGGTGGTCGGGGTGGGCCACCTCCATGCCGCGAAGCGCGTCGGCGACGGCGGTGTCTGCCGAGTTCAGGAGCTTCTTCATGGCTCCATCAAAGCATCTGCCAGTCATCCGTCCAGACAGGAGAGCACCTCGGCGCAGCTTCCGGGCGCGGCCACCACGATGCCGCCACGCTCGGTGAGCACCACCTCGGCGCCGCTCTCGCGCGCCACCAGCACGCCCGCCAGGTGGCGCAGCCGGTTGTGGCCGGGCAGGGCGGCCGCCACGGCCCACTGTGCGCACACCCCGGCCAGCGACAGGGCACCCGATCCCATCACCCGCGCCGTGCAGTGCTGCTCGGCCACCCGGGTGAGGAAGTCGAGCATGCCGGGCCAGGGGTGGGGCCCGCTCAGCTCGGTGAACAGGGTGCGCCCCGCCAGGCCGTCGGCGCGGGGGACCTCGAGGGGCACACCGTCCAGGGTGGCTCCCAGCCCTTGGGCGGCCAGGAAGACGTGACGCTGGGCCGGCTGGGCGATGCTGGCCACCACCGGCTCTCCGTCGACGGCCAGCGCCACGCTGGTGGAGGTCCAGGGCAGGCCGTTGGCCAGGTTGGTGGCGCCGTCCACCGCGCATACATACCAGGTGGGGCGCTGGGTGGGGGCCTGGGCGGCCTCGGCGGAGACCACGACGTCGTGGGCCTCGCCGAAGCTGTCGGCCACCACCTGCCGCAGGTGGTCCTCGACCGCCTGGCGCACCTCCACCACGGGGGCGATGGCGGTGCGGGTGTAGGAGTTGACCCATTCGGCCATGTCACGGGCGATGCAGATCATCGTCGCGAAGTCGGCTGACAGTCCCACGCGGGCCGCCAACTCGTCGGGGCCCAGCACCGCCAGCGCCAGCGAACTGGTGCCTTGGTTGATCAAGCGACGCAGCAGGCGTGGCCGGTCGGTGGTGATGCGGTCGACTCCCGCGTCGATCGCCATGCTCATGATCTCGGCATCGTTGGTGGTCCACACCGCCACGTCCAGGCCCATCCGGTGCACCTGGTGCACCAGGGGCTCGTCGATGAGCGTCCACTCCAGGTTGATCGCGCTGGGGCGCAGCCGCTGCACCAGGCCCAGGTCGAGCTCGCCACCGGGATGGTTGTAGGCCAGGTCTGCCTCGGGCAGCTGCTCGCGCACGTACAGCATCGCCTCGGTGTCACCGCACCAGCTGATCGGGACCAGCTCCGCCTCGGGGCGCTGCTGGAAGGCGCGCACCACCGGCAGCGCCACTCGCACGTCGGCCACGTCGACGGTGTCGATCAACACCGTCACCGGGTTGCGCCTGCCACGGTTCAGCTCGACGAACTGCTCCAGCGTCTCGGCCAGGGTGGGGATGCGCGTCTCTCCGCTGCCGAGGCCCGCCAGGGTGCCCACCACCCAGTCGGACTCACCGGTGTCGGGATCGGTGACGTGCACCATGTCACCCACCCGGTGCGGCACGCCCCACAGGCGCAGCAGGGTGGCGTCGTGCAGGATCACGCTCACCCCGTCGCGACTGGTGCGAATGTCGATCTCGACGACGTCGGCCCCGCCCTCGACGGCGGAGCGGAAGGCAGCGGGGGTGTTCTCCCGCGCCGATTCGGAATCGCCCCGGTGGGCCACCACGGTGATGCTCATGGCACCACGCTAGGCGGTCAGCGGCGCGGCTGCGGGATGTCCTGGGTGATGAGGCGTTCGATGCGCATCCACGGGGCCCGTCGGTGCCAGTCGAGCCGCACCCGGATGCGGTCGTTGTGCATGATCGTGGCGGTCAGGGCGACGAAGACGAGCCCCACGCACACCACCCCGAACAGCACGGTGGCACGTGGCCCGAGCACATCGCCCAACCAACCCACCAGCGGTGAGACCAGCGGGGCCACCCCCATGATCGCCAGCCCCCACAGCGCCATCACGCGGCCCCTCATCTGCGGGGCCGTGGCGGTCTGCAGCAGGGAGTTGCCGGTGACCAGCGCGGTGATGGTGAAGAAACCCACCGGAACCTGCAGCGCCACGAAGAGCCAGAACCAGCCACTCAGTGCCGAGAACAGGTTGAACAGCGTGTAGCCGGCCATGCCCATCAGCACGTGCCGCAGGCGGGGGCGGCCGCGATGGGCCGACCAGAGCGCGGCGGCCAGCGCGCCGATCCCCATCGCGCTGCCGACGATGCCGTAGTCGCTGGCGCCCCGCGCGAAGGCCTGCGTCGCCATCACCGCATTGGAGATGTTGTAGTTGAAGCCCAGACCTCCCACCGCCAGGCCGACGGTGAGCAGCGCCACCAGGTCTGGACGCTGGCGCACATAGCGAAGCCCCGCCACGAAACCGCCGTCCTTGCCCTTGGTGGGTTGGGCCGGGTGCAGCAGGCTGGGGCGCATCGACAGCAGCGCGGTGGCCATGACGGCGAAGGCCACCACATTGATCGCGATCACCCACCCGGTGCCCACCAGGGCGATCAGGGCACCGCCGATGCCGGGGCCCAAGAGCCGAGCGGCGTTGAAGCTGGCCGAGTTCAGGCTGATCGCATTGGGCAGGTCCTCGAAGCCGACCATCTCGCTGACGAAGGCCTGCCGGGCCGGCATGTCGAAGGCCATCGCCAGCCCGTCGACGAAGCTGAGGGCGAAGACATGCCACAGCCGGACGTGGCCGGTGATGGTCAGAGTGGCCAGCATGGCGGCGCTGGTCATGCTCACCAGGCAACCCACCAGCAGGATGGCGCGTTTGGGGAAGCGATCGGCGACGATGCCGGCCACCGGGTTCAACAGCAACTGGGGCAGGAAGACGGCGGCGGTCTGGTAGCCCAACGCTTGGGCATTGCCGTCGGTGAGCACCACCAGCACCAGCCACGCCTGCGCGGTGCGAGACATCCAGCCGCCGATGTTGCTGACCAGACCACCGACGAACCAGATGCGGTAGTTGGGGTTGGCAAGGGAGGAGAAGGTCTGGCTCACCGCAGCACACTAACCCGCAGGCGCAGGCCCACACCTGCAGGGGGTGCCCGGCCCCCGCGGGCAGCGCTAACGTCGGACGGGTGAAAGCGACCATCTGCACGCCGCAACAGGTTCCCGACCTGCTGCCCCAGGCCCTGGCGGGGCGCGCGGTGTTGGCCCCGGTGGGGGAGAACGCACCGCAGACCCTGGCCATGCTGCAACCCGAGGTGCCGCTGGCCGAGCCCGACGCCGCCGTCGTGGTGGCCACCTCCGGTTCGTCGGGGCAGCCCAAGGGAGTCGTGCTCTCCCGCGCCGCGCTGCTGGCAGCGGCCGAGTCGTCGCAGCAGCGGCTGGGGCCGATGAGCTGGACCTGCGTGCTGCCCACCGGCTACGTGGCGGGGCTGATGGTGCTGGTGCGGGCCCATGTGGCCGGCCAGCCGGTGCACTTCGCCTCGCCTGATCTCTCGGACCTGTCCGGACCGGCCTCCGCGCCCGGCCCCAAGGCGATCTCGATCGTGCCCACGCAACTCTTCCGGGCCATGGACCATCCCGAGGTGTTGCGGGCCATGGCGCGCTACGACGCGATCCTGCTGGGCGGCGCCGCCGTCGATCCCGACCTGCTGGCACGGGCTCGCGGGCACGGGCTGAACCTGATCACCACCTACGGCATGAGCGAGACCTGCGGCGGCTGTGTCTGGGACGGTGAGCCGCTGCCCGGCGTCACGGTGGACCTCGGTCCGTCGGCCGAGCCTGTCGAGGCCCCCTCCGGACGCATCCACCTCCACGGCGACATGGTCTTCAGCGGCTATCGACTCGCTCCGGAACTGACGGCCGCCACCCTGCAGGGCAGGACCGTGCGCACCAATGACCGCGGTGAATGGCGCGACGGCCGGTTGCACGTGCTGGGCCGCTTCGACGACGTGGTGATCAGCGGGGGAGTCAACGTCGACCTGGCCGCGGTCCAGCGCGCCGTCGACGCCGTCGAGCCCGACAGCGGAGTCGTGCTGGCCCTGCCAGACCGGGAGTGGGGCAGCCGGGTGGTGCTGGCCAGCACCAGTGCGCACGACCTGCAGTGGTGGCGTACGGCGCTGGCCGATCGGCTCGGCCGCGCGGCCCTGCCGCGCCAGCTGGTGGCCATCGATGTGGTGCCGCGCACGAGTTCTGGAAAGATTGACCGGCAGTCGCTGCTGGGCGAGCTGTTGGACGAGAAGGACTGAGGCCACGTGGCAACTGTTGGTGAATGGATCGAGGGCGCCCGCCCCCGCACGCTTCCGGCGGCGCTCTCGCCGGTGCTCGCCGGGTCGGCCGTGGCCTGGTTCGAGGGCGGTTTCCGGCCGGGGCATGCCCTGCTGGCCTTCGTCGTCGCGCTGGCGCTGCAGATCGGCGTGAACTTCGCCAATGACTACTCCGACGGTATCCGGGGCACCGACGAGGACCGCGTCGGCCCGATGCGCCTGGTTGGTTCGGGGGCGGCGCGCCCGGCCCAGGTGAAGGCCGCCGCCTTCGCCTGCTTCGGACTGGCCGCCGTGGCCGGTCTGGTCCTGGTGCTGCTGACCGGCCACTGGTGGCTGGTGGGCGTCGGGCTGGCCTGCATCATCGCCGCCTGGTACTACACCGGGGGCGAGCACCCCTACGGCTATGCGGGTCTCGGTGAGGTCTTCGTCTTCATCTTCTTCGGCCTGGTGGCCGTCTGCGGCACCACCTATGTGCAGCTCGACCGGGTGCCCTGGTGGGCCTTGGCCGCTGCGGTGGCGATCGGCGCCATCGCCTGCCAGATCCTGGTGGCCAACAACCTGCGCGACATCGTGGGCGACTCCCAGGTGGGCAAGCGGACCCTGGCCACCCGCCTGGGGGATGCCGGGACCCGGCGCTTCTTCGCGTTGCTCACCGTCGTCGTCGTGGTGTGCGTGGTGGTCATGGCGGCGCTGACCAGCTGGTGGGTGCTGCTGGGCCTGGTCACCCTGGTGCTGCTGCTGCCGGCCACCCGCACCGTGCTGGGCGGGGCCACCGGCAGGCCGCTGATCGCAGTGCTGAAGCAGACCGGCCTGGCCGAGCTGTTGTGTGCCGTGGGCCTGTTCGTGGGCTGCCTGCTGGCCTGACTGCGAGTCACTCGCGGACCGGGGGATGACGAACAACTGGTGGCAACCGCTGCCACCCCTGATGGGTTCTTTGCTTTGCTGGCGGTACCGGCAAACAAGGAGTGGCAATGACGCAGATCCCCGCGGCAGCACAGGTGCTCGTCGATTTCGTTCCGACCCAGAAGTACTTCGTCGGGATCGACTCCGACGGTTGCGCCATGGACGCCATGGACATCAAGCACACCGAGTGCTTCACCCCGAACTACATCAAGCACTTCGACCTGCAGCCCATCTCGACGCTCACCCGGCAGACCGCGATGTTCGTCAACCTGGGCTCGGTCACCCGTGGCCTGAACCGGTGGCTGGCGCTGCGCCAGCTGCTCGACCTGCTGCGTGACCGCACCGAGGTGGCCGAGCGCGGCGTCACGATCCCCGAATACCCGGAGCTGACCGACTTCATCAATTCCGGCCATCCCCTCAGCGACAAGGGGATCGCCGCCTACGCGGCCGAGCACCCCTCGGAGACCATCGACCGCTGCATCCGCTGGGGCAATGGTGTCAACGCCACCATCGCCGACATGGTGCATGGCTGCGGCCCCTTCCCCGGAGTGCGCGAGGCCATGCAGGCCATGGACGAGGCCGGTATCGACCAGATGACCGTCTCGGCCACCCCGCTGCACGCGCTGGAGAAGGAGTGGAATGAGCACGGCCTGGCGCAGCACATGAAGGTGATCGCCGGGCAGGAGATGGGCGGCAAGGCCCAGCACGTCGAATTCGCCGCCAAGGGCAAATACGACGACGACAAGATCATGCTGATCGGTGACGCCCCCGGTGACCGCGACGCCGCGGCCAAGGCTGGCTGCCTGTACTACCCGATCAACCCCGGCGCAGAGAAGGAGTCCTGGCATCGCTTCGTCGCCGAGGCCCTGCCCAAGTTCCTGGACGGCACCTTTGCCGGTGAGTACCAGCAGGCCCTGATCGCCGAGTTCGAGAGCTACCTGCCCGACGAGGTCCCGTGGCCCACCATCAGCGGCAACCGCAAGGTCACCAAGCCGACCGTCAAGGCGTGACACCCCCGGCCCCCGAGCCTGTCGAGGGGGCTGGATTCCCGGTCCCCGAGCCTGTCGAGGGGCCACCCATCACCACAGAAGGAGCACCGATGCCCAAGCTCGTGGACCTCACCGCAAGCCCCTACAACCTCGACGAGTCCCAGATCCAGTGGGTCGAGGACACCATCGCCGCCATGTCCGACGAGCAGAAGGTGGGCCAGCTGTTCACCTGCCTGTTCTTCTTCGGCAAGGATGCCTACAGCGGCAACGAACTGACCAACCAGCAGATCCTGGACACCTACCACATCGGCGGCGCCCGCTACCAGGGTGGCACCGCGGAGCAGGTGCAGGGCCTGATCAACGAGCTGCAGGCCGGATCCAAGATCCCGCTGATGGTGGCCGCCAACTGCGATTCGGGCGGCAACGGGGCCTGCAATGACGGCACCTACATTGCCTCCGGCGCCCAGTCCGAGGCGGCCGGTGATCCGTCGGTGGCCCGCAATGCGGGCTACGTCTCCGGCGTCGAGGAGAGCGCGCTGGGCGTCAACACCAATTTCGATCCCTGCGTCGACATCCTGTTCAACTGGCGCAACACCATCGTCAACACCCGTGCCTACGGCACCAATGCCGACGACGTCATCAAGTACACCCAGGCCTACATCGACGGCATGCGCGAGAGCGACGTCAATGTCTGCATCAAGCACTTCCCGGGCGACGGCACCGAGGAGCGCGACCAGCACCTGGTGCTGGGCGTCAACGAGCTGTCCGTCGAGGAATGGGACCAGAGCTTCGGCAGGGTCTACCAGCACCACATCGACAACGGCGTGGAGATGATCATGGCCGGCCACATCGCCGTGCCCGCCTACCAGAAGAAGCTCAACCCCGCGCTGCAGGACTCCGACATCCTGCCCGCCACCTTGGCCCCCGAGCTGGCCACCGGTCTGCTCAAGGAACAGCTGGGCTTCAATGGCATGCTGATCACCGACGCCAGTCACATGCTCGGCATGACCGCCGCGATGCAGCGCAAGGACTACGTCCCCGGTGCCATCGCCGCCGGCTGCGACATGTTCCTGTTCTTCAACCAGATCGACGAGGACTTCGGCTACATGCTCGACGGCTACCGCAACGGTGTCATCACCGAGGAGCGGATGACCGACGCGCTGCGCCGCGTGCTGGGGCTCAAGGCCAAGCGTCGCCTGCACGAGAAGCAGGCCGACGGCACGCTGCTGAAGAAGCCCGAGGAGCTGGCCGTGGTGGGCTGCGACGAGCACCTGGCCATGCGCAAGGACGCCGCGGACAAGGGCATCACCCTGGTCAAGAACACCCTGGACCAGCTGCCCCTCAACCCGGAGCAGCACAAGCGCATCAAGCTGTACTACGTCGCCGGCGAGAAGGGCGGCATCTACTCCGGCAATGACCAGACCGTGCAGCAATTCACCGACGAGCTCACCCAGCGTGGCTACGAGGTGACCGTGCAGGAGGGTGGCAGCCGGGTCAAGGGCTCCATCGAGCAGTACAAGGCCGAGACCGACGCCGCCCTGTTCATCGCCGAGGTGATCGGTTACGGCGCGCAGAACAACTACCGCATCCAGTGGAGCGCTGCCATGAGCAACGAGATCCCCTGGTACGTGCACGAGGTTCCCACCTTCGCGGTGAGCCTGAACTTCACCACCCACCTGCACGACCTGACCATGGTCAAGTGTTTCGTGAATGCCTACAACTCCAATCCCGACATCATCGCCGGGGTGCTCGACAAGCTGGAGGGCAAGAGTGAGTTCAAGGGCACCCCCAATGACCTCGTCTGGGCGGGCAAGTGGCAGGCGAAGCTCTGATCCCGACCTGACACGCGCAGTGCCCGTCCCCCGAGGGAGACGGGCACTGCGCGTTTTCGGGCT
Organism: Luteococcus struthionis; assembly: GCF_048595755.1. Lineage (GTDB taxonomy): Bacteria > Actinomycetota > Actinomycetes > Propionibacteriales > Propionibacteriaceae > Luteococcus. Next base: position 1,963,701 of record NZ_CP184360.1, read on the forward strand.
CGGTTCAGCGGTCCTGTTGCATCAACCGGGCCGCGTACCAGAAGGGCACGGCCACCAGCAGGGCACCGCCGACGAAGTTGCCGGCCGTGGTCAGGGCCAGGTTGCGCAGCAGCCCGTGCTCGCCCAGGCCCCACCCGATGGGGTTGGCGGGCACCATGCCGGGATGGAACAGGGCCAGCAGCATCGGGAAGGCGATGAAGGCGATGTTCGCGATGACGTGCTGGGTGCCACCCACGACGAAGGCGAAGGGGCCGTAGAAGGCAAAGCCCATCCGGGCCACGTCGGTGCGGGCCTTGAAGAACATGAACATCGCGGTCTGCAGGAACCAGGTGCACAGGATGGCCAGCAGGAAGGCGCTGGTATTGCTCGCGCCGCTCTTGGCGGTGCCGATGGCCACCGCATTGGAGGCGAAGGGGCGTGCCAGGTAGGGGCCGCCCGCGGCGGCGGCGACGGTGATGAAGCCCAGCGCACCGGTCAGGTTGCCCAGCAGCCCCAGCGCCAGGAAGCGCAGGTAGTGCCACCAGCCCAGCCGTCGCGACAGCACCGCGATGAGGCCGGCGGCCATGTCTGCGGTGATCAGCGAGGCGCCGGAGACCAGGATCAGCACGAAGGAGAAGCCGAAGGCCAGGCCCATCACCATGCTGGAGAGCCCAGGAATGGTGATGCCGGTGCTCACGGTGGTGCTCAGCAGCACGCCGAAGGCCACCATCGTGCCGCCGATCAGGGAGCGCACCAGCATCGAGGCCGGTCGATGGGCCTTCTCGACGGCGACGGCGATGACGCGCTCCACCATGTCGCCGATGCCCCAGAGCTCGAGTTCGTCGCGGGCCGGCCGGGTGGCGGCCACGGGTCGTTCGGTGGCGAGTGTCATGGCTGGGTGTCCTCCGGTGCAGTGGGCGGCTCCCAGTCGTGCAGGTTGCCGGAATGGTAGAGCAGGGGCTGGTTCTCGCTGCGGTGCATGTGCTCGGCGCGCACCAGCAGGATCACGTGGTCACCCGCGTCGTAGATCCGGTCGACGGTGCCCTCCACCCAGGCAGCGGTGTCGGCCAGCAGGGGTGCGCCATTGCGGCCGGGGACGTGCTCCACCCCGGCGAAACGGTCCTCGGCGCGGCTGGCGAAACGCCCCGCCAGCTGGCCCTGACCCTTGGCCAGCACGTTCACCGCCAGCGGCCGACCGATCCGGAAGGCGGGCAGGCTCCCGGCGGTGCGGGCCACGCACACCAGCAGCAGCGGCGGGTTCAACGAGACCGACGCGAAGGAGCTGATGGTCATGCCCACCGCGCGCCCGGCGAGGCTGGTGGTGACCACCGTGACACCGGTGGGGAAGGCGCCCATCACCGATCGCATGAGCGCGGGATCCACCGGCTCGCCGAGGCTCCAGTCGTCGTGGACGGTGTGGTCGGGAAGAACTGTGGTCATGGCTGCTCCGGTCTCAGTGGCTGTTGGCCAGCTCCCAGCGCAGCTGACCCTCGGAGGGGGACTGCACCGGGATGAAGGTGGCCTCGCGGAATCGTCGGCTGGCGGCGGTGGCGCGGGCATAGCCCCTGCCGCCGGCGGTGCGAACCTCCAGGCCCGCCGCCGCCGTGGTGATCTCGGCCGCCGCCAGTCGCAGCGACAGCAGTTCGGTGCGCTGCGGCGGTTCGGTGGTGCCCACGCGCTCGGCCAGCTTGGTCAGGGCGGAGGTGGCCAGCACATGACGCCCGTAGACCTCGTCGAGCTCGCCGCTGAAGGCGTTGTTGACCCCCACCAGGCCGTCACGGGTGGCGTCGATCGAGGTGGCGGCCAGACCCAGGCACATGGCGCTCTGCAGCAGCAGGAAGGTGGGGCGCACTCCGGTGAGGAAGGTCTCCACGTCGCGGGTGAGCACCTGGTCGGCGCGCACCGGCACGTTCTCCAGCTTCACGAAGGACGAGGAGGTGCCACCCAGCGCCAACAGCTCGAAGGCCTTGCCGACGCTGACCCCCGGGGTGTCCAGCGGCAGCGCCACCACCAGCTTGTCGCCGTGCACGGTGCGCGCCGCGGTCACCAGGATGGAGTCGTCGAACAGGTTGCTGGCCCAGCGCAGGGTGCCGTCCAGCAGGAAGCCGCCGTCCTCGGTGAGGGTCGCGGACAGGTCGAGGCTGCCGCAGCCGGAGAGGTCCTTGAAGGCCGAGGCCATACCGGTGATGCCCAGCCGCTTGCCGCTGACCAGCTCGAAGGCGTAATGCCGGCCGGTCTCGGTCTGGGAGCTGAGCAGGTACTCGACGGTGATGCGGGTGGCCCACAGGGAGAAGGCGGTGCTCAGGCAGCGCGAGGCCACCGCCGAGACCACTTCAGCCATGGCGGGGAGCCCGCCGTCGGCATTGTGCGGGGCGCCCAACCCGAGCAGGTTCTGCTCGCCCAGCTGCGGGAAGACGTCCTTGGTGGTGGTCTTCCCGGCATCCAGATCGGCTGCGCGCTGCTCGATCAGCTCCAGCGTCTCGGGGTTGACCAGGGAGGTGGTGGTGATGGTGGTGCTCATGGCCTTCTCCTGTGGGTGCGGCGGTTCAGCCGATGGTGAGGGTGGAGTCGAGTCGGACGGGACGACGCATGGTGTTGACCACGGGCGACCAGACGATGGCGTTGTCGTGGATCTCCTGCAGCACCTCGTCGCTGGCATCGGCGGCCAGGGTGACCTTGACGCGGATGTCGCTGAAGCCGGCCACCTTGTCCTCCGGGATGTCGCCGACGCCCCACACGGCGGAGATGTCGATGTCGCCCTCCATCTCCACCTCGATCTTGTCGAGCCGCACATTGCGGTGGGTGGCATTGGCCAGCAGGCCGACCGAGATGCAGGACCCCAGGGCGGCCAGGACCATCTCGGAGGGGTTGGGGGCCGAGTCGTCGCCCAGCAGGGCCGGGGGCTCGCCCACCAGGACGGGGGACAGGTCACGCACATAGGTCAGGTTGCGGAAACCCGACTCGCAGACGGTGGTGGCCTTCAGCGTCTTGCGGCCGGTGGTGGGGTCCTCCTTGGCATTGCAGGAGAGGCGGTCGAGGCCCTCGGCGTCGATTCCGGCAAGGGGCAGATCGGAATTGGACATGGTGCTTCCTTTCGGGAGTGGGTGCATTTCCTGCCAGAAAATGGTGCATTTCGGGCAGGGGAATTTGGGCGGAATGAGACCGCGGGAATTGCGTGGATAGACCACCGGGAAATGGTTGGGAAAACCCGTCAGGGGATGCATTCCATGCGGTGGGATGCGGATCGACCGTGCACGTCAGAAAGCTGTGTGGCAGGGGATCACGGTCCGAGAGTTGCCCTGGGTTGCTGGTTGGACCCAGCGAGTCAGGCGATCATCGGAGGGAATTGGTCAACAAACGAATGCGCCGCAGTGGCGCATCAGGTCCAGGTAGTACCTGGCGATGAGGGTTGCTGACATGGAAATAACTTTATGTGAAGATTTCTCCATCCACAAGTCTTCCCGCTGGGTGAGACGGGTGAGGAGTTTCGCCGCCCCCTCGGCCCCTTGTCACACCGCACCTCGTCGCTGGGCCTGATTGCCGGACCGGATTGTCGGATCGGGCCGATAGGCTCTCGGCATGGCCACGCACGTCTACCAGATTCCCCTGCGCACCAGGTTCCGCGGCATCACGATGCGTGAGGGGGTGGTCCTGTCCGGTGACGCCGGTTGGGGGGAGTTCAGCCCCTTCCTGGACTACGACGGTGACGAGATCCGGCCCTGGTGGCAGGCGGCGCGGGAGGCCGCAGACGTGGGCTTCCCCCCGCCGGTGCGTGACCGGGTACCGGTCAACGCGACCGTGCCGGCCGTCGGGCCGCACCAGGCCCACCAGATCGTCACCGAGTCGGGCTGCACCACCGTCAAGGTGAAGGTGGCCGAACCCGGGCAGCCCTTCGCCGACGACCTGGCCCGCGTCGAGGCGGTGCGTGATGCGCTGGGGCCCGAGGGGCGGGTCAGGGTGGATGCCAATGGCGGCTGGGACGTCGAGCAGGCCGTCACGAACCTCCGCGACTTGTCCCGCTTCGATCTCGAGTACGCCGAGCAGCCCGTGATGGACACCGAAGACCTGTCCCGGCTGCGCCGCGAGCTGGTGCGGCGCGGCATCGCGGTGCCGGTCGCCGCCGACGAGTCCATCCGTCGCAGCGGTGACCCCGAACGGGTCAAGCGACTGGAGGCCGCGGACGTGGCAGTGCTGAAGGTGCAGCCCTTGGGTGGTGTGCGTCGCTGCCTGCAACTGGCCGAGGACCTTGCCATGCCGGTGGTGGTCAGTTCGGCGCTGGAGACCAGCATCGGCATCCGGATGGGGGTGGCGCTGGCCGCGGCGCTGCCGGAACTGCCCCACGCCTGCGGACTCAACACCATGCGCCTGTTCACCGACGACGTGGTCGAGGACTCACTGGTGGCCGTCGACGGGCACCTGCCGGTGGCAGACCTGCGGGTGGCCGCCTCGCGGCTGGCGGCCTGTTCCGCCCCGGTCGACCGGGTGGAGGCCTGGGCCGATCGGGCCGCGACCGCGGCGACGGGAGGCGCTCGGTGAGCTCCTGGTTGCTGGCCCAGTGCGTCGTCGAACAGCTGCAGCAGGCGGGGGTGCGGCACGTGGTGCTGGCCCCCGGATCGCGCAACGCGCCGCTGTCGATGGCCCTGCACCGGGTTCAAGAAGTCGGGGCTCAAGAGATCGGGGCCCAGGGGATCGAGCTGCACGTGCGCATCGACGAGCGATCGGCGGCCTTCCTGGCGCTGGGCATGGCCCGCGCCCTGGAGCAGCCGGTGGCCGTGGTCACCACGTCGGGCACCGCGGTGGCCAACCTGGCCCCGGCCGTGATGGAGGCCAATGAGGCCTCCGTGCCGCTGGTGGTGCTGTCGGCCGACCGTCCGCTGACCGCGATGAACTCGGGCGCCAGCCAGACCGGGCACCAGTTCGGGCTCTTCGCCGGGCAGGTGCGCCACCAGGTGCAGTTGACCAGCGACGCGACGCCGAAGGCCTGGCGATTCCAGCTGCGCGTCGCCCTGGCACTGGCCACCGGACAGCGCACCCGACGCCCCGGCCCCGTGCAGGTGAACCTGCACCTGGACGAACCGCTGATGCCCACCGAGGAAGGGCTCGACGCGCCGCGGCCGTGGCAGGTGGAGCCCAGTCGTCCCGCCGCCCCGGTGAGCTTGGAGGCCGGGCCGCGCACCGTCGTGCTGGCTGGCGACGCCCGCCCCGCCGTGGGGCAGCGAGCCGCGCAGCTGGCCCACGAGGCCGGGGTGCCGCTGCTGGCGGAACCCTCCAGCAATGCCCGGGTGGGCCAGGCGATCAGCACCTACCGGCTGTTGCTCGGCAAGCCAGACCTGGGCGGCCAGATCGAGCAGGTGGTGGTCTTCGGGCATCCCACCTTGTCACGCCCGGTCACCCGGTTGCTGCGACGCAGTGACGTCGAGGTCGTGGTGGTGGCGGACGACGCCCGCTGGCCTGATCCGGGCTTCACCGCCAGCCGGGTGGTCGACGACGTCGAACTCGCCCCGGCCAGCGACCCCAGCTGGTTGAACCGGTGGCTCACCGCAGACCTGGACATGCAGACCCGGCTGCAGCTGGCCCAACGCCCCGAGGCGGGCCGGGACCCACGGCCCACGGGGCTGGCCGTCGCCAGTCTGGTGGTGGAGCGCACCGCGGGCCAGGTGCTGGTGCTGGGCTCGTCGAATCCGATCCGTGACGCCGACCTGGCGCGGGTGCCCGATGCCCTCTTCGGCCCCCAGGCCACCCCCACCACGGTCTTCGCCAATCGCGGCCTGGCCGGCATCGACGGGGTCACCTCGACGGCCGCCGGCATCGCGCTGGCGCTGGATCGTCCCACCACCTGCCTGCTGGGAGACCTCACCTTCCTGCACGACGCCGGAGGGCTGTGGCTGGGCGCGCTGGAGCGGCGGCCCACGCTGCGGCTGGTGGTGCTCGACGACCGGGGCGGCAGCATCTTCCACACCCTGGAACAGGGGGCCCCCGAGCACGAGGCAAGCTTCGAGAAGGTCTTCGGCACGCCGCACCGCACCGATCTGGCGGCACTGGGGGCGGCCCACGGCTGGCAGTCGGCCACCGTCGATGACCTGGCGGAGCTGGGGCAGCGGCTGCGGGTTCCCGTGCGCGGCCCGGAACTGCTCGTGGTCCCGGTGACCCGCGACGACCGTCGCGCCTGGGCGGAGCGCATCGCGGCCTTCTGACCGGCCATCGTTCCCCGAGCCTGGCCATCGTCCCCCGAGCCTGGCCATCGTTCCCCGAACTTGTCGAGGGGCCAGCCTCAGGTGGTCGGCGCCTCGGCGTCGGGTTGCTGCTCGTCGAGGGTGCGCAACCAGGCGCGCAGCTGGTGGGTGGCCCGCACGTCGTCCTCGTTGTACTCCAGCACCCGCGTGGTCGCCTCGCTGCGGGTGAGCTCGTCGGCGCCGGTGACGGCGTCGCGGAACCAGCGCTGCGAGTTCAGGCCGCCCGGGTCGTCGTCGCGCCACTCGAAACCGGGGCCGGAACGGGCCACCACCTTCAGCCCCAGGCCATTGGTTCCGAAGAAGTGGCCCTTGACCAGCGTGAACAGGTCGACGAAGTGGTCACGGACCCGGTTGGCGGCGGCCAGCACCTCGGGCTGGCCACAGCGGCGGGCCAGCCGCAGCAGGTGCACCACCTCGTAATCGGAGTAGTGGTAGACGTGGGCGTCGGGGCGTTCGGTGAGCACCCGGTCCAGCCAGGTGATCGCCTCGGCCGCCAGGGCGCACTCGCGGGCATTGTCGAGTTCCTCGAACCGCGAGAAGGCCTTGTAGAAGGGGGCCTCGCCGCTGGTGCGGTCATCCACCAGGAAGCCCCACAGGTAGACGCGGTCGCCGGCGGAGGTCTCGATGTCGAAGTCGATCTCCAGACTCACCTCGGGCAGGTCCACCGGCTCGGTGGTCAACCGCTCCAGCTCGACGCCGGCCAGCATCAGCGAGGCCCGGCGGGCGGCCAGCCGTAGGCGGGAGTCGGCGCCGCTGCGATGGGCCACCTCGGGCAGGTAGCTCTCCATCAGGGCCTCGACGTCGGCGTGGGCCAGGTCTGACAGGGTGTTGATGCCGCGGCTGCGCAGCACGCTGATCTCGCGCACGTCCAGCGGCGACTTGTTGATCCGAAGGCTCAGGTCGTCCTCGCCCAGTTGCGGCTTGCACACCTCCCACCAGGTGCAGTGGTCGCACTCGCGCACCACGATGGGCGCCACCATCGGGCGGTGGTCGTCGGGGGAGCCGGTGCGCGCGGCAGCCACCTGGGCCACCTTCACCCGGAAGCCGAACTCGTGGTCATAGCGTTCCAGCGGGCTGCGCAGCTTCCACCCGGTGCTGGAGGTGCGAGAGAAGGTGCGGATGAACTTGCGTGACAGGTCCACCCAGCTGATCACCGGGCCCTGGCGCCCCTCCAGGTGGTCGGTGCCGATCACCCCCGCGATCGGTGCGGCCGCGTCGGCCCACCCGGCGGCGTCCAGCAGACGCCAGTAGTGGGCCATCTGCAACAGGTCCGCCTCGCGGGAGGGCTTGAAGGTCATCTGCGGATGCTGCAGCTGCACCCTGGGCGCCTCCAGCGTGCTGAAGTGGCAGACCTGCTCGGCATTGCCCATCTCCAGCACCCGGTGCCGCTTGGCTTCCACCGGCCGATAGCCTGCTCGGCCGTCGGCCTGGTCGGTGCCGCGCACCAACAGGTCTGGTTGGCCGCGCCGGTGGCCGGCCACGTCGACGGGCAGCCGGGGGCCGATCACCACGTCGCGCCCGTCCTCCAGCGCCTGCTGGGTGAGGTGCTGGGCCTGGCTGCGGTCATCGCAGGAGCGCAGGTCGACGACGTCGGTGGCCCCGTCGATGATCGCCTGCAGCACCTCGTCCTCGAAGGCCTTGCCTCCGGCGAAGAGCTCCTGCAGTGCCTCGTCGGGCGGGCTGGCCGGGGCCTGCAGGGTCGGGTCGTAGCGATTCTGGGTCTTGACCGGGCAGGAGCGTGCGGCGTAGGGGTCCAGGATGATGGCCATCAGTGCCGGCTCAGGCCTTCCAACCGCGGTGCAGGGCGATGATTCCCTGGCTGAGGTTGCGCCAGCCCACGGCCTGCCACCCGGCCTCGGACATCAGGTCGGCGAGCTCCTCCTGCCGCTTCCAGGTCAACACCGACTCGAAGAGGTACTCATAGGCGGCCGGATTGCTCGACAGGCGGCTCAGCGCCGGGATGACGCGGGGCAGCCACTGGTCGTAGACGAACTCGAAGGCCCGATTGGTGGGATGGCTCATCTCACAGATCACCACCTGCCCACCGGGACGGGTGACGCGGCGCATCTCCTTCAGCGCGGCCAGGGTGTCCTCGACATTGCGCAGGCCGTAGCTGATGGTGACGGTGTCGAAGCTGTCGTCGGCATAGGGCAGCTGCAGGGCATCACCGGCGACGAACTGCAGGTGCGGCTGGCGCTCCTGGCCCACGCGCAGCATCCCCAGGCTCAGGTCGGTGGGGAAGACCTCGGCACCCTGCTCGGCGAAGGTGGCGGCCGAGGTGCCGGTGCCTCCCGCCAGGTCGAGGATGACGTCGCCCGGCTTGGGGTCGACGGCCTCCACGGTCTCGCGGCGCCACTGGCGCTGCAGGCCGGCGGTCATCACGTCGTTCATCAGGTCATAGCGCTGGGCGACGCCGTCGAACATCTGGGCGACGTCTTGGCGGCGCTTGGCAAGGGTGGCACGGGACTCGAACACGGGCCCATTGTTCCACGACCGTCGAGAGCCGAGCGGTGCCTCCGACCGGCATGGCGCACAATGGAGCCCATGGCATCACGCAAGAAGGTCCTCCAGGTTTCAGGCCTGACCAAGAGTTATGGCGAACACGTCATCGTCGACGACTTCAACCTGGAGGTGCGTGAGGGCGAGGCCGTGGCCCTGACCGGCCGCAATGGTGCCGGCAAGTCGACGGTGCTGCGCTGCATCGTCGGGGCGGACAAGCCCACCGAGGGCACCATCGAGGTGTGCGGCATCCCGCTGCGTGAGACCCATCCCGACATCCGTCGCAGCATGGCCACCGTCATCGACGACCTTGACTTCTTCCCCGACCTGTCCGTCGTGGAGCACCTGGACCTGCTGGCCAGGGCACACGGCCTGTCCGAGCCGGACACCCTGGTGGACGAGGTGCTCGACCAGGTGCAGCTGGTGCCGCAGGCCGCCCAGCTGCCCGGCACCCTGAGTTCCGGCCAGCGCCGCCGTCTGGCGCTGGCCACCGCCTTCGTCCGCCCGCGCAAGCTGCTGGTGCTCGACGAGCCCGAACAGCGCCTCGACGTGGAGGGCATCGCCTGGTTGGGCCGACGACTGCGCCAGGACCTCGACGACGGACTGGCCATCGTGATGGCCTCGCATGAGCCGAGCCTGGTCGAGGCCGTCCGGGCCCGTCAGGTGGAGTTGGGCGGTCCCCGCGGATGAGCAACGACGTGGCCGCGCCGCTGGTGGCGCGCGACGAGGTGGACGAACGGCAACTGCTCTTGCTGATGGGCGACTGGCGGCAGGGGCGGGCCAACCGAAACCTGCGCCAGGCCCTGGGTGATGCCTATGTGGCGGTCTTCGCGGTGGTGATGATCGGCGCGATGCTCACCAATGTGGTGATCAATGCCCAGCAGATGGCTGCCACCTGCACCACCTCGGCCTGCCTGTCCGGCCGAGGCCTGCTGCCGTGGGCGGCGATGTTCGGCACCTTCGTGATGGCCCTGGCGGCCAGTGCGATGTTCGGCCCGGTGCTCGCCTCGGCAGCCGAGGGATTCTGGCTGCTCGACGCCCCGCTGCGCCGTTCGCGGCTGCTGGTGCGTCGCCTGCTGGCCGCCCTGGTGGTGGCGCTGCTCGGCGGAGCCCTGCTGGGGGCCCTGGTGACCGCCCTGACCGGCTCGCCGCTGCCGTCGGTGCTGGCCTGGTCCGCGGCGACGGGGCTCGGCTCGGCCGGGCTGGTGGCCTTTGCCGCGGCCGAGCAGGGCAGGGAACGCACCTGGGCGGTGCGCGGCCTGCAGACCGTGGCGGGGCTGGCCGTGGTGCTCACCCTGCTGGCCGTGATGGCCACGGCCACCGGACGTGCCGCGATCCACATGGCCGACGGGACCGCTCGCACCTTGGCCTTCGGTGTCGCCGTGGCCGGGGCGGTGGTGATGGTGGTCTTCACGCTGCTGGCGCGCGCCCGGCTCGACCACTTCCGACGAGCCCGGCTGCTCAGCGGTGGATCGCTGGCCAGCGGCATGCAGGGCGCCATGTTCGCGCTCGACTTCGGGCTGATGCGCGACATCCTGGTGGAGCGCGAGGCCCTGCAGCGTGGCAGCGTCCGTCCGACGCGGGGCAGGGGAGTGGGCACGCAGGCACTGGTCTGGCGTGACCTGCAGCGGCTGCTGCGCTTTCCGCGTCCGCTGATGTTGCTGGCGGTCAGCGCGCTGGTGCCCTATGCGGTGCAGGCCCTGGGCTTGGGGGCGCTCAATGCCGCGATCTCCGCCTTGGTGCTGATGGCCGCGCTCATTCCCTTCTTCGGAAGCCTGCGGGTGCTGACCCGCACCAGGGGCCTGGCGCGCAGCCTGCCGTGGAGCACCTCGCAGTTGCGCACCGCGGCCAGCGTGGTGCCGACGGGTCTGGCGGCGGTGTGGAGCCTGGCGGTGGCTCCGGCCTTCCTGGGCATCGGCACCGAGGCCCCGCGCCCGCTCAACGAGGGCGTGCTGGTGGCGCTGGTGTGTGGTGCCGCCGGTCTGGTGGCCGCCATCCGCTGGGTCTCGGCCCAGCCGGCCGACTTCTCCAAGCCGATGCTGTCCACCAGCGCCGGCGCGATGCCGCCCGGGCTGGCGATGAACCTGCTGCGCGGCTTCGACATGGTGGCGCTGATCACCCTGCCGGTGGTCTTCGGGCTCTCGCCCTGGGTCTCGCTGGTGCTGGCGGCGGTGGCCTTCTCCATCCTGCGCATGGGCGGCTTGGACGCCGAGGAGCTGCAGGCGCAGAAGGAGGAGAACGAGCGGCTGCTGGCGCAGGCGAAGCAGGAGCGGGAACCGCAGGTGAAGCAGGACCGGCCGCCGCAGACGAAGCAGGACCGGCCGCCGCAGGCGAGGCGAGCGGTGGGCGAGCCCGCACAGCCCCAGGCGCGCCGCAAGGTCAAGCGCAAGAAGTAGGGCTATTCGCCCATCAGGGCTTCGCGCATCGGGACGAACTTGGCCAGTGTCTCGGCCACCTCGTCGGCGGGCACCGAGTCGCGCATGATGCCGCAGCCGGCGAACAGCTGCACCTGGTGCTGGTCGGCGGCGTCGAGCTGACCACCGCGCAGCGCGATGGCCCATTCGCCGTCGCCGGCGGTGTCGATCCAGCCCACCGGGCCGGCGTAGTGGCCACGGTCGAGCTGTTCCAGCTCCGCGATCAGGTCACGGGCCACCGGGGTGGGGGTTCCACAGACGGCCGCCGAGGGGTGAAGCGCCGCGGCCAGGGCGAGCGAGGAGGTCTCGGACTTGACCACGCCGGTGATGTCCGTGGCCAGGTGCAGCACATTCGGCAATTCCAGGACATAGGGGGCATCGGGCACGTTCATCCCGGTGCACCACGGCTCCAGCCCCCGCGCCACGCTCTCGACGGCGTACTCGTGCTCGCGCATGTCCTTCGCGGATCCGGTCAGCACGGTCGCCAGTTCGCTCGCGTCGGCGGCATAGGGGCGACGAATGGTGCCGGCCAGCACCCGCGAGGTGGCCAGCCCACCCTCGGTGCGCACCAGCATCTCGGGGGAGGCCCCCAGGGTGCGGTCCACCAGGTAGGTCCAGCAGTCGCGGTAACGGTTGACCAGCTGGTGGACCAGCCAGCGGGGGTCCAGGGGCAGCTCGGTGCGCGCGATCATGTCGCGTGCCAGCACCACCTTGTGCACCTGGCCCTCACGGATCCGTTGCACGGCCTCGGCCACCGTCTCGGCCCAGAGATCCGCGTCCAGGGTGCCGTCCACCAGCTCCACGTGCCCGGGCGGCGTCGGCAGCGGCTGCACCTCGGGCATCTGGTCGGTGACATTGCCGTGGCCGATGCGGGTCATCCAGGCCTGGCCGCGGCGTCGGCCGATGACCACCTCGGGCACCACGAGCACCGAGGGTTCCGCGGAGCGGTCACCGTCGAAGCTGAAGGAGCCGAAGGCGATCGGTCCGGTTCCCGAGACGCCCATCAGCTCGGTCTCGTTCTCCATCTCCTCGACGAACTGCTGCCACCACACGTCGGCGGCCTCGGGGGAGTCGGTGGTGAAGCGGGCGATCTCGCCGATGCCCACCACTCCGTCGCCACGCCGCAGGAAGGCGTGACTCGCCTTGTCGGTGAGGAATCGTTCCAGGTTTCCGGGGTCCTCAATCGCGACAGTGCGGGCACGAAGACGTTCGGAACCGGGGTTGACGATCACCGCAGCATGGTACCCAGCCCGGCGCCCCGCGGCGAAAACGTCGTGCTCCAGCGGCGTGGTCGCGCGGCCTTTGGGCTGCCTTTCGCGCAGGGCCCGCAGACCTTATTTGCGCAACTCCTGTGTTGTCTAAATCGGGGGAATTGCCCCTAGTGAGGCTGGAATCATGGCTCGCGGCGGGGTGGCTTGGGTTCGTCGGCGGGCACGCCCTAGACTCAGCGTGAACAACCGCCGCTGGGCATGCCTTTGCGTGCCATCAGGCGGAAATCCAAGGGAGTGGTCAGGAGTGCACATGTCGGCCGATGCGTCGCCGCAGGAAGTTGACGTCCGCCGGGCCGATGCCGTCGTCGTGGGCGCTGGCCCCGCTGGGTCCGCCACCGCAGCACACCTGGCTCGTCGCGGCCTGGACGTCGTGCTGCTGGAGAAGGCCACCTTCCCTCGCGACAAGATCTGTGGCGACGGCCTCACGCCCCGCGCGGTGCGCGCCCTGGTCAAGCTGGGCGTCGACATCAGCGCCGAGAACGGCTTCCACCGCAACGAGGGCCTCAAGATCTACGGCGGCGAGGCCCGCGTCGACAACGACTCCGAACTGTTCATGCCCTGGCCGGACCTGACCGACTTCCCCAACTTCGGCCTCACCTGCGCCCGGATGGACCTGGACGAGACCCTGGCCCGCCACGCTGCCGGCCTGGGGGCCGAACTGGTCGAGGGCGCCGCCGTCAAGGAACCGGTGCTGGACGAGTCCGGGCGCATCACCGGTGTCGTCACCAAGGACGGTCGTCGTTTCCTGGCCCCCGTGGTGGTGGCCGCCGACGGTGTCAGCTCGCGGTTGGGCGTGGCGATGGGGGTGCAGAAGCTCGACAAGCGCCCCATGGGCGTCGCGGTGCGGGCCTACTACAAGAGCCCCCGCGGGAATGACAACTTCATGGAGTCCTGGCTGGAGCTGTGGGACGGCGAGCCCGGCAAGTCCAATGTGCTGCCCGGCTACGGCTGGATCTTCCCGATGGGCACCGACGAGGACGGCAACGGCATCGTCAACGTGGGGCTGGGCATGCTCGACAGCTCCGAGGCCTTCGGCAAGACCGACTACAAGGACCTGATGCGTCGTTGGCTCGCAGCCACCCCGGCCGAGTGGGGGCTGACCGAGGAGAACCGGCTCGGTCCGATCCGCGGGGCCGCGCTCCCGATGGGCTTCAACCGCAAGCCCGCCTATGCCAAGGGACTGCTGCTGGTGGGCGACGCCGGCGGCATGGTCAGCCCCTTCAATGGCGAGGGCATCGACTACGCGCTGGAGGCGGCAGAGATGGCGGCCGACGCGATCGCCCAGGCGCACGCCAGAGGCATGGGGGCCGCCGCCGCCGAGCGAGCACTCGAGGGCTACAGTTCTCAATTGGAAGGAACATTCGGTGGATATTTCCGCCTCGGCCACGTCTTCGCGTGGCTGATCGGCAAGCCCACCGTGATGCACCTGTGCATCAAGTACGGACTTCCCCGACGTCGTCTGATGAAGCTGGTCCACAAGCTGCTGGCCAATCTCACCGACCGTCGCGGCGGCAACTTGGACGACCACATCATCAACACGCTCAGCCGACTGGCCCCCAAGGCATGACGGCAAGGCATCCACGGGCAAGAATGAAGCAAGCACTCCTCAGGAAGGGCGTCAGCGCATGAACCCCTACATTCCGATCGTCGGCCTGTCAGCGTTGGCCGCGCTCTTCGTCCTCGTGATGGTCGGGTTGAACCTGCTGTTCAGCCCGTCGCGTGCCAACCGCACCAAGTACGAGACCTACGAATGCGGCATCGACCCGACGCCCCAGGCCGCCGGTGGTGGTCGCTTCCCCGTGAAGTACTACGTCATCGCGATGCTGTACATCATCTTCGACATCGAGATCGTCTTCCTCTACCCGTGGGCGGTCTCCTTCGACGAACTGGGTCTGTTCGCGGTGATCGCGATGATCCTGTTCATGAATGCGGTCCTCATCGCCTACTACTACGTCTACCGCCGCGGCGGTCTGGACTGGGACTGAAACTCCAGCTGAACGAAGGGAAACACCATGAGCAACGAAGAGGGCAGCGTGCTGCTCGCCTCCTCCGAGGCCGTCGTCGGCTGGCTGCGCAAGACCTCCTTCTGGCCGCTGACCATGGGTCTGGCCTGCTGCGCCATCGAGATGATCTCCTACGGTGGCCCGCGCCACGACGCCGCGCGGTGGGGCCATGAGGTCTTCCGCGCCTCGCCGCGCCAGGCCGACCTGATGATCGTCTCCGGGCGTCTGAGCCAGAAGATGGCGCCGGTGGTGCGCCAGCTCTACGACCAGATGCCCAACCCCAAGTGGGTCATCTCGATGGGCGCCTGCGCCAGCTCCGGCGGCATCTTCAACAACTACGCCATCGTGCAGGGCTGCGACCACGTCGTGCCGGTCGACTACTACCTGCCGGGCTGCCCGCCCAACCCCGACCAGCTGATCGACGCGATCTTCAAGCTGCGTGCCGACATCCAGCACCACCCGCTGATGGGCAACATCGAGCGCAAGCATGAAGCCGACGAGGCTGCCGCCCTGGTGGCCACCCCCACCCATGAGATGAAGGGCCTCATGCGATGAGCGACCAGAAGCCGATCGAGGACAAGACGATCAACGAGCCGGTGACCTCCGTCGAGGCCGCTCCCAAGGGTGGCGTCGAGCGCGAGGACGCCCAGCCGACCCCCAATCCCCAGGTCCACGCCGAGGGTGCCTATGTGCTGAAGCAGACCAAGGGCATGTGGGGCAAGGGTTCGCCCGACACCTCCGGTTATGCCGGGATGCAGCGCACCATCGAGGCCCCAGGTCTGGCCCAGCGCCCCTACGGCGGCTGGTTCGACGAGGTGGCCGACCGGATGGAGGAGCTGGTTCCCGGCTTCTCCACCGGCCGTGTGCTGGTGCACCGCGACGAGATCACCTTCTTCGTCGTCCCGGAGCAGCTGACCACCCTGGTCCGGCAGCTGCGTGACGACCCCGCCCTGCGCTTCGAGATCTGCTCGGGCGTCAGCGGCGTGCACTACCCGGAGCAGAAGGGGGAGGAGCTGCACGTGGTCTACCACCTGCTCTCCATCACCCACAACCGTCGCATCCGCCTCGAGGTGGCGCTGTCCGACGGTCACCCGCACGTCGACTCGGTGGTGGCCACCTACCCGATGGCCGACTACCACGAGCGCGAGACCTGGGACATGTTCGGGATCATCTTCGACGGGCACCCCGGCCTGACCCGCATCCTGATGCCGGATGACTGGGCGGGACACCCGCAGCGCAAGGACTACCCACTGGGCGGCATCCCGGTCGAGTACAAGGGTGCGACGGTGCCGCCGCCGGACCAGCGGAGGAGCTACTGATGAGTCACGCCATGAACGAGGACCTCTACGCGGCCCCGGGCGAGGTGCCCGCGGACCACGTGTACATGACGCAGGGTTCCGACTGGGACGAGATCGTCAGCGAGCAGGCCGAGCGCAGCGACGAGACGATCGTGGTCAACTTCGGCCCGCACCACCCGTCGACCCACGGCGTGCTGCGCATGGTGCTGGAACTCGACGGTGAGACCGTGCTCTCGGTGCGTCCGGGAATCGGCTTCCTGCACACCGGCATCGAGAAGAACATGGAGTACCGCACCTGGACCCAGGGTGTGGCCTACGTCACGCGCGCCAACTACGTGGCCAGCATCTTCAACGAGGCCGTCTACTGCCTGGGCGTGGAGAAGCTGCTGGGCATCCAGGCCCCGGAGCGCGCCGACATCCTGCGTGTCATGGTGATGGAGGTCAACCGACTGGGATCGCACCTGGTGGCGGTCGGCACCGGTGGCCTGGAGCTGGGCGCCTCCTCGGTGGCCGAGGTCTGCCTGCGCGAACGCGAGATCTGCCTGGAATTCCTGCAGGCCGTGACCGGTCTGCGCATGAACAATGCCTACATCCGCCCCGGCGGCGTGGCCGTCGACATGCCCGACGACGGCCTGGACCGCCTGCGCGCCCTGGTGACCCGGATGGAGAAGTACCTGCCCGAGGTGGCCGGCTTCTGCAATGCCAACCCGGTCTTCAAGGCACGCATGCAGGAGGTCGCCACCCTGGACCTCAGCGCCTGCATGGCGCTGGGCGTGACGGGCCCGTCGCTGCGTGCGGCCGGCTACCCGTGGGACCTGCGCAAGACGCAGCCCTACTGCGGTTACGAGAACTACGAGTTCGACGCCGTCACCTGGGACACCCCCGACTGCTACGGCCGTTTCCGCGTCCGTCTGGAGGAGATGAACCAGTCCGTGCGCATCCTGCGCCAGGTCATCGACAAGCTGGAGGCCACCAATGGCCAGCCCGTGATGGTGGAGGACCCGCACATCAAGTGGCCGGCGCAGCTGGCGCTGGGCCCCGACGGCCAGGGCAACTCCCACGAGCACATCAAGCACATCATGGGCGAGTCCATGGAGGCGCTGATCCACCACTTCAAGATCGTCACCGAGGGCTTCAAGGTGCCCCCGGGTCAGGTCTACACCGCGGTGGAGGCTCCCGGCGGCGAGCTGGCGATGCACCTGGTCTCCGACGGCGGCACGCGTCCCTTCCGCGCCCATCTGCGCGACCCAGGCTTCAACCACATGCAGGCCATTCCGGCGCTGATGGAGGGCGGCATGCTCTCCGACGTGATCCCGGCGCTGGCCTCGATCGACCCGGTCATGGGCGGGGTGGATCGCTGATGAGGCTCTGTCTGGCAAGGGGGACGGCCCCCTTGGAATCCCCCGCAACACTCGCACGCACCGCTCCGAGCAGGCTCGGAGCTGCGCTCGTGAGCGGACACATCAAGGAGAACCACGCATGAGCGGCCACGAATTCCAGTCGCACTTCTCTGACGCCGACAGCGGCGTCGACTTCGACGACCAGTCGACCAACATCACCGAGCAGACGATCGAGGAATTGCGCGCCATCGCGGCCCGCTACCCGCAGTCGCACTCGGCCGTGCTGCCGATGCTGCACCTGGTGCAGTCGGTCGACGGGCGCGTCTCGCCGGCCGGCATCCGCACGATCGCCGAGCTGCTGGGCCAGACCGAGGCGCAGATCACCGGTGTGGCCACCTTCTACACCATGTACAAGCGTCGCCCCGCCGGGGAACACCACATCGGGGTGTGCACCACCACCACCTGCGCGGTGCTGGGTGGCGACATCCTGCTGAGCTGCATGGAGAAGAAGCTCGGCATCACGGAGGGCCAGACCACCGCGGACGGCAAGTTCTCGCTGGAGCGCCTGGAGTGCAATGCGGCCTGCGACTACGCCCCGGTGATGATGGTCAACTGGGAGTTCTTCGACAACATGACCCCCCAGAAGGCCGACGAGCTGGTGGATGCGCTGTTCTCGGGCGGCGAGGTCGCCTCGCCGCGCGGCGCCACCATCACCAGCTGGAAGGAGGCCGAGCGCGTGCTCGCCGGCTTCCCCGACGGCCGTGCCGACGAGGGCCCCTCCGGCGGCGAGGCCTCGCTGCGCGGCACCCGGATCGCCCAGGAACAGGGTTGGACTGCCCCGAATGCGGCCGACATCCCGGCCCCCACCCAGGAGGAGGCGAAGTGACCGACACCCTCACCCCCGTCCTGAGCAAGAACTGGGCGGATGACCGGTCGTGGAAGATCAGCAACTACGAACGACAGGGCGGCTACGAAGCGCTGCGCAAGGCGCTCAAGATGCAGCCCGCCGACGTGATGAACGAGGTCAAGGACGCCGGCCTGCGCGGTCGCGGTGGCGCCGGCTTCCCCACCGGCCTCAAGTGGTCCTTCGTGCCGCAGGACAATCCGAACCCGAAGTACCTCGTCGTCAACGGCGACGAGTCGGAGCCGGGCACCTGCAAGGACATGCCCCTGATGATGGCCAGCCCCCACACCCTGGTGGAGGGCGTGATCATCAGCTCCTATGCCATCGGTTGCCACACCGCCTTCATCTACATCCGCGGTGAGGTGCTGCACGTGATCCGTCGCGTCCAGCAGGCCGTGCGCGAGGCCTACTCGGCCGGCTATGCGGGCAAGAACATCCTGGGCACCGGCTTCGACCTGGACATCATCGTCCACGCCGGTGCGGGCGCCTACATCTGTGGCGAGGAGACCGCGCTGCTCGACTCGCTCGAGGGACGCCGCGGCCAGCCTCGTCTGCGCCCGCCCTTCCCGGCGGTCGCGGGCCTGTACGCCTCGCCCACCGTGGTCAACAATGTGGAGTCCATCGCCTCGGTGCCCAGCATCGTCGAGCACGGCAAGAACTGGTTCGCCCACATGGGCACCGAGAAGAGCAACGGTTTCACGCTGTACTCGGTCTCCGGTCATGTGAAGCACCCCGGCCAGTACGAGGCCCCGATGGGCGTCACGTTGCGCCAGCTGCTGGAACTCAGCGGCGGCATTCGGGAGGGCCACGAACTCAAGTTCTTCACCCCGGGTGGTTCCTCCACCCCGATCTTCACCGCCGACCAGCTGGACACCCCGCTGGACTACGAGGCCGTCTCGGCAGCCGGCTCGATGCTGGGCACCAAGGCGCTGCAGTGCTTCGACGAGACCACCTCGGTGGTGCGCTCGACGCTGCGCTGGGTGGAGTTCTACAAGCACGAGTCGTGTGGCAAGTGCACCCCCTGCCGCGAGGGCAACTGGTGGCTGGTGCAGACGCTGCGCAACTTCGAGCAGGGCACTGCCCAGGAGGGCGACATCGAGAAGCTGCTGGACGTCACCGACAACATGTCGATGAAGTCCTTCTGCACGCTCGCCGATGGCGCCGTGGCCTGCGTGCAGAGCGCCATCAAGCACTTCCGGAGCGAGTTCGAGGCCGGCTACCACACGCCGGCCTGGGAACTGTTCCCCTATGAGAAGAGCGCCCTTTTCGCCGATCCGAACAAGGCGGGAGCCCACGCATGAGCGTCGACACCAACAAGACCGCACCGGTCGCCAAGCCCGAAGAGGTCAGCTTCACCATTGACGGCATCGAGATGAGCGCCCCCAAGGGGACGCTGATCATCCGCGCCGCCGAGCAGGTGGGCATCGAGATCCCGCGCTTCTGCGACCATCCGCTGCTCGACCCGGCCGGCGCCTGCCGCCAGTGCATGGTCGACATCCCCGACGGTGGCAATGGCCGCCCGATGAAGCCCTCGGCCGCGTGCACCACCACGGTGATGCCCGGCATGAAGGTCAACACGGCCGCCACCAGCGAGGTGGTGGCCAAGGCGCAGGAGGGCATGCTCGAATTCCTGCTGATCAACCACCCGCTCGACTGCCCGATCTGTGACAAGGGCGGCGAGTGCCCGCTGCAGAACCAGGCGATGAGCCACGGCCGCGGTGAGAGCCGCTACGAGGGCGCCAAGCGCACCTTCGCCAAGCCGATCAACATCTCCAAGCTGGTGCTGCTCGACCGCGAGCGCTGCGTGCTGTGCCAGCGCTGCACGCGCTTCAGCTCGCAGATCTCGGGTGACCCCTTCATCAACCTGCAGGAGCGGGGCGCCTTCAGCCAGATCAACACCGACGGTGAACACGCCTACGACTCCTACTTCAGCGGCAATGTCATCCAGATCTGCCCGGTGGGCGCGCTCACCAGCTCCGACTACCGCTTCCAGAGCCGCCCCTTCGACCTGGTGAGCACCACCACCTCGTGCGAGCACTGCGCCTCGGGCTGTGAGCTGCGCAGCGACCACCGTCACTACACGGTGCGTCGTCGTCTGGCCGGGCTGGATCCGCAGGTCAACGAGGAGTGGAACTGCGACCGCGGTCGCTTCGGCTTCCTGTCCACCCGCGGCGAAGACCGGGTGACCACCCCGCTGGTGCGTCGCAATGGCGTGCTGGAGCCCGCCAGCTGGCACGAGGCGATCGACGCCGCCGTGGCCGGCCTGCGGGCAGCCGGGCAGCAGGTGGGCGTGCTCACCGGTGGCCGCCTGCTCACCGAGACCGCCTACGCCTACGGACGCTTCGCCCGTGCGGTGCTGGGCACCAACAACATCGACTTCCGCAGCCGCCCGCACAGCGACGAGGAGGCCAGCTTCCTGGCCGCGCGCGTCGCCGGCCGGACGCTGGAGGAGTCGGTCACCTATGCAGACCTGGAGAATGCCAAGCGGGTCGTCCTGGTGGGCTTCGAGCCCGAGGACGAGAGCCCGATCGTCTTCCTGCGACTGCGCAAGGCAAGCCGCAAGGGCAAGCTCGAGGTGCTGAGCGTGGGCACCCACCTGTCCAACGGATCCCGCAAGCTGGGTGCCCGTCTGGTCCCGGCCCTTCCCGGGCTGGAGCAGCAGGCCGTCGAGCAGCTGGGTTCGCAGGTGGAACTCGACGCCGACACCATCGTCCTGGTGGGGGAGCGCGCTGCGCTGTCGGCCGGCACCCTGGGTGCGGTCACCCGGCTGTGCGACGACACCGGTGCCCGACTGGCGTGGATCCCGCGCCGCGCCGGCGACATGGGTGCCATCGACGCGGGTTGCCTGCCCAACCTGCTGCCGGGCGGTCGTCCGGTTGACGACGCCACCGCGCGCGTCGACATCCAGGCCGCCTGGGGCGTGGAGCACCTGCCCAGCCAGGCGGGGCTTTCCACCGACCAGATGGTCGCCGCCGCCGGCAACGGCAGCCTCAAGGCCCTGGTGGTCTCGGGCGTGCAGCTGGCAGACCTGGCGGACCCGGGGCAGGCTCGCGCCGCCCTGGAGCAGGCCGAGTTCGTGGTCAGCCTGGAACAGCGTCTCTCCGAGGTGGCCGAGCGTGCCGACGTGGTCTTCCCCGTCGCCCTCATCGAGGAGCAGGCCGGCAGCTTCACCAACTGGGAGCACCGGGTGCGCCCGGTCGCCGTGGTGAACCGGCAGAATCAGGCCCCGATGACCGAGATCCGTGTGCTGGCCGCCCTGGCCGACGCCATGGGATCCGACCTGGGGGTGCGCACCGCCAGCCAGGCCGCCGCGGAGCTCACCGAGCTGGGTGACTGGGAGGGCGGACGTGCCGCCATGACCCAGACCTCCCCGGCGGGGGCACCCCAGGGCGTCCTGCTGGACACCTGGCGCCTGCTGCTGGATGCCGCCGCGGGCCTCGACGGAGCCGAGCACCTCACCGACACCGCACCCGTGGCGGTCGCCCGGGTCTCCGGTGCCACCGCCTCGGCCCATGGGCTGGTGCCCGGCGGGCGGGTCGTGGTGCGCAGCGCCAAGGGCAGCGTCGAGCTGCCCGTCGTGGTCGAGACCGAGATGGTCGACGACGTCGTGTGGCTGCCGGCCAACTCGGCCCCGGCCACGCATGAGGCCCTGAACGCCCTTCACGGCGAGCGGGTCAGCCTCGAAGCCACCGCAGTTCGCTCCTCAATGGTTGGAGGTGTGGCATGACGCCACTCAACGCTTCGTCGATCTTCGGGCCTGACGTCTGGTGGATCACGCTGATCAAGGTGCTTGGGGTCTTCATGCTCCAGCTGCTGTGGTGCCTGTTCAACGTGTGGTTCATGCGTCGCATCCTGGGCAAGATGCAGAACCGCAAGGGCCCGATCATGAACACGGCCTTCATCAACGGCATGGGCCAGGCCATCGGCGACGGCATGAAGCTGCTGTTCAAGGAGACCTTCATCCCGAAGGACACCGACAAGGTGGTCTTCTCGCTCGCCCCGGTGATCGCCGGCATCTGCGCCTTCGCCCCGTGGGCGGTCATCCCGCTGGCCGGTGAGGTCAACATGTTCGGCCACACCACCCGCCTGCAGGTGACCGACATGCCCGTGGCGGTGCTGTTCACCCTGGCCACCGGCTCGCTGGCGGTCTACGGCCTGGTCTTCGCGGGCTGGAGCTCCGACAACTCCTACTCGCTGCTGGGCGGCCTGCGCGCCAGCGCCCAGATGATCTCCTACGAGGTCGCGATGGGCCTGTCGCTGGTCTCGGTCTTCATCCTGTCCGGCACGATGTCCACCTCGCAGATCGTCGAGGCCCAGGCCCAGCACTGGAACTTCTTCGGAGCCGAGATCCCGGTGCCCAGCTGGTATGCCGTGGCGCTCTTCCCGGCCTTCTGCATCTACTTCATCTCGATCCTGGCCGAGTCCAACACCCCGCCCTTCGACCTGTCGGAGTGTGAGCAGGAGCTGGTCTCCGGTTACTCCACCGAGTACACCGGCTTCCAGTACGGCACCTACTACCTGGCCGAGTTCATCCACATGGCCACCCTGTCGGCCCTGGCGGTGACGCTCTTCTTCGGCGGCTACCGCGCCCCCTTCCCCTTCAACATGATCGAGGGCATCGACCAGGGCTGGTGGGGTCTGCTCTGGTTCTTCCTGAAGACCCAGGTGATGATCTTCTGCCTCATCTGGTGCCGTGGTTCGCTGCCGCGTTTCCGCTACGACCAGTTCATGGGCATCGGCTGGAAGCGCCTGATCCCCATCAGCCTGCTGTGGATCGTCTGCGTCACCCTGATGCGCGCCACCACCGGCGCCACCGGCACGGCTCGCACCGTGCTGGCCCTGATGATGGGTGCGGTTGCGCTGGCCCTGATCGCCTGGCTCTTCCTGGGCGGCAAGGCGGAGGAAGAGGTGGAGCAGATCGACGACGAGTTCGACGCCTTCGCCGGTGGCTACCCCGTACCGCCGCTGCCCGGGCAGGAAGTGCCGGGCACCACCCGCGTCGTGAGCGCGCAGCGCGTCGCCGTTGACGACGACCTCGACCCGATCAAGAACGGAGTTGACGCCTGATGGGTCTCCTTGACCAGTGGGCCGGTTTCGGCATCACTTTCCGCACCATGTTCCGCAAGACCTTCACCCAGGGCTACCCGCAGAAGGGCAAGGAGAAGGTCTTCGCACCCCGCTTCCACGGGCGTCACCAGCTCAACCGCTGGCCCGACGGCCTGGAGAAGTGCGTGGGCTGCGAGCTCTGCGCGTGGGCCTGCCCGGCCGACGCCATCTACGTCGAGGCCGGTGACAACACCGAGGACGAGCGCTACAGCCCCGGTGAGCGCTACGGCCGCGTCTACCAGATCAACTACCTGCGCTGCATCTTCTGCGGCATGTGCATCGAGGCCTGCCCCACCCGGGCACTCACGATGACCAATGAGTTCAAGCTCGCCGACCGCTCGCGCGAGGTGCTGATCTACGAGAAGGACCGTCTGCTGGCGCCGCTGCTGACCGGCATGGAGCAGCCGCCCCACCCGCGTCGCCTCGGTGACGACGAGAAGGACTACTTCCTGGGCTTGCCGGCCACCGGTCAGCCCGACGTGCGCACGGCCCCCAGCGGCGCCACCAGCGCCACCCGGGTGACCAACCAGGATTCGACCACCCATGGGGGAGTGACCCAATGACAAGCCTCGTCCCACTCGTGACCGCACAGGCGGTCGCCTTCTGGGTGCTCGCCCCCGTGGCGGTGCTCGGCGCGCTGGGCATGGTGCTGTTCCGCAAGCCGGTGCACTCCGCGCTCTCGCTGGCCGGCATGATGATCGCGCTGGCCGGGCTCTACGCCTCGCTGGATGCGCCCTTCCTGTTCGTGGTGCAGATCATCGTCTACACCGGCGCCATCCTGATGCTCTTCCTGTTCGTGCTGATGCTGGTGGGCGTGTCCACCACCGACTCGATGATGGAGACCATCCGTGGTCACCGCGTCGCCTCGGTGCTGGCCGCGCTTGGCTTCGCCATCCTGCTCATCAGCGCGATCGGCAAGGGCATCGTCGGTGCCCCGCGGGGCCTGGAGGACGCCACCGCCGAGTTCGGCGGCAATGTGCCCGGTCTGGCCGCGCTGATCTTCAGCGACTACATCGTGCTGTTCGAGGCCACCAGCGCCCTGCTGATCACCGCGGCCGTCGCCGCCATGGTGCTCGCCCACGGTGAGCAGCTGCGCCCGAAGGTGCGCCAGGCCGGCCAGCTCAAGGCCCGCATGCGCAACTACGCCACCGACGGCAAGCACCCCGGCCCGCTGCCCAACCCCGGCGTCTACGCCACCAGCAATGCCGTGCAGTCGCCGGCGCTGCTGCCCGACGGCAGCATCGCCGAGAACTCGATCGTGGAGGCCATGCGCGATCGCGGCGTGGTCGCCAATCCCGACGAGCTCGCGTCGCCGGCGCAGCACACCTTCGCTGCCATCGAGTCGGTCAAGGCCGAGGAGGGACGGGAATGAACCCGAGCTACTACCTGGTGCTGAGCGCCATCCTGTTCAGCCTTGGCATCCTGGGCTTCCTGCTGCGCCGCAACGCGCTGGTGGCCTTCATGTCGATCGAGCTCATGCTCAACTCGGCGTGCCTGGCGATGGTCAACTTCTCCCACATGCACGGAAACCTGAACGGTCAGGTGGCCACCTTCTTCGTGATGGTGGTGGCCGCGGCCGAAGTGGTGGTGGGGTTGGCGATCATCGTGACCATTTTCCGCAGCCGACGCTCGACCTCGGTCGACGACGCAAACCTGCTGAAGTTCTGAGGGGGCATCGGTGAATCTTCTCGAAATCGTCACTCCCGTCGCCGCGAGCGGAATGTTCCGCTTCGCGTGGACGATGATCGCGGTGCCCGCCGCGGTGGCAGCCTTCCTGCTGCTGGCCGGCCGGGCCACCGACAAGTGGGGCCACCTGCTCGCCACGGCGGCAGCGCTCTACTCCTTCTCCATCGGCGCCTGCCTGTTCGCCGAGATGATGCTGGCCGACGAGGCCAACCGCGCCGTCTCGCACCAGCTGTGGACCCTGCTCGAGTCGGGCAACTGGAAGATCAACGTCGGCCTGCTGGTCGACCAGCTCTCCATCCTGTTCGTGCTGCTGATCACCGGTGTGGGTTCGCTGATCCACATCTACTCAATCGGCTACATGGCTCACGACGAGCGTCGTCGTCGCTTCTTCGCCTACCTGAACCTGTTCATCGCCGCGATGCTGGTGCTGGTGCTGGGCGACAACTACCTGATCACCTTCTTCGGCTGGGAGGGCGTGGGTCTCGCGTCCTACCTGCTGATCTCCTTCTGGCAGCACCGCACCTCGGCGGCGGTGGCCGGCAAGAAGGCCTTCGTCGTGAACCGCGTCGGTGACCTCGGTCTGATGATGGCCCTGTTCACCATGCTGGCCCAGTTCGGCAGCACCGCCTTCGTCGACGTGAACCGCAATGCCGCCGGCCTGTCGTCCACCTGGGCGACGCTGCTGGGTCTGTTCCTGCTGCTGGCCGCCTGCGGCAAGTCGGCACAGGTCCCGCTGCAGTCCTGGCTGCTCGACGCCATGGAGGGCCCGACCCCGGTCTCGGCCCTGATCCACGCCGCCACCATGGTCACCGCCGGTGTCTACCTGGTGATCCGCAGCCACCACATCTACGAGCAGACCCCCACCGCCCAGCTGGCCGTGGCCGTCGTCGGTACCGTGACCCTGCTCTTCGGTGCCTGGATCGGTACCAGCAAGGACGACATCAAGAAGGTGCTGGCCGGCTCCACCATGAGCCAGATCGGCTACATGATGCTGGCGGCGGGCCTGGGCCCGATCGGTGCGGCCTTCGCCATCTTCCACCTGGTCACCCACGGCTTCTTCAAGGCCAACATGTTCCTGGGTGCCGGTTCGGTGATGCACGGGATGGACGACGACGTGGACATGCGCCACTTCGGTGCGCTGCGCAAGGCGATGCCCATCACCTTCCTCACCTTCGCGATGGGCTACCTGGCCATCATCGGCTTCCCGTTCACCTCGGGCTTCTACTCCAAGGACCACATCATCGAGGCCGCCTTCGAGAAGTCCCCGGTCTTCGGCAGCCTCGCGTTGATCGGCGCGCTGGTCACGGCCTTCTACATGACCCGTCTGATGATGATGACCTTCTTCGGCGACAAGCGCTGGCTCAAGGGTGTCCACCCGCACGAGTCCCCGGCCACCATGACCATCCCGCTGGTGGTGCTGGCCATCCTGTCGATCGTCGCCGGTGCGGTGATGAACAACTGGATCGGCGAATGGCTGGCCCCGGCCACCGGCGCCGAGGTGCACGAGATGCAGCTGCTGCACATCACGCCGATCGGCTGGCTCACCATGGCCACCGTCGCGCTGGGTGTCTTCCTGGGCTGGTTCTTCTTCCGCAAGGACATCCCGTCCTACCAGCCGGCCACCGACAACGTGTTCGCCATCGCGGGCCGCAATGACCTGTACGGCGACGCCTTCAACGAGGCCGTCTTCATGCGCCCGGGCCAGAAGCTGGTGGGCGTGCTCGATCACGCCGATCGCCACGTGGTCGACGGCGCCGTGATGGGTACCGCCACCGCCCTGGGCGGCATGTCCACACTCGTCCGCAAGCTGCAGAACGGCTTCGTCCGCAGCTATGCCCTCACCATGGTCGCCGGTGCGGTCCTGGTCGGGCTTGCACTGATCCTCGGCCAGCTGGCCTGAGGGGAGGAGAAACAATGACTTTCCCCTTGCTCACCGCGCTGGCCCTGGTGCCACTGATCGGTGGACTGGTCCTGTTCTTCGTGAAGGGAGCCGCGGGCCGCGTGCTGGGGCTGGGCATCAGCCTGGTGACCCTGGCGCTGGGCCTGGTGGCCTTCTTCAGCAGCAGTGACCTGGCCGAGAACCACCTGTGGATCTCCTCGATCGGAGCCCACTACGCGCTGGGGCTGGACGGCATGGCCAAGGCCATGGTCCTGCTCACCGTGGTCCTGGTCCCGATCGTCCTGCTCGCCGAGTGGGACGTCGACGAGCAGCCCGGCACCTGGAGCGCCAGCACCTTCTTCGCGCTGGCCCTGATGCTCGAGGGCTTGGCCCTGTTCGTCTTCATGGCCACCGACGCGCTGCTGTTTTACATCTTCTTCGAAGCCACGCTGATCCCGATGTACTTCTTGATCGGCGGCTGGGGCGGCCCGCGCCGCGCCCAGGCTGCGTTGAAGTTCCTGCTGTACTCGCTGGCCGGCGGTCTGGTGATGCTCGTCAGCATCATCGGGCTGGGGGCCCACACCGCAGCCTCGGACAATCCGAGCTTCCTGATCGACGACCTGGCCGCCCTCAACATCGACGGCAATGTCGGTCGTTGGCTGTGGCTGGGCTTCTTCATCGCCTTCGCGATCAAGGCCCCGATGGTGCCCGTGCACACGTGGCTGCCCGACACCGCCGAACAGGCCACGCCGGGCTCCTCGACGCTGCTGGTGGGCATCCTCGACAAGATCGGCACCTTCGGCATGATCCGCTTCTGCCTGGAGATCTTCCCCGAGGCCAGCAAGTGGGCCACCCCGGTGGTGCTCGGGCTCGCCGTCGTCTCGATCTTCTACGGCGCCCTGATGGCGATCGGCTCGCGCCACCTGCTGCGTCTGGTCAGCTACACCTCGATCAGCCACTTCGGCTTCATGGTGCTGGGCATCTTCGCCTTCACCACCCAGTCGATGAACGGCACGATCTTCTACATGCTGAACCACGGTTTCTCCACCGCAGCGCTCTTCCTCGTGGTGGGCTTCCTGATCCGTCGTCGCGGCTCGGCCGACATCGCCGACTTCGGCGGTGTGCAGAAGGTGGCCCCGGTGGCTGCCGGCCTCTTCCTGGTCTCGGGCCTGTCGGCCCTGGCCCTGCCCGGCATGTCGAGCTTCATCAGCGAGTGGATGGTCATGGCCGGTGCCTGGCAGCGCCACCCGGTGCTGACCGCCGTCTCCGCCGTGGGCACCGTGCTCGCCGCCCTGTACATCCTGCTGGCCTACCAGCGCACGATGACCGGACCGGTCACCGAACAGGCCGACGAGCACTTCACCAACAACGACCTGAACCTGCGTGAGAAGGCCGTCATGGCCCCGCTCATCGCGCTGCTGCTGGGGCTGGGCTTCCTGCCCACCCCGATGCTGCAGGTCACCGAGAACACCGTGAAGGACACCATGGCCCAAGTTGGCATGACCGATCCGGCACCTGTCGTGAAGGGAGCCAAGTGATGATTCCCCTCGACGTCATGGTCCCGATGGAGATTCCGTACCCGCAGCTGGAATACCGCCTGCTGGCGCCGCTGATCGTGGTGCTGGTGGGTGCCGGCCTCGGCATCGGCGTGGAGTCGACCAGCAAGCGAGGCCCCCGCTACGGGGCCCAGCTGATCGTCACCACCATCACCCTGGTGACCGCCCTGGCGCTGACCATTCGCAACTGGATGGTCGGTGGCAAGCAGATCGGTGCCGTGGGCAGCATCGCCTTCGACGGCCCCACCTACTTCACCTGGGCCTGCCTGCTGGTCTTCGGGCTGCTGGCCGCGCTGCTCTTCGCCGAACGCAAGCTCTCCGGCGGCCAGTCGCAGTTCACGCCCATGGGCTCGGCGGTGCCGGGCTCCCCGCTGGAGCGTGAGGCCACCGCCGCCCGTGCCGAGCACACCGAGGTCTTCCCGCTGCTGGTGCTCAGCCTGTTCGGCATGATGCTGTTCGCCTCGGCCAATGACCTGATCGTGATGTTCGTGGCGCTGGAGATCTTCTCCCTGCCGCTGTACCTGCTGGCCGGTCTGGCGCGTCGTCGCCGGATGCTGAGCCAGGAGGCCGCGCTGAAGTACTTCCTGCTGGGCTCGCTGTCCAGCGCGATCTTCCTGTACGGCGTGGCCCTGCTCTACGGCTTCTCGGGCTCCTTCCAGCTGCGGGGCATCGACCTGGCCGTCTCGGCCGGCAGCCAGGGCCGCGGCCTGCTGCTGGCCGGCATGGGCATGGTGGCCGTCGGCCTGCTGTTCAAGGTGGGCGCGGTTCCCTTCCACTCGTGGACGCCCGACGTCTACAACGGTTCGCCCACTCCGGTCACCGGTTTCATGGCCATCTGCACCAAGTTCGCGGCCGTGATCGCCCTGATGCGCGTCTTCTACGTGGCACTCGGTGCTGCCCGGTGGGACTGGCAGCCGCTGCTGGCCGTCATCGCCGCCGTCACCATGGTGATCGGCGCCCTGATCGGTCTGAGCCAGACCGACGTGAAGCGCATGCTGGCCTACTCCTCGATCGCCCATGCGGGCTTCATCCTGGTGGCCATCGTGGGCGCCAGCACCGCGGTCAGTGGTCTGCCCGCCGGCGGTATCGGTTCCACCGCCTCCGTGCTGTTCTACCTGGCCGCCTACGGCCTGGCGACGCTGGGTGCCTTCGCGCTGATCCCGATGGTGCGCAAGGCCGGTGGCGAGGCGACCGGTCTGGCCTCCTGGCAGGGCGTGGGTCGCCGCAAGCCGGCCCTGGGCATCCTGATGGGGCTCTTCCTGCTGAGCTTTGCGGGCATCCCGCCGACGGCCGGTTTCGTCGGCAAGCTCGTGGTCTTCACCTCGGCCTGGAAGGGCGGTTACGCCTGGCTGGTGGCCCTGGCCATCCTGTGCAGCCTGGTGGCAGCCTTCTTCTACATCCGCATGATGGTGGTGATGTTCTTCCGCGATCCCGTCGACGACGAGGTCGAGGTGGTGGACGCCTCCTGGATGAGCTGGCTCGTGGTGGCCGTCGGTGCCATCGGCACCGTGCTGCTGGGCGTGTGGAGCACGCCCCTGCTGGACCTGGCGGAGCAGGCCTCCATCTTCCTGCGCTGAGCCTTCCAGAGCCTGACGGCCCGTCCTCCCCTCGGGAGGGCGGGCCGTCGTCGTGCCTGACCCGGCACGGTGTATGAAGGGGTGCATGATCTTTCGTGGTCGCGACGAGCAGTTCGTGGGGGTACTTCCCGGCCAGTTTCCCGCCGAGGGCCAGCCGGTGGCCGTCGGCAACGTGCGGGGCGGCCATGAGTGGCGCGGCGAGGTGGCGGTGCAGTTCCAGCCGCCCAAGGACGTGGCTCCCGCCCTGGCCGGCACGGTGATCGACGGTGTGGTGGATGCGCGTGATCTGGCCGCGATGATGATCGACCTGAGCCTGCGGGGTTGGTTCACCCTGAAGAAGCAGGGCGACGACTGGCAGCTGAGCCTGCTGCGTCCCATCATTGCCGCCGAGTTGGCACCGGCCGAGGTCCTGTTGCTGCAGGGACTGTTCCCCGGGCAGGTCGAGACGGTCCTGCTCAGCCAGGCCAAGTCCACGCTGGGCCGCCCGCTGCGGGGCTGTCGCGACGAGCTCTACCGCGAGGTGGTGCACCAGGGCTGGTATTCCCGTGACCCGCGCCGCGGTCGCCTCGCCCGGCTGGTGCGGGGGAGGGTGCCGCGAACCGCCGGTGGGACCGCGGTGCGGATCCAGACGATGGGCTTTCGCCACTATCTCCGTACGGCCGAGGCCAGCCAGATCCGCTTCGAGGAGGCCGCAGACCAGTTCAGTCGCTACCTGCCCTACGCCATGGTCTTCGGAATCGCGGACCGGTGGGCCGGCGTGATCGCCGAGGTGGTGCGCCGTGAGCAGGTGCTCGACCCGGCCGCCGTTGCCGCGGAGGTCGCCAGCGATCCGGTGGCCTGGGAACTGCTGGGCGGTCTGGTGGACCTGGCCGGTGCGGGGGTCGAGGTGGTGGATCTCGCCTGCGAGGTGGGCGGCCTGCTCGACCTGGGCGCCGCTCTGGGTGGGATCGGTGAGGCCTTTGAAGGACTGGGCGACTTCCTCGATGGATTCGACCTGTTCGACCTGTTCGACTTCTGAGGCATCCTGCCGCCCCGAATCCGGGCGCGGGAAGTTGGGGGCGGGGCGGGGCAAGCACTAGGCTGGGTACGGTCTGCATGGACCCCGCCCGCAGGAAATGAGGAGAACCGTGACCCACGTCGTGGACGAGGCCTTCGAGGCCTCGGTGACTGGTCGATTGGCCGTCATCGAGGAAGAACTGGTCAAGGCCGCCGTGGCCGACAGCCCCTTCGTCACCGAGGCGGCGCGTCACATCATCAATGCCGGCGGCAAGCGCTTCCGGCCGCTGCTGGTGATCCTGGGCTCCTGCTTCGGTGAGCAGGTCAGCGAGGAAGACCTGGTGCGGGCCGCCCTGGTGGTGGAGCTCACCCATGTCGCCAGCCTGTACCACGACGACGTCATGGACGATGCCGACATGCGTCGCGGTGCCCCCAGCGCCAATCGTCGCTGGGACAACTCGATCGCCATCCTGGTGGGCGACTACCTGTTCGCGCGGGCCTCCACCACCGTGGCAGACCTGGGCACCGACTACGTGCGGCTGCAGGCCGAGACCTTCGCCCGTCTGGTCCAGGGCCAGATCGCCGAGACACGTGGCCCCAGCGCCGAGGAGGATCCGCTGGCGCACTACCTGCAGGTGGTCTCCGACAAGACCGGTTCGCTGATCGCCACCTCCGCGGTCTTCGGCGGCATGGTGGCCGGCGCCCCCCAGGAATACCTGGCAGCGCTGGACGCCTTCGGCGAGGAGATCGGCGTGGTCTTCCAGCTCAGCGACGACATCATCGACATCACCAGCGACGAGACCGGCAAGACCCCCGGCACCGACCTGCGCGAGGGGATCCCCACGCTGCCCACGCTGCTGCTGAAGGCCTCCACGGATCCGGCCGACGAACAGCTCAAGACGATGATCGCCTCGGACCTCAGCTCCGACGATGTGCTGGCCGAGACGCTGGAGCAGCTGCGCGCCCACCCGGTGATCGAGCAGGCCCGTGCCGAGGTGCAGCGCCATGCCGATCTGGCCCTGGGCCACCTGGCACCGCTGCCGGAGGGCCCTGCCAAGCAGGCGCTGGCCAAGATCTGCAATGACCTGGTGAGCCGCTCCATCTGAGACGGCTGGCGAGGCCGCAAGACGGCACCTGGACGACGAAAGGGGCTCCGCACCACTGGTGCGGAGCCCCCTTCCACGTCTCAGTGACGCCCGGCCCGGATCACGGGAAGGGCTGGGTCACATGATGGTCCAGGTGTCGCGCCCGTCCACCATCGCCTGCAGGCCGGACTCGGTGCGCTCGCCCCGCGCCATCGCCACCTGCTCCCGGGCCAGGTCGTCATAGGCGGGGCGCTCGACATTGCGGAAGACGCCGATGGGGGAGCGGTGCATCACGCCACCGTCGGTGAGACGGCTCAGCGCGAAGGCCAGCGAGGGATCGGCGTGGTGCTCGTCGTGCACCAGGATCTTGTCCAGCCCCACCTGCGAGACCTCGACGATCTCGACCGAGCCGTCGCTCTTCTGCACCACGCCCAGGTGGTTGTCGGCGCCGAAGACGATCGGCTCCCCATGGCGCAGCGGGATGATCGACTCGTCGGAGCCGGTGCCCTTGAGGTCCTCGAAGGCTCCGTCGTTGAAGATCGGGCAGTTCTGGTAGATCTCCACCAGCGCCGTGCCACGGTAGTCCGCAGCCGCCTTGAGTACCTCGGAGAGGTGCTTGCGGTCGGAGTCGACGGTGCGGGCCACGAAGCCTGCCTCCGCGCCCAGCGCCAGCGAGACCGGGTTGAAGGGGGTGTCCAGTGAACCCAGCGGGCTCGACTTGGTGACCTTGCCGGTCTCCGAGGTGGGCGAGTACTGGCCCTTGGTCAGGCCGTAGATGCGGTTGTTGAACAGCATGATCGTCATGTTGACGTTGCGGCGCATGGCGTGGATCAGGTGATTGCCGCCGATGGACAACGCATCGCCGTCGCCGGTGACCACCCACACGCCCAGGTCGGGCCGGGTGACGGCCACACCGGTGGCGATCGAGGGGGCCCGACCGTGGATGGAGTGCATGCCGTAGGCGTCCACGTAGTAGGGGAAGCGCGACGAGCAGCCGATGCCCGAGACGATGACGGTGTTCTCCCGCTTGATGCCCAGTTCCGGCATCAGGCCCTGGAAGGCGGCCAAGATCGCGTAGTCGCCGCAACCCGGGCACCAACGCACCTCCTGGTCGCTGGTGAAGTCCTTGCGGTTGAGCGGTTCGATGCTGAGCGGCACCCCGGCGAGCCCGCGGTAGCCGGGAGTCTGGTCGTCGGTGGTGGTCACTTCTGCTCCTCAATGGTGTTGGTGCGGGCGGACTCGGCGCGCAGCTGTGCCTGCTCGGAATCGGGCGCGAGCTCCCCGTCTCCCATGTCCTCGCTGCCGGGCCCGACGGGGGCCTCGGCGTCGGGCACCGGGGTGGTGCCGTTCGCGGCGATCGCGTCGATCTCCTGGATCAGGTCGGCCTCGAGCTCGCTGAGCGAGATGGGCAGGCCGAAGACACGCGAGTAGCTGTGCACGTCCACCAGGTACTTGGCGCGCAGCATCATGGCGAACTGCCCCAGGTTCATCTCGGGCACGATCACCTTCTCGTAGCGCTTGAGCACCTCGCCCAGGTTGGCGGGCAGGGGATTGAGGTGGCGCACATGGGCCTGCGCCACCGAGCGGCCGTCCTTGCGGACTCGCCGCACCGCCGCGGTGATGGGGCCGTAGGTGGAGCCCCAGCCGAGCACCAGCACCTTGGCGTCACCGGTGGGATCGTCCACTTCCACGTCGGGGATGTCGCGGACGATGCCGTCCACCTTGGCCTGGCGTAGCCGCACCATCTTGTCGTGGTTGGCGGGGTCGTAGGAGATGTTGCCGGTGCCGTCGGCCTTCTCGATGCCGCCGATGCGGTGTTCCAGGCCGGGGATGCCGGGGATGGCCCAGGCGCGCGCCAACGTCTCGGGATCGCGCTTGTAGGGCAGGAAGTCCTCGCCCTCGTTGGGGCCGGTGGCAAAGTTCGGGTCGATCTGGGGGATCTGGTCGATCTGCGGGATCCGCCACGGCTCGGCGCCATTGGCCAGGTAGCCGTCGGACAGCAGCACCACCGGGGTGCGGTAGGTGACGGCGATCCGCACGGCCTCCACGGCCATGTCAAAGCAGTCCGCGGGGGTGGCCGGGGCGAGCACCGGCACCGGCGCCTCACCATTGCGGCCGTACATCACCTGCAGCAGGTCGGCCTGCTCGGTCTTGGTGGGCATGCCCGTGGAGGGCCCGGCGCGCTGCACGTCGACGACCACCAGCGGCAGCTCGGTCATCACGCCCAGACCGATCGTCTCGGCCTTCAGGGCGATGCCGGGGCCGGAGGTGGAGGTGACACCGAGGGCTCCCGCGAAGGAGGCACCCAGGGCGGCACCGACGCCGGCGATCTCGTCCTCGGCCTGGAAGGTGATGACGCCCTCGGCCTTGTGCTTGCTCAGCTCGTGGAGGATGTCGGAGGCCGGGGTGATGGGGTAGGAGCCCAGGAAGAGCTGCAGGCCGGCCTTCTCCGCGCCGACGATCAGACCGTAGCTGGTGGCCAGGTTGCCACTGATCTGGCGGTAGACGCCCGGCTTCATCGGTGCCTTGGCCACCTCGTAGCGCACCGCGAACTCCTCGGTGGTCTCACCGTAGGCGTAGCCGGCGCGGAAGGCGGCGATGTTGGCGTCGCGGATCTCGGGCTTCTTCGCGAACTTCTCGCCCAGGAATTCCTCGGTGCCCTCGGTGGGGCGGCTGTAGAGCCAGTTCAGCAGGCCCAGCGCGAACATGTTCTTGGAGCGGGCCGACTCCTTGCGGCCCAGCCCGAACTCCTTCACCGAGCCCACGGCCAGGCCGGTCAGGTCGAGCGCCACCACCTGGTAGTCGGTCAGCGACCCGTCCTCGAGCGGATTGGCCTCGTAACCCACCTTGGTGAGGTTGCGCTTGGTGAATTCGGCGGTGTCGACCAGCACCAGGCCGCCACGGGGCAGGTCCTTCAGGTTGGCCTTCAGGGCGGCGGGATTCATCGCCACCAGCACGTCGGGACAGTCACCGGGGGTGACGATGTCGAAATTGGCGAAGTGCAGCTGGAAGCTGGAGACGCCGGGCAGGGTGCCCTGGGGTGCACGGATCTCGGCGGGGAAGTTGGGCAGGGTGGAGATGTCATTGCCCATGGTGGCCGAATCATGGGTGAAGCGATCACCGGTCAACTGCATGCCGTCGCCGGAATCACCCGCGAATCTGATCACTACTCGCTCGAGTACATGTACACCAGTCACCAGGGGCCTCTTTCCGGAACGAAGACAACACTCGACTCCCAAGCCTAACCCCCGGGGAACGCCGGTTCATTCCCCAGCCCGTTAGGCTTCTGGGCGTGATGGGTGTTGAACGCGGTGACTACATCGACTGGTTCGGCGACGGCTCGGTGCTGGTCGTCGACCTTGCGCTGGCCTGCTGCGCCCTCGAATCGGAGTTCGCCGTGCCGCTGGAGGCGTCTCGATTGGCGGAACCCACCGCGGGGTCCATCGTGCTGGCCGTCGTCTCCGGAACTCTGACCGATGCCCTGTCGCCCCTTGTCAGGAGTAAGATCGAGGTTCTGGCGCCCGATCGAGTGGTCAGTTTCGGTGCCTGTGCCTGCGCCGGGGGTCCCTACTGGGATGCGTGGAGCGTCACGAAGGGGGTCGACCAGCTGGTGCCGGTGGACCACTGGATCGCGGGCTGCCCGCCGCCACCCGGGGCCCTGCACGAGGTGGTGTGCGCAGTGCGTGAGGAAATTGGCCAACGCGCGTCCCTGCAGGAGGAGTCCCGTGACTGACCAGCAGCTTCCCCATGGCGTCGAGGACCAGGTCTGCGACGTCGCGGCCGACCAGTGGCTGGAGAGGTTGACCGAGCTGGCCCACAGCCATCCCTTCCTCGATTGGATCGGTGCGGCCGATGAGCTGGGCCGCAGCGACGAGCTGCGCGTCGTGGCCCGACTGGTCGACTTCGGTCAGCAACCCGCCCGGGGGGTGCGGCTGCAGACCCGCGTCCCGCGCAACGATCCGCACCTTCCGACGGCCAGCGGCGTGTTCGCCGGGGCCCTCTGGCACGAGCGCGAGGTGCACGACTTCTACGGCGTCGTCTTCGACGGTGGCGACCAAGCGGTGCTGTTGAACCACGCCGCCG
This sequence comes from Luteococcus struthionis, assembly GCF_048595755.1. Taxonomy (GTDB): domain Bacteria; phylum Actinomycetota; class Actinomycetes; order Propionibacteriales; family Propionibacteriaceae; genus Luteococcus. Next base: position 1,999,610 of record NZ_CP184360.1, read on the forward strand.
CACTGCCGGGCACCGAAGCTCCCTTGCGCAAGGACTTCGTGCTGGGGGCACGCGCCGCCCAGCCGTGGCCCGGCGCCAAGGAACCCGGGCAGGGTGCCTCGGCGCCGAGTCGACGCAAGATGGCCCCACCAGGGGTTCCCGACCCCAGCATCTGGGGAGACCGAGACCCGCAGCTGGCTGCGGCCAGCGCTGAAGAGATCGCTGCGGCCGTCGCCGGCGGTCGCGTGAGGAGGCGGCGATGAGCCAGCCAGAATCGAACCAGCCAGAAACACCACGGGCCCCGATGCACGGCTCCATCCGCCTGATCGAGGAGAACTGCACCTCCTGCATGATCTGCGCCCGTGAGTGCCCTGCCTGGTGCATCCAGATCGATTCCCACACCGAACGCGTCGAGGGGCAGGGCGGTGCACCGATCGGTGGTGCTGCCGCCGCTTCGGCCACCTCGGGCTATGCCCGTTCGCGGGAACGTTCGCGCAATGTACTGGACCGCTTCGAGATCGACTGGTCGCTGTGCATGTACTGCGGCATCTGCGTGGAGCAGTGCCCCTTCGACGCCCTGGAATGGGCCGGTGCCCACGTGGCCAGCGCCACCGACCCGGACGGCCTGCGACAAGGACGCGAGCAGCTGCGGTGAGCAGCGTCGCCCCCTTCTCCGTCGCCAACCTCGACCTGCACTGGAGCAGTGTGCGCCGGGCCTGGGCGGTGCACAATGTGCGCCGCGGTGCCTACGGCACTGGCCTGATCACCCTGGGCTCGCTCACCCCCGCCTACCTGCCGCAGAACTCCCCGTGGTGGCGGATGCTGCGCTGGCTGCACCTGACCGGCACTCCCGCCCGGGTGCTGGGGACCCTGCTGGTGGTGGCCGGTCTGGCGCTGCTCGTGGACGCCTGGTTCCGGATGCGCCCCGGAGCACAGCCCGAAGGGGAGGCGGTGGCCTACCACCACCTCAAGCACTGGGCGGTGCTCGGCATCTGGGGCACTCCCTTCCTGCTCGCACCCCCGATCTTCAGCCACGACGCCTATTCCTATGCCGCGCAGGGGTGGTTGATCCACAACGGGATCAACCCCTACCACGGCAACGTGATGCTGCTGCCGGGGGCCTTTGCCGACCAGGTGGCCTGGGTGTGGCGACGAACTCCGGCCCCCTACGGCCCACTGAGCCTGCAGATGCAGCACCTGATCGTCGACCTGACCGGCTTCGATCCCTATCTCTCGGCGCTGGCGATGCGTCTGCCGGCACTGCTCGGTGTGGTGATGATCGGCCTGTTGGTGCCTCGCATCGCGGTCGACCTGCGCATGGACCCGGCCCGCGCGGCGTGGATGGCAACCCTCAACCCGGTCCTGGTCATCGACTTCATCGGTGGCGCGCACAACGATGCGCTCATGGTGGGCCTGATGGTGTTGGGGGTGTGGTTGGCCTTCCGTGCGCGGGGTGCGTGGCTGCCCGCCGCCGTCGTGATCGGGGCGGCGGCCGCGGTGAAACAGCCCGCGATCATGGCCGCCTACGCCCTGCCACTGATCGCTCGACCATGGGCCAGCTGGCACTGGCGTGAGGTGCTGGTCACCGCGCTGCGGGTGCTGGTCAGCTTCGCGCTGGCCATCGGCAGTTTCGCAGGCATCACCCACCTGACCCGGCTGGGGTGGGGCTGGCTGGACGCCGTCGACGTGCCGGGCATGGTGGTGACCTTCTCTCCCTTCACCATCGTCGGGCAGGCGGCGCAGCTGGTGGCCAACTGGTTCCAGCTCGACCCGTCGGGGGATGCCCTGCTGCGGATCTCGCGGGGGGCCGGCCTGCTGCTGTCGGTGACGCTGATCGCCATCTATGCGCTCACCGTGGCGCGTCGACGTCCGGTCACCTTCCTCGCCTGGAGCTTCCTGGTGGTGGCGCTGTGCGCTCCGGCCCTGCACTCCTGGTACGTCCTGTGGGGCGGCGTGCTGCTGCCGCTGACGCGTCCCTCCAAGCGGATGGTGCGCACTGCGGTCTACACCACCGTGGTGCTGCTCTCCTATGCCGCGATCAACCTGGCCTGGCGCAACAGCGTCAGCGCCGTGGACTCGATGAACCCGGCCGTCGCGGTGGGGGTGGCAGCCGTGGCAGGCTTTGCATGGCAGGTACGTACCCATGAACGAGTCACCGATGCGCGCAGGCGACGACGCCACAGGAGGCACCATGACCGAGCAGGATCCGAAGACCACGACTGACCAGCACGTCCGCTTCGAACGCGACGGGGGTCTGGGGCGCGTCGTCCTGGATCGTCCCAAGGCCATCAACGCCCTCAGCGTGGCGATGATGGTGCAGCTCGACGAGCAGCTGCGCGCCTGGCGGGAGGACCCGGCCGTCACCGAGGTGGAGATTCGTGGCGAGGGGGAGCGGGGTTTCTGCTCCGGTGCCGACGTGCGCGAGATCCGCGAGCTGGTGCTCACCGATCCGGACGCGGCGGTGGGCTTCTTCGAGCTCGAGTACGGCGTCAACCAGATGATCGCGACCTTCCCCAAGCCGGTCACCTCGCGGGTGCACGGCATCTCGATGGGTGGCGGCCTGGGCCTGGCGCTGCACGCCCGGCACGTGGTGGCCGAGCCCTCGCTGCAGCTGGCCATGCCCGAGACCACCATCGGCCTGTTCCCTGATGTCGGGATCAACTGGCAGTTGGCCAGCGCACCGGGCGAGACGGGCACCTATCTGGCCATGACCGGCCAGACCATCGACGCCGCCGGCGCCCGCTATGCGCAGCTGGTGGACGAGGTCACCGGCGGGGTACCCGAGGAGCCCAGCCAGCTGGAACGTGACCGGGAGTGGATCGACGAGTGCTTTGCCGGGGACGACGCGGCGCAGATGCTGGAGCGGCTGCAGGAACATCCCGAGGAGCGGGCACGGCAGACGGCCGAGGTGCTGGCCCAGAAGTCACCGCTGAGCGTGTGTGTGGCCCTGGAGGCGGTGCGACGGGCCGGACGGATGACCTCGGTCTCCGAGGTGCTGGCCCAGGACCTGACGCTGGCCCGCAACTTCGTGGCCGATTCGGACTTCGTCGAGGGGGTGCGCGCCCAGCTGGTGGACAAGGACCGCAATCCCACCTGGCGCCACGTCAGCCTCGACCAGGTACCCGTCGACTGCGTGCAGCGCATGTTCCGCTGACCCGGCCCGCACGCTTCCCGGGTGGTGCACTCGTTCCCCGAGTTGTGCCCCCCGTTCCCCGAGCTTGTCGAGGGGGCCAGCGGTGGAGGTTCAGAAGTCGTAGTCGACCACGACCGGGGCGTGGTCGCTCATCCGGGCCTCGTAGCTCTCGGCGCGGTCGGTGCCGCCCTGGATGGCGAGCTTGGCCAGCTTGGGGGTGGCGAACTGGTAGTCGATGCGCCACCCGGCGTCGCGGACGAAGGCCTGGCCCATCCAGCTCCACCACGAGTAGGGGCCGTCCTGGTCGGGGTGGAGGCGCCGCACCACGTCCACCAGGGTGCGGGGGGAGAGGATCTCGTCGAGCCAGGCGCGCTCCTCGGGCAGGAAGCCTTCGCTCTTGAGGTTGCCCTTCCAGTTCTTGATGTCGTGCTCGGTGTGGGCGATGTTGAAGTCACCCATCACCAGGAATTCCCGGCCCTGCGCCGCGGCGGTGCGGCGGGTGCGGGTCAGGTGCCGGGCGAATCCCTTGAGGAAGCTCATCTTGCGCTGGTACTTGGCCCCGCCGTCGGGCTTGTCGCGTCCGTTCTTTCCCGCGGCCTGGAGCTCGGCGGGCAGCCCACCCTTGGGCAGGTAGAGGCAGCCGACGGTCAGCGGCTTGTCGGACAGGTCCACCTCCAGGTAGCGACCCTCGGTGGCAAAGGCCTTCAGCTCGCGGGCCAGCACATCACGCTCGGCTGGCTCGCGCAGCTCGACGTGGGCATCGCCGGGGGCGCGCACCAGGGCACCGGCGCCCCAGCTGCGAACGTCCAGTGGCTCCTGCCGGGTGAGGATGGCCACTCCATTGCGTCCGGCCAGTTGCCCGGCGTCATAGGAGAGGTGGTAGTCGCCGAACACGCCGTCGGGCAGCATCGGGACGGGGCAGCGCACCTCCTGTAGCCCGACCACGTCGCAGTCGCGCTGGGCCAGCCACTCCTCGAAGCCCCGCTTCTGGGTGGCACGGATTCCGTTGACGTTGAAGGAGGCGACGCGCAGCATGGCGGCCAGCCTAGCCGCTGGGTACGACAGTGCCCGCCGGTGTGGCTGGCCGGCGGGCACGGGAGCGTGTTGATCAGGCCTTGGAGAAGCGGATCCGGTAGGCCTGCGGGGTGGGGTCGATCACCTCGGTGCCGTAGACACCGGGGAAGAGCTGCTCGATCTGGTCCAGCAGGGGAGTGGGCACGTGCGGGGCGACCAGGTCCATCTGGCCGCCGCTGGGCAGCTGGCCCAGCGCGCCGATGATGGCCCCGTGACGCACGGCGTGCGGGATCTGGCCGGCCACCAGTGTGGGGACCTCGGTCTCGTGGTCGTGGCCGCAACCGCAGCCTCCGGACTGGTTGGCAAGGGGCAGTTCAGTGGGCATGCGCCAAATATAGCCGGAATAATCCGTGATTAAGTATTGGGGGTGCGCCGGAAGGTGGAGCCATGAAAAGTGTGGATGGCAACCACCGTCCTCGATGGCTACCATCCACACTTTTCGTGGTCAGGCTTCAGCGGTAATTGGTGAACTGGACCGCGAAGTCGTAGTCCTGCGCCTTCACCAGCTGCTGGACGGCCTGCAGGTCGTCGCGCTTCTTGGAGCTGATGCGCAGTTCATCACCCTGGATCTGGGCCTTGACTCCCTTGGGGCCCTCGTCGCGGATCAGCTTGGAGATCTTCTTGGCATTCTCCTGGGTGATGCCCTGCTTGGTGGAGCAGGTGATCTTCCACATCTTGCCGCTCAGGCGGGGCTCGCCGGACTCGATCGCCTTGAGGCTCACGCCGCGCTTGATGAGCTTGGACTGGAAGACGTCGAGCACGGCCTTGGCTCGCTCCTCGCCATTGCTCTCGATCTCGATGGTCTCCTCGCCCGACCACTTGATGGTGGAATCGGTGTTCTTGAAGTCGAAGCGCTGGCTGACCTCGCGGGCGGCCTGGCCGAGCGCATTGTCCACCTCCTGGCGGTCGACCTTGCTGACGATGTCGAAGGAGCTGTCGGCTGCCATGGTTCCTCCTGGGGTGACGGGCGATGCGGCCCGGTCGGGGTCAGGGATTGACGCCGGTTGGCGTCCGGTCGTGGCCAATTGTGCCAGCCCCACCCGCTCGATTGGCGAGATGCCGGGATGGGCTGCTAATGTTTCTCCTCGCCGGGTCAACCGGCATGGCAGATTGCCCGAGTGGCCAAAGGGAGCAGACTGTAAATCTGTCGGCGTACGCCTACGTAGGTTCGAACCCTACATCTGCCACTCGAAAGCCCCGGATCTTGATCCGGGGCTTTCGTGTCATCTGGGGCCAGTTGCACCGATGGCGCATGATGGACTCATGACGAGGGAGGCGTGATGGAGGGCCAACAGGCTTCGGCCGAGCTGCTTCGCGGGGCCGGCATGCGGGTGACCGCCATCCGCACCGCCGTGCTCGACGTGCTCGCGCAGTCCCCGCACGCCCAGGTGGAGCAGGTGCGTGCCGGTGTGCTCGATCGGCTCGGCTCCGCCTCCGTGCAGTCGGTCTACGACGCACTCAATGCGCTGCGCGAGGCGGGCGTGGTGCGCAAGGTGGAGTTGGCCGGGCATCCGGCGCGCTACCAGATCCACGCCCATGACAATCACCATCACATGGCCTGCCGTGGCTGCGGCAAGGTGGTCGACGTCGCCTGCGCGGTCGGGCGGATGCCGTGTCTCACGCCCGTCGACACCCATGGCTTCGAGCTGGACGAGGCCGAGGTCATCTACTGGGGCCTGTGCCCGGACTGCCGGGCGGACTGACCGCGACGCCACGATTCTTCGTTGCCGGACCCGACATCCCTGAGGGGTGTCGGGTCCGTTGCGTTCGGTCTCGCTCACTGCGCCCGAATGTCACTGCGGCTGGATAGATTGGGAGTGCACCCCGACGGGTGGCGGTGCAGGTCTGGCGCGGGGCGGCGCCCTTGCTTTCGGGGAGCACAAGCCCTAAGCTAAATCTTGAAAGGTTCCAGTTTCTGGAACTCTTCCAAAATAACAACCGTGAAAGGTTCTTCGCATGTCGCTCATGAACACCAAGATCCTCCCCTTCAAGACCGATGCCTACAAGGACGGTCAGTTCGTCGAGGTCTCCGAGGCCGATGTCCTGGGCAAGTGGTCCGTCTTCTTCTTCTACCCGGCCGACTTCACCTTCGTCTGCCCCACCGAGCTCGGTGACATGGCTGACCACTACGAGGAGCTGAAGGCCCTCGACGTCGAGGTCTTCGCCGTGAGCACCGACTCGCACTTCGTGCACAAGGCCTGGACCGAGGCCTCCGAGGAGGTCGGCAAGATCAAGTACTACATGCTGGGCGACACCACCTGGCAGATCACCAAGAACTTCGACAACCTGCGTGAGGACGAGGGCCGCGCCGACCGCGCCACCTTCCTCGTCGATCCCGACGGCGTCATCCAGTACATGGAGGTCACCGCCGAGGGCATCGGCCGTGAGGCCGGCCAGCTGATCCGCAAGATCAAGGCCGCCCAGTACGTGCGTAACCACCCGGGTGAGGTCTGCCCCGCCAAGTGGGAAGAGGGCGAGCAGACCCTCAAGCCCGGCATCGACCTCGTGGGCAAGATCTGATCCAGATCACTCCCAGCATCAACACACACCCTTAAGTAGGAGCCATGGCTGTTCTTGATTCCAACCTCACCGCGCAGCTCTCGCAGCTGCTGACCAAGGTCGTCGAGCCGATCGAGCTGGTCGCCAGCGTCGACGATCGCCCCAAGTCGACCGAGATGGTCGAGCTGCTGAACGAGATCGCGGCGTTGTCGGACAAGATCAGCGTCCGCACTGATGGCGACGACGCGCGCAAGCCGTCGTTCGCCATCGTGCGGACCGGATCGGACATCAGCGTCCGATTCGCTGGCATCCCGCTGGGTCACGAGTTCAGCTCCCTTGTCCTGGCCCTGGTCCAGGTGGGCGGCAATCCCGTCAAGGAGGACGCCGACCTGATCGACCAGGTCAAGGGGCTGGACGGTGACTACGAGTTCGTCACCTACATGTCGCTGACCTGCCAGAACTGCCCCACCGTGGTGCAGGCGCTCAATGCGATGGCGGTGCTGAACCCGCGCATCAAGCACACCGCGGTCGAGGGTTCGCTCTTCCAGGGCGAGGTGAACGAGAAGAACATCCTCGCCGTCCCGCAGGTCTACCTCAACGGTGAGCCCTTCGCCTCTGGCCGGATGGAGATGGCTGATTTCGTCGCCAAGCTCGACTCCGGCGCTGGCGAGCGCGCCGCCAGCAAGCTCAACGAGCTCGACCCCTACGAGGTGCTCGTTGTCGGCCAGGGGCCCGCTGGTGCCGCCGCCGCCATCTACACGGCCCGCAAGGGCTTCCGGACCGGTCTGGTGGGGGAGCGCTTCGGTGGCCAGGTGCTCGACACCATGAGCATCGAGAACTTCATCTCCGTGCCGAAGACCGAGGGCCCCAAGTTCGCCGCGGCCCTGGAGCAGCACGTCGGCGACTACGACATCGACGTGCTCAAGAACCTCTCGGCCACCGGAGTCGTGCCGGCCTCGGAGCAGGGCGGCTACCACACTGTCAAGTTCGGTGACCAGGCATCCCTGAAGGCCCGCACTGTGATCCTCGCCACCGGGGCCAGCTGGCGCCTGATGTCGGTGCCGGGCGAGGACGAGTACCGCAACAAGGGCGTGACCTTCTGCCCGCACTGCGACGGCCCGCTGTTCAAGGGCAAGAAGATCGCCGTCGTCGGCGGTGGCAACTCCGGCGTCGAGGCGGCCATCGACCTGGCGGGTGTGGTCGACCACGTGACGGTCGTCGAGTTCATGGACACGCTGAAGGCCGACGGTGTGCTGCAGAAGAAGCTCACCTCCATGCCCAATGTCGACGTCATCACCAGCGCCCAGACCACCGAGGTGGTCGGTGACGGTGCGCAGGTGACCGCGCTGAAGTACAAGGACCGCACCACCGACGAGGAGAAGCAGCTGGAGCTTTCCGGCGTCTTCGTCCAGATCGGCCTGCTGCCCAATACCCGGTGGCTGCAGGACAGCGGTGTCGAGCTGTCCCCGCGCGGTGAGATCGAGATCAACGAGCGTGGCGAGACCTCGGTGCCGGGCATCTTCGCCGCCGGCGACTGCTCCACCGAGCCGTACAAGCAGATCGTCGTCGCGCAGGGCTCGGGTGCCACCGCGGCCCTGAGCGCCTTCGACTACCTGATCCGCAACTCGGCCGGTTCCTGATCGACGCACACGACGCTGCCCCGCACTCCAACCGGAGTGCGGGGCAGTGCGCTGTCGTGGCCTTCAGGCGAGCAGGCCGGCGGTGGCGATGCGCAGCGCGTCGCCGAAGCGGGTCTCGCGCTCCTCGGCGTCCATGTCGCCCGAACCGTCCTTGAGGTGGTCGCTGACCGTCAGCACGGTCAGGGCCTCGGCGTCCTCGGCCAGGGCGCACTGGAAGAGCGCGGCCGACTCCATCTCCACCCCCAGCGTTCCCATCCGATCGAGCCCGGCGACGATGTCGGGCCGGTCCAGATAGAAGAAGTCGCTGGAGTAGACCGCGCCGACGTGCACCTGCGCACCCTCGGGCGGAGTGGCCCGGGCCTCGGCGACGGCCCCGCGCAGCATGTCGAAGCTGGCCGCCAGCGACAGGTTGATGCCGGGCACATGGATGGTGGCGATGCTCGAGTTGGTGTGGGCCGCATTGGCGATGATGACGTCTCGCACCTTCACCTTCGAGGAGATGCCTCCCGTGGTCCCCACGCGGCAGATGCGCTTGACCCCGTAGAAGCGGAAGAGCTCGGTGGCATAGAGGGCCGTGGTGGGGACGCCCATGCCGGAGGCCATCACGCTCATCGGCGTGCCGCGGTGCTTGCCGGTGAAGATGTTGTTGCCACGCACGTCGCTCACCAACCGGGCGTCGTCCAGGAAGGACTCGGCGATGCGCTTGGCCCGGCGGGGGTCTCCGGGCATCAGGACGAGCTCGGCGATGTCGCCCTTCTCGCAGGAGATGTGGGGTGTGGTCATGGGTGGATCCGTTCTGTTGCTGGTCGGCGGGGCACAGGGCCGTGGGGCAAGCCTAGTTTGCCGGTTCAGGACCTTGGTCACCGTCCTTGGCTGTGGCATTCATCACATCTCAACTGTACGATTGGCAAAGAAACCGTACTCAATGATGAGAAGAGGTTCCGATGTCTGGAGCAAACGCGCCGGTCCGCACTCCGCGGGCCGAGGACCGGTCCGACGACGTGGTGGTGGTCGGGGCTCGACGCACTCCGTCGGGCCGTCTGCTGGGGCAGCTGTCGAGCATCCCGGCTGTCGAGCTGGGGGCGATGGCGATCAAGGGCGCCCTGGAGGCGGGTGGCATCGATCCGGGAGAGGTCCAGGCGGTCATGCTCGGGCAGGTGCTCCAGGCGGGCGTCGGCCAGAATCCCGCTAAGCAGGCGGCCCTGGGGGCCGGCCTGCCGGCCAGCGCCCACACCGTGACGATCAACAAGGTCTGCCTGTCCGGGCTGACCGCCATCATCGATGCCTCCCGGCTGCTGCGCTGTGGCGAGGCCGACGTGGTGGTGGCCGGGGGTATGGAGTCCATGTCGCGGGCGCCCCACCTGCTGCCGGAGCTGCGCGCCGGGAGATCCTATGGCAGTGGCACGGTGCTGGACCACATGGCACTCGACGGGCTCACCGCCGCGGATCTCGGCATCCCGATGGGCGAGCTCAGCGAGCGGTATGCAGACGTCTATCCGGTGACTCGTCAGGAGCAGGACGAGTACGCGGTGCAGAGCCATCGCCGTGCGCATCAGGCGTGGGAGCAGGGAATCCTGACCCGCGAGGTGGTGCCCGTGAATGTGCGTGGCCGCAAGGGTGAGGTCGTGGTCGATCGAGATGAGGGCTTGCGCCCCGAGTCCACCGTCGAGTCGCTCGCGAAGCTGCGCCCCGCCTTCACTCCCGACGGAAGCATCACGGCAGGCAATGCCTCCGCGATCTGCGACGGCGCCGCGGCCGTGGTGCTCACCACTCGCGAGCGAGCCCAGCGCGAGGGGTGGGCGGTGATGGCCACGGTGCGCGCCTGCGGTCAGGTGGCCGGGCCCGACGCGTCCCTCCAGGCGCAGCCGGCGCGGGCCATTGCCCAGGCGCTGGAGCGTCAGGGCTGGAGCGTGGAGGACCTGGACCTGGTGGAGATCAACGAGGCCTTCGCCGCCGTGGTCGTCCACTCGGCCCGGGAGCTGGGCCTGGACCTGGAGAAGGTCAACGAGTGCGGGGGAGGGATCTCGATCGGTCATCCGATCGGGGCCTCGGGTGGGCGGCTCGCTGTCCATCTGGCCCACCAGATCGCCAATGGGCGCGCCGAGAGGGGCGCGATCGGCCTGTGCGGTGGCGGCGGACAGGGAGAGGCGCTGCTGCTTGAGCGGTGATTCCCCTGGTTGGGAGCCTGGCTGTCCGGGCCTTGAAACCCACTCTGGTATTTGGAAGTCAAACTATGTACTGTGTGATTAAAGCCACATTCTTGGGCAGTCAATGACGACAGGCAGAGGAAGCAATCATGACTCGTGAAGTGCACCACTACATCGACGGGGCGATCGTCGAGGGCAAGTCCGGCCGCTATGCAGACATCTACAACCCTTCCAAGGGAGAGGTGCAGGGCCGCGTCGCCCTGGCCACCCGTGACGAGGTCACCAAGGCCGTCGACGTGGCTGCCGCGGCGCAGCCCGCCTGGGCCGCCACCAGCCCCCAGAAGCGCGCCCGCATCCTGGGCCGTTTCGTGGAGCTGGTCCGCGAGAACATCGACGAGCTGGCGGCCCTGCTGTCCAGCGAGCACGGCAAGGTGATCGCCGACTCGATGGGTGACATCGAGCGTGGCCTGGACGTCGTCGAGTTCTCGATGGCCGCCCCGCACATGCTCAAGGGAGAGTTCTCCGACAGCGTGGGCCGAGGAATCGACACCTACTCGATGCGCCAGCCCCTGGGCGTGGTGGCGGGCATCACGCCCTTCAACTTCCCCGCCATGATCCCGCTGTGGAAGTGCGGCCCGGCGCTGGCCGCCGGCAATGCCTTCATCCTCAAGCCCTCGGAGCGTGACCCCGGCGTGCCGCTGCGCCTGGCGGAGCTGTGGACCGAGGCGGGACTGCCCGATGGCATCTTCCAGGTGGTCAACGGTGACAAGGAGTCCGTCGACGCGCTCCTCGAGGACCCGCGCGTCAAGGCCTACGGCTTCGTCGGCTCCACACCCATCGCCCAGAGCATCTACACCCGCGCCGCCGAGCTCGGCAAGCGCGCCCAGTGCTTCGGCGGCGCCAAGAACCACATGGTGATCATGCCCGACGCCGACCTGGACCAGGTGGCCGACGCCCTCGTCGGCGCCGCCTACGGCTCGGCCGGCGAGCGCTGCATGGCCATCTCGGTGGCCGTCCCCGTGGGCGAGGAGACCGCCGATGCACTGGTGGCCAAGATGAAGGAGCGCGCCGAGAAGCTCACCGTCGGCGCCTCGGAGGATCCCAAGGCCGACTACGGACCGCTGGTGGCCCAGTCCGCGCTGGATCGCGTCATCGACTACATCGGCCAGGGCGAGGCCGCCGGGGCCGAGCTGGTCGTCGACGGCCGTGGTTTCAGCCTGGAGGGCCACGAGAACGGCTACTTCATCGGCCCGACCCTGTTCGACAAGGTCACCACCGACATGAGCATCTACACCGACGAGATCTTCGGCCCGGTGCTGTGCATCGTGCGGGCCAAGGACTACGAGGAGGCGCTGGCCCTGGTCAGCGACCACGAGTACGGCAACGGCACCTCGATCATGACCCGCAACGGCGACGCCGCCCGGGACTTCGCCGCCCGCGTCGACACCGGCATGGTGGGCATCAACGTCCCGATCCCCGTGCCGATCGGCTTCTACACCTTCGGCGGCTGGAAGGCGTCCGGCTTCGGCGACCTGAACCAGCACGGTCCCGACGCCTTCCGCTTCTACACCAAGACCAAGACCGTCACCTCCCGCTGGGCCGCCGGCACCAAGGACGGCTCGGCCTTCGTGATGCCGCGGGGTGACCAGTCGTGACCTCGATCGACCTGGGCACCGACGAGGTGCTAGCGGAGGTCCGCGGCCGCGCGGGGGTGATCACCCTCAACCGGCCCAAGGCCATGAATGCGCTCAACCAGACCATGGTCGACGCCCTCGTCCAGGTCCTGGACCAGTGGCGGGATGACGACGACGTCGCCGTCGTCCTCCTGCGTGGGGCGGGGGAGCGCGGCCTGTGCGCCGGTGGCGACGTGGTGAGCCTGTACCACGACGCCAAGGCCAATGGCACCGAGGGCGCGCGGTTCTGGGGCAGCGAGTACCCGCTGAACCTCGCCATCTCGCAATACCCCAAGCCCTATGTCGCGATCATGAATGGCATCGTGCTGGGCGGCGGGATCGGCGTCTCGGCACACGGCTCGCACCGCATCGTCACCGACGACACCCGGGTGGGCATGCCCGAGACCGGCATCGGCTTCGTGCCCGACGTCGGCGGTTCCCACCTGCTCACCCACGTGCCCGGTCACCTGGGCACCCACCTGGCGCTGACCGGCGCCCACGTGGGTGCCGGGGAGGCTATCGAGTGCGGTCTGGCCGACGTCTACGTCCCGGCCGACCAGATCGAGGCGCTCGTGGACGAGCTGTGCACCAGCGGCGACGCCGATGCGGTGGTCGGGGTGCACGCGCGCCCCGCCCCCGCGGGCTTCACCGCCGAGCACGACGTGATCGAGCAGGTCTACGACCATGACACCGTCGAGAAGATCCTCGCGGCGCTCGACGAGGTCGACGACGACTGGGCCCGCGATGCCGCCAAGCGGATCCGACGCAACAGCCCCCTCGCCCTCAAGGTGACGCTGGAATCGCTGCGCCGGGCCCGCGGCCAGAGCCTGGCCGAAGCGCTGGACACCGAGTTCCGGGTCTCGATGAACATGCAGCGCGGGCATGACTTCGTCGAGGGGATCAGGGCCCAGCTGGTCGACAAGGACCGCAATCCGCAGTGGCAGCCGGCCACCCTCGAGGAGGTCGGCGAGGCAGACGTGGAGCGCGTCTTCGGCCCCGTCGACGACGACCGGATCACCGAACTCAACCTGGCCCAGCAGGCCTGAACCCGTAGCACGGGAAGGACAGACATGACGCAGACCACGGTGGCCTTCATCGGCCTTGGAAACATGGGCGCCCACATGGCGGCCAATCTGGTCAAGGGCGGTTTCACCGTCCGCGGCTATGACCCGATGCCCGAGGCGCGTGAACGTGCCGAGCAGGCCGGCATCCAGAACTGCGCCTCGGCCGAGGAGGCAGCGCGGGAGTCGCAGGTGGTCGTGACCAGCCTGCCGAACGGCAAGATCCTGTTGGAGGCCCTCACCGGCGAGCACGGGTTGCTGGCCGCGGCACCCGCTGGCTCGCTGTTCATCGACAGCTCCACGGTGGGCGTGGCCGACTGCCTCGCCGCCCGGGAGGCCGTGGTGGCCGCCGGGCACACCCTGGTGGAGTCTCCCATGTCCGGCGGCACCGTGGGGGCCGAGAAGGGCACGCTCACCTTCATGGTGGGCGCCGACGACGAGACGGACCTGGAACGGGCGCGCCCGGTGCTGGAGGCCATGGGCAGCAAGATCGTGCACTGTGGCGGCGCGGGGGCCGGGCAGGCGGTGAAGCTGTGCAACAACATGGTGCTGGCCATCAACATGATCGGCATCAGCGAGGCCTTCGTGCTGGCGGAGAAGCTCGGCGTGAGCCACCAGGCCTTCTTCGACGTGGCCTCCACCAGCACCGCCCAGTCGTGGGCCCTCAACACGAACTGTCCGGTTCCGGGCCCGGTTCCCACCAGCCCCGCCAACCGCGACTTCGAGGGGGGTTTCATGGGAGCACTGATGGCCAAGGACCTTGGCCTTGCGGCCGGCGCCATCGAGTTGTCGGGTACCGATGCCCAATTGGGCCAGCTGGCCGTCGAGATCTACCGTCGCTTCAGCGAGGGCGAGGGCGGACGCAAGGACTTCTCTGGGATCATCGAGACGATCCGTCAACAGTCCACTGGCAAGGAGGCATGAGCAATGGCCGAGTACCAGAACATCCTGGTGGAGACCAAGGGCCGGGTGGGGGTCATCGCCCTCAACCGTCCCAAGGCACTCAACGCCCTCAACGAGCAGACGATGCACGAGGTGGTGGCGGCCGGGCGCGAGTTCGACGCCGATCCCGGCATCGGTTGCATCATCCTGACCGGCTCGCAGAAGGCCTTCGCGGCCGGTGCGGACATCAAGGAGATGCAGCCGCAGTCGGCCACCGACATGTACCTGTCCAACTGGTTCAAGGGCTGGGAGGACTTCACCCGCTTGCGCACTCCGGTGATCGCGGCCGTCTCGGGCTATGCCCTGGGCGGCGGCTGTGAGCTGGCGATGATGTGCGACTTCATCCTGGCGAGCGACACGGCCAAGTTCGGCCAGCCCGAGATCAACCTGGGCGTCATCCCCGGCATGGGCGGCAGCCAGCGCCTGACCCGTGCCGTGGGCAAGGCCAAGGCGATGGAGATGTGCCTCACCGGCCGCATGATGGACGCCGAGGAGGCGGAGCGGGCCGGGCTGGTCTCGCGCATCGTGGCGGCCGACGAGCTGCTGGACGAGGCGCACACGGTGGCCGAGACCATCGCGGCCAAGTCCTTGGTGGCCTCCATGATGGTCAAGGAGGTGGTCAATGCCGCCTTCGAGACCACCCTGAGCCATGGCATCGACCATGAGCGTCGCGTCTTTCACTCGGTCTTCGCGTCGAATGACCAGAAGGAGGGCATGGCGGCCTTCGTCGAGAAGCGGGAGCCCAACTTCACGCACGACTGACGGCTCCAGAGCCTGGCGCGTACGCAAACAGAGAGATATCCGGTCCTCATTGCCACAGTGGCAACAAGGACCGGATATCTCTCTGTTTGCAGCGCTGCTCGTGGCTCAGGTGATCGATGCCCGGTAGATGCTGTCGATTGATTCGGCCAGCAGGGCGTCGAATTCCTCCTGGGATTGCGTGGCCGAGAGTCCCTCTGTCAGTGCCCGGGAGAAGGACGCGATCAACCCGGGATTGCGAGCCAGCCGCTCGTTGGCCTCCTGCCGGCTGTAGCCGCCCGAGAGCGCGACGACGCGCATCACGTTCGGGTGGGCGATCACGTCGGCGTAGAAGTCGTCCTGGCTGGGAATGGTGAGCTTGAGCATCACCGGGCATTCCTGGGGCAGGGCCTCCAGATGGGCCAGCAGCTCCTCGCGCAGGATCTGCTCCGCCTCGGCCTTGTCCGGCGCGTTGATGTCCACCTCCGGCTCGATGATCGGGACGAGGCCCTGGTGGCCGATCCGGCCGCCCACCTCGAACTGCTGGACGACATTGGCCTTGATCCCCTTCGGATTCGCCTCGGCGATGAAGGAGCGCATCTTGGTGCCGAAGATGCCCTTGGCCACGGCACGTCCCAGCAGCTCATCGAGCTCTGGCATCGGCTTCATGAGCTTCACGCCGTCGGCCTGTTCGGCCAATCCCTTGTCGACCTTCAGGATGGGCACGATCTGCTTGGTCTGCCACAGGTAGGTGGCGGTGTCGATGCCCTCCACCTGTCGATCCATCGTGTCCTCGAACAGGATGGCTGCCAGGATCTTCTCGCCCGTGAAGGAGGGCGAGGTGATGATCCGCGTACGCATCTGGTGGACGAGGTCGAACATCTCGGCCTCATTGCCATACTGGTCCTCGTCGATGCCGTAGAGCTTCAGGGCCTTTGGTGTCGAGCCGCCGCTCTGGTCCAGAGCCGCCACGAAACCCTTGCCAGTCGACATTCTTTCTGCCTGTTGGGTGTCCATGATTCCTCCTTGGTGGGAGGCTAACCCGCCAGCGAGTGAAAAGAGCTGAGACCTCGGTGAGATTCCGCCTTGGTCAGTCGGCCAGGTCCCCGACGCGACGGCGGTAGTTGGTGCTCAGCTCCAGCAGTTGCTGTTGTTCCTGTGCGGAGAGCTGCAGGCTGCTGAAGACCTCGTTGAGGGCCTTGGCGGCCTGCTGCACCAGGGTGATCCCCTGGTCGGTGATGGCCACCAGGATGCCACGCCCGTCGTCGGGATTGGGGCGCCGTTCCACCAGCCCGTCGGCGACGAGTCGGTCGACGGTATTGGTGACCGAGGCGGGGTGCACCTGCAACCTGGCGCTCACCTTGCTCATCGGCAGCGCCCTGGCCCGGCTGAACATGAGCAGTGCCAGCAGTTCGAAGCGCGAGAAGGTGATCCCGAAGGGCTTGAGGGCGGCATCGATCTGGGCCATCAGCAGTTGGTGCACGCGCACCAGCGAGACGACGGCGGTCATGCCGGTGGCGGCGTGGCCCCAGCCGTGGGCCTCCCACTGGCGCCCGGCCTCGGCGATCGGGTCTTTCGTGCTGCGGCCCTGGGCCATCGTCGTCCTCCTTGGATGTGACCCGCCCGGGCCTCGTGACGAGGCCCGGGCGAGATCGGGGGTGCTGCGTACTGCGGGCCTCAGCCGCGCAGTGAGGGGAAGTCCGTGTCGGCGAACTCGGTGCTGGCACTGCTGGCACCGCCGTCGGCGGCGTGGATCTCGTTCTCTCGCTTGCGCAGGTCGACGCGACGGATCTTGCCCGAGACGGTCTTGGGCAATTCGTGGAACTCGAGGCGACGAATGCGCTTGTAGGGAGCGAGTGTCTCACGGCAGTGCTTGAGGATCGACTCGGCGGTCTCTGCGGTGGGCTCGTGGCCGGCGGCCAGCACCACGTAGGCCTTCGGGACGGCCAGCCGGATCGGATCGGGGGAGGGCACCACGGCCACCTCGGCCACGGCCGGATGCTCGATGACGGCCGATTCCAGCTCGAAGGGTGACAGCCGGTAGTCGCTGGCCTTGAAGACGTCGTCGCTGCGGCCCACATAGGTGAGGTAGCCGTCCTCGTCGCGCTCCGCGATGTCTCCGGTGTGGTAGTACCCGTCGCGGAAGGCGTCGGCATTGCGGTCCGGATCGCCGTAGTAGCCGGGGGTCAACCCCACCGGCCGGGGATCCAGCTTGAGGCAGAGCTCGCCGGTCTCCCCGATCTCGTCGGTGGCGGGATCGATCAGCACCACGTCCATGCCGGGCAGTGGGCGCCCCATCGAGCCGGACTTGACCGGCTGGCCGGGGGAGTTGCCCACCTGCACGGAGCTCTCCGTCTGGCCGAAGCCGTCGCGAATCTGGGTGCCCCAGCCCTTCTCCACCTGGCTGATCACTTCGGGGTTGAGCGGCTCGCCGGCCGCCACGAGCTTCTTGGGGGGATTGGTCAGCAGGCTGAGGTCGGCCTGGATCAACATGCGCCACACGGTGGGGGGAGCACAGAAGCTGGTGACCCCCTCCTTGCTCATCTGTTGCATCAGGGCCTTGGCGTCGAAGCGGCCGTAGTTGTACAGGAAGACCGTCGCGCCGGCGATCCACGGGGCGAAGAAATTGCTCCAGGCGTGCTTCGCCCATCCCGGGGCGGCGACGTTGAGGTGCACGTCACCGGGCTCCAGGCCGATCCAGTACATCGTGGTGAGGTGGCCGACCGGGTAGCTGGTGTGGGTGTGCTCCACCAGCTTGGCCTTGGACGAGGTGCCGGAGGTGAAGTAGAGCAGCAGGGTCTCGTCGGCGCGGGTCGGGCCATCGGGGGTGAAATCGAGCGGGGCCTGGTGCGAGTCGGCGAAGAAGTGGGTGGGATGCGTCTCCTGTGCGGGTTCCGTCTCGCCCACCTGGATGACCGACAGCGCACGCGGCACGTTGCCGAACTTTGCAGCGTCCTGGGCATTGGCGATCACCCAGGAGACCTCTGCGCGCTCGGTGCGGTCATCCAGGTCGGCCGCACCAAGCATCACGGTGGTGGGCGCGATGACGGCGCCCAACTTGATGCAGGCCAGCATGCTCTCCCACAGTTCCACCTGGTTGTTCAGCATGATCATCACGCGGTCCTGGCGCTTGACGCCCTTCTCGCGCAGCCAGTTGGCCAGCTGGTCACTGCGCTGGGCCATCTGGGCATAGGTGCGGCGGGTCTCGGGGCCATCCTGGTCGACGATGACCAGCGCCTCGCGGTCGCGTGAGTCGGGCTCGGTGGCCAAGTGGTCGAACCAGTCGAGGGCAAAGTTGAACTCCTCGAAGCGGGGCCACTCGAAGTTGGCGCGGGCAGCGTCGTAGTCGTGCTGCAGGCTCACGAGCTGGTCGCGGGCTGCCCGAAACTGCTGGGTGGCGCTGGAGTTGCTGGTCATGATGCTCCTGTCCGACGTTGGATAGGGGTGGCGGCGCTGCCACTGTGATCTATGTCACAGGAGACTCTACTTGGGAATCAAACTAATTACGACCCCTGGGGCGAATGAATTTTCCGGCGCTGGTGCGGTCAGTCCCTCGTGCGCACCCCGGAGAGCACGAGCTGCCCCAGCTCCGCATAGGCCTGTGAGGGTGTGGTCTCGGTGATGTCGCCCTGCTGGATGTGCTCCAGCATCACCTCGATGAAGTGGGCGGTCATGTCCAGGGGGAGCGGGCGGAACTCGCCGGCGCCGATGCCGCACTCCAGCAGGTCGCGGATCTTGTTGGTCGCCGAGCGGGTGTTGGTCTCGTAGATGCGCCGTGCGGCCGGATTAGTCGCCACGTCCTTCATGAAGATCGGCGAGGCGGGCTCCATCGCGGCGGCAATGGCCTCGAAATAGGCCTGCATGGCCAGAGTGGGCGAGCGGTGTGAGGTCAGGGCCAGGTCGGTGCGTCGGGCCACCTCGCGGAAGAAGCTGACCAGCACTCGGCGGATCACGTCGTCCCCGGTGCGCCCCAGCGCGTACAGCGTCGACTTGGAGCAGTGGAATCGCTGTGCGGCTCCGTCCATCGTGAACTGGTCGAAGCCCTCCTCCAGGAAGGTGGTCAGCAGGGTGTCGAAGAGTTCGCGCTGGCGGGGGGTGGCCAGGGGGGTGGTGGGCTCGACGCTCATCGACGCTCTCCTTGGTGGTGGGGATTCTTGCCGGGTGGGTTGGTGGTGAGAAATTTCACAACAAGGCCTTCCCCTGGCGACCCTCTGGCAGTACGGTAATCACAAATACCGTACTGTGCGGATCTCCGCACATCGGCGTCACGGCGGTGACCACCGATTCCGACGTGGGGTGCAAGGGCGCTCCTTACGACCGAGAGGACAGAACTATGCCACCCGTTGTGCGCGGCGAGACGATCAACCCCGGGGCCAGGGAGCAGATCCCCTTCCCCGACGCCGACCTGCTGCACGTCGCCGAAAGGCTGCAGCCGGCCGAGCGGGAGCGCCTGGAGAACCTGCACCACTTCCTGCAGACGGAGGTTCGGCCCGTGGTCGGCCCCTTCTGGGACCGCGAGGAGTTCCCCTTCGAGCTGTTGCCGAAACTGGCCGAGCACGGTCTGGGCGAGCTGGAGTTCTCCGGTGCGAGCCGCCTGTTCAAGGGATTGGCCTATGCCGAGGTGACGCGCGCCGACGTGTCGCTGTCCGCCCTGGTGGGCATCCACAATGAGCTGGTCCTCGACCTGCTCAACCAACTCGGCTCCGAGGAGCAGAAGCAGACCTGGCTGCCGGGTCTGCGTCGCTTCGAGAAGGTGGGGTGCTTCGCGCTCACCGAACCCGACCACGGTTCCGACATCGCCGGAGGCCTGGCCACCAGTGCCCGGCGCACCGACGAGGGCTGGGTGCTCACGGGACGGAAGCGCTGGATCGGCGGTGGCACCTTCTGCGACTTCGCGATCGTCTTCGCACGTGACGCGGCAGACAGCTCGGTCAAGGGCTTCATCGTCGAGAGCGACCGGGAGGGCTTCCAGGCCGCCAAGATCGAGAACAAGATGGGGCTGCGCATCATGCAGAACGCCGACATCACCCTCGACGAGGTGCTGGTTCCGCACGAGAACCTCATTCCCGGCTGTGCCTCCTTCGCCGCCACCAACGAGATGTTGCGCAATTCGCGTGCCTGGGTGGGGTGGCAGGGTGCTGGGATCCAGCTGGCCATCCTGGACTGCGCTCGTGACTATGCGCTGGGCCGTGAGCAGTTCGGCAAGAAGCTCGCCAAGTTCCAACTGGTGCAGGAACAGCTGGCCCGCATCGTGGGCAATGCCTCCGCCTCGCTCGCCATGATGGCCCAGCTTGCCTGGCTGCAGGAAGAGGGGCGCTTCGACATGCCCCACGCCGCCATGGTCAAGGCCACCACCACTCGGCTGGCGCGCGAATCCGCCGCGGCCGGGCGCGGCCTGCTGGGTGGCAACGGCATCCTGACCAGCCACGAGATGTCCAAGCTCTTCAACGACACCGAGATCCTGTTCACCTACGAGGGCACCTACGAGATCAACTCGCTGATCGTGGGGCGCGCCATCACCGGCGTCTCCGCCTTCGTCTGATCCCTCACCCACCACTGGCCCATCGACAAACAGGAGGCATCACATGGACCCGACCCAGATTGGCGCGGCCGGCGCCATCGTCACCGGAGGCGCCTCCGGCCTGGGGGCCGCGACGGTGGCCCACCTGGCCGAGCGTGGCGTGCGCGTCACGGCCCTCGACCTGCCCGCAGGAATCGAGAAGGCGCGGCAGGGCGGCACCCTGCCGCCCGGCGTGGAGTACGTCGGCGTCGACGTCACCGACGAGACGGCGGTGCAGCAGGCCGTCCAGGAGGCGGCGGAGCGCGCACCGTTGCGCGTCGCGGTCAACTGCGCGGGCATCTGCCCCTCGGCGCGGATTGTGGGCCGCAAGGGCACCCATGACGGGGCGCTGTTCGCCGCCACCCTGCAGGTGAACCTGGTGGGCACCTTCCACGTGCTCGCCCACGCCGCGACGGCGATGGCCGACAACGAACCCGTCGACCAGGACGGTCAACGTGGCGTCATCATCAACACCGCCTCGGTGGCCGCCTTCGAGGGGCAGGTGGGTCAAGCGGCCTATGCCGCCTCCAAGGGCGGCGTGCACTCGTTGACCATCGCTGCCGCACGCGACCTGTCCAGCCTGGGGATCCGGGTGAACAGCATCGCCCCGGGGGTGGTCTGGACCCCGATGATGGAGGCCATCAACGAGGACTTCCGCACCGAGCTGGAGGCGCGTGTGCCCTTCCCGCCGCGCTTCGCCCGTCCCGACGAGTACGCCCGACTGGTGGGCCTTCTGGTGGACAACGACTACCTCAACGGGGAAACGATCCGTCTGGACGGTGGCCTGCGGATGCCGCCCCGCTGAGGTTGCGCGCGGGCGTGGCCGCGCGTCAAGGATGCCCCGGTCCGGCCCCCGCCGGGCCGGGGCATTCCATGTCTGGCGGGGAATTCCATGCTGCAGGCGCCGTTTCCTCAGTGGTAGGGCTGCAGACCCCAATAGGGAAAGACCGCCCGTGAGGTGGCCACCAGGGCGGGGTCGGGCTCGTCGGGGTAGATCTTGTCGGCCGTCAGGATGCTGGTGCTGATGGTGGCCTCGGGATCGCCCATCGTGGCAGAGCCGGCCTGACGCAGACGCTCCTGCCAGTCCGTCGGGGTCGGCAGGGACGGGTCGAGGGGGCAGTCGGCCACCTCGGCCAACAGGTGCGTCCAGGCACGCGCCGCGGCATCGCGACGATAGCCTCCGCCGCCGACCGCGACCCATCGCCCGCCCGCATAGCGCTCGGCCCAGGCGCCCACCTGGCGTTGGGCGATCGCCATGGCATCCATCGAGATCTGCAGGTGGGTCAGGGGATCGCTGGCATGGGGGTCGGCGCCGTGCTGGCTGATGAGGATCTGTGGCCGGAAGGCCCCCAACAGCGGCGGCACCACCGCATTCATGGCTCGCAGCCACTGCAGGTCGCAGGCATCGGGTGGCAGGGGGACGTTGGCGGCGGTGCCGTAGGCGTCCGGACCGCCGATCTCGTGGGCGAAGCCGGTGCCGGGGAACAGGTGGAGGCCGGTCTCGTGCACGGAGATGGTCAGTACGCGCGGGTCGTCCCAGAAGGCTCGCTCCACCCCGTCACCGTGGTGGGCGTCCAGATCCAGGTAGGCGACGCGCTGTGCCCCCTGCTCCAGGAGCCACGCGATCGCCACCGCGGCGTCGTTGAGGAGGCAGAAGCCCGCGGCCTGGCTGGGCATGGCGTGGTGCAGTCCGCCAGAGACGTTGACGGCCCGGCGCGCCCGGCCGCTCCACACCAGGTCTGCCGCGGTCACCGTGGCCGCGGCGATGCGCGAGGCGACCTCGGGCAGCCCGGGGACCACCGGATTGTCGTCGCCACCGATGCCCAGCTCCAGGTGTTCGCGCCCGTCCTGCAGCGCGCGGACGTAGTCGGGGGAGTGGACCAGGTGCAGCAGGGCGTCGCTGGCGGCCATCGGCTCCACCACGTCGTAGCGGCCCAGCACGTCACAGTGTTCGGCCAGCTCGATCGCCAGTCGTACCCGGTCCGGGCCCATCGGGTGCTCCGGCCCGAAGCTGTAGCCGGTGAGCACACCGTTGTGCACCAGCACGGGGCGGGTCTCGCGGGCAGCGGCGGGCCGTGGGCTGGTCATCTCAGGTCGCCCTGCGCGCCAACGGGTCACGTTCCACGGGCATGGGGACGATGCGCATCCGTCCTCCCACGATCGCGGTGCCGGAGGGGGAGGCGATCACCGGCTGCAGGTCGATCTCTGCCACGGCCGCCTGGTCATCCTTGAGCTGTGCCAGACGAACCAGCACGTCCTGCACGGCCGCCAGGTCCACCGGGCGACTGCCCCGGTAGCCGTGCAGCAGGGGCGCTGCCTGCAACTGGTCCAGCAACGCTCGCGCCTCGGCGTGGTGCAGCGGCGGTACACCCCAGGCAAGATCACCCAGCAGGTCGGAGGGTGCGCCGGCCACGCCGATGCAGACCATTGGCCCCAGCACCGCATCCTCCAGGCCCCGCACCGTCAGCGAGGTGCCGGTGGCCATGGTGGTCTGCACCACGGGCTTCAACGACCGGGGATCCAGATCGTCGGTCAGCCCCAGGTCTCGCGCGGTTCGTCCCAGGTCCTCCCAGGCCCGCTGCATGGCCTGCTCGTCGTCGATGTGGAAGAACTGGGTGGCAAGCTCCGGGCGGCCGCGCACCAGCGACGCGGTTGCCTTCAGCACCACGTCCCAGCCCAGGTCGCTGGCTGCCTCGACGGCCTGGTCGACGCTCTCGACCGCTCGCCAGGGCACCAGGGTGAGGCCGTAGGCATCCAGGATGGCGGCACATTCGGCGTCGGTGGCCCACCGGCCCTCGGGGCTGTCGGCCAGCACCTCGTCGATGATGGCCCGGGCCCGCCCGGCATCACCGGCCGGCAATGCCTCCTGCTCGCCCGCACTGCGTTGGCGCTCCCGATGGTCCTCGTTCTCGACCACCAGGGAGAGCGCCTGCAGCGCGTCGGCATAGTGCGTGAAGGTGGGCAGCCTGCCTTGCCCGTCGTCACCGTCGCGATCGGCGGGGGCCTCGCGGAAGCCGACGAAGACGCCCACCACCGGAACCGTCGTGGTCTGGGCAGCAAGCCGCGACAATCCCTGGTGCACCTGCTCCAGCAGCGGTTCCACCACTTCCACGACGGTGGTCACCACGGCGTCCACGTCATCCTGGGCCAGTGCGGCAGCGGTCTGGTCCACCAGCTGTTCGCCAGCCGGACGTTCATGGACCACCACCGGCTCGCCGGGTTCGAGTCCGAAGCGCAGCGCTGCCTGGGCCATCTGGTGCGCCAGGCCGGCGGAATTGGAGATCACCCGAACGCGACGTCCGCGCGCCACCGGCTGCCGGGCCACCAGCTGGGCGATGTCATACATGGTGTCGCGACGGCTCACCACGATGGCGCCCGTCTGGTTGATCACCTGGTCCAGGGCTGCAGCCGGGGCCGAGGGCAGGTCGAGTTCGTCACTGCGGGCCGAGTTCAAGGCGCGTGACGGGGTGAAGACCACCACCGGCTTGGTCAACGACAACCTGCGCAGGACGCGGAAGAACTTGCGCGGGTTGCCCACCGAGTCCAGGGACAACAGGCAGACCCGGGTGCGTTCGTCGTCGGTCCAGTACTGCATGACGTCATTGCCGGTCACGTCGGCGAAGGCGCCGGTGGCGATGAAGGAACTCAGCCCGATGCCCAGCTCCTGCGCGCGGGAGAGCACGATGGTGGCCACCCCCGCGGTCTGGGTGAACAAACCGACCACCCCCGCGCGCGGCCGCTTGGCGGGGGAGGCGTTGAGACAGACCGCCGGGTCGGTGTTCACCAGGCCCAGCGCAGTGGGGCCGAGCGCCCGCAGCCCATGGGTGCGTGCCCAGGAGACCAGCTGTCGGGCGTCCTCCTGCCCGAGCGGAGCCGGGCTGGTGCCTGCCAGGACCAGGATGCCGCGGGCATTCTTCTGGGAGGCCTCGACGATCAGCTGCTCCAGGGCCTCGGTGCCGGCTCGGACCACCACCAGGTCGATGTCGCCACTGATCTGGCGCAGGCCGCGGCCATGGCTCTCCGCGGAGCTGTCCGCGGTGGTCACCACCAGCAGCTCGCCGCAGTAGCCGGCCTGGGCGATGGAGCTGATGATGGGGCTCATCTGCTCCACTTGCCCCACCACGGCCACCCGACGCGGGGTCAGCAGGCCCCGGATGGCATTGCTCTCCGCCTTGTGTTCGCGCTGTTCCATCACCTCGCGGGACTTCTCGGTGGCCGCCAGCGGGAAGTCCACCAGGATGCAGCCGTCCGACAGTTCGGGACGCACGCTGTAGCCCGCACGGGTGAAGACCTGCACCATGCGACGGTTCTGGGTCAGCATCTCCGCGGTGAATCGTTCCACCCCGCATTCCCGGCCGATCTGGGCCAGGTGTTCCAGCAAAATGTTGCCCACCCCACGGCCCTGCTGGTCGTCCTGCACCAGGAAGGCGACATTGGCCACTCGCTGCGGCAGGAACTGCTCCAGCACCTCGTAGTGGGCGAAGGCCACGATCTCCTCGTCGACGGCCAGCAGGATGGCCACGCGGTCGTGGTTGTCGGGATTGGTGTACTCGTCCAACTCGGCGTCGGTGAGGTTGGGGTGCGTGGCGAAGAAACGCAGGTACTTGGACTGTTCGCTGACGCGGGAGTAGAAGGCGATCATCGCCTCGCGGTCGTCGGAATTGATCGGTCGCAGCTGCGCGATGCCACCATCGGCGAGGACGACGTCGGCCTCCCACTGGGCGGGATCACTGGCGGCGCTGGTGGGCCAGGTCATGTCGACAGGCTAGGTGACCCACACCGCGGTGACCAGAGGCTTGCGCCGTGGCTGGGACGGCCTGGTGGGCTCGATTTGTGTTCCGGCCCCGCATTCCTCTACAGTTCTGCGGGTCGCCCGGAGCAGCACAGGTTGCACGGGAGGCAGCCGGGAAAGCGGATTTTGCAGGACGCAAGGCCTGCAGTAAGCTGAATCCTCGGCAAGCCCCTATAGCTCAGTAGGCAGAGCGTCTCCATGGTAAGGAGAAGGTCAGCAGTTCGATTCTGCTTGGGGGCTCTGATTGTTCACGGACGGCCGTTGACCCAGCGGCTCGGGAGACCGAAAAGGTTCGCGAGCAACTTGGCGGGGTAGCTCAGGGGTAGAGCAAGCGGCTCATAATCGCTGTGTCGCGGGTTCGATTCCCGCCTCCGCTACCAAACACAGACCACCGTCTGCCAGATGTGCAGAACGCTCCACACGAAGGAATCAACATGGCCAAGAAGGGCGGGGACATTCGTCCCAAGATCACGCTTGCCTGCACTGAGTGCAAGGAGCGCAACTACATCACCAAGAAGAATCGTCGCAATGACCCCGATCGTCTTGAGCTGAAGAAGTTCTGCCCCAAGTGCAGCAGCCACACCGCTCACCGCGAGACCCGCTGAGCATCATCTGAATTTGGCACCGGCCGTCACCCTGCAGGGTGACGGCCGGTTGTTCTTTGTGAGGATTGTTCTGGCGTGTGAACACACCTCGCGAACCGGCGTGGCAGTGCGGCCGTGACCCACGGCCGTCTAGCGCGGCTCTGTCGTGGAGCGTCGCCACCGCGGCGTGGCTCGCGCCCGTCCTGTCTTCGTGACTGCTGCCCCAGACGGCGAACGCCGCTCGGGTCCGCAAGGTCTGCGTGGGCTCGAAGTTCCACGAACTCTCGCACACCCGAGCGACGATGCGCCCGTGGAGGCTCAGCGCTTCAGCGCTCGGCCCAGGTTGAGGAAGACCGTCTCGCCGTTGGCGTCGTCGACGCCGTCGTTGTCGGTGACGACGTAGAGGTCGCCCCGGGCGTCGACGGTCATGCCCTCCAGCTTCTCCTGCGTCCAGCCGTGGGTGGCCTGCAGGTGGGGCAGCACGTCGACGGCCAGCTGCTTGTCGAGTACCGGCAGCTCCTGCCCGTCGGACACACCCTTGCCCTCGAGCTCCACCGTGTAGATGCGCTTGACCCGGGCATCCGGACCGTTGAGCTTGTCGCGCTCGATGACCGCCAGCGTGTCGTCGTCGAGCAGCTGGATCTCGCTCAGTCCCATCCAGTCGCCCTCCACGTTGGTGGACTCCAGTCGGTAGCCGTAGAAGGTCCACGTGCCGGCCTCCACGTCATAGCGGCCAATCCGGGTCACGTCCTCACCCTTGGCCTCCCGCTGCATCGCGACGTAGAGCACCTTGCCGTCGGCGGTGCCGGTGACGCCCTCGATGCCCTGCTTGCCCAGCGTGGCGGCATAGCCCTCCGGCAGGGTGACCTCACGGAGCACCGAGCCCTTGGCGTCGGTCTCGACGAGCATGTTCTCGGGGCCCTTGGCACCCTCGACGCCGAGCCAGAAGCCGGAGCGGTCGCGCTTGAACCAGATGCCCTCCACGTCGTAGCTGGCCTGCTTGCCGTCCGTGGTGACGGGGATCTCACGGGTGATGCGAGCCGGCTGGGCCTTCTTGCCCTTGCCCTTGGCCTGCGAACCAGTGGCCCGGACCTGCAGGATCCGGGTGTCCTCGTAGGCCGCATCGGTGGCGCTCCACAGCACACCCGGCTTCTTCGGGTCGGCGCTCAGCGCGCCGAGCGCACCCCAGGCGATGTCGTCCGTGGCGGTGACCTGCGGGTAGGCGGGCTTGGTCTTGCGGCCCATCTGGTAGGTCTGCACGGTGGCACGGATGTTGTTCTCGGCCTCGTCCACCTCGCTGGAGACCACCAGCAGGTTGCGCGACGGCACGGGCAGCAGGCCCTCGGGGCCATTGGTCGACGGGAGCATCTGCAGGTAGCGGGGCCTGCTGGGCTTGGTCACGTCGTAGACGGCCACCACATTGGCGCGTTCGGAGCCGACGAAGGCCAGTCGACGGCCGTTGAAGGTGGCCACGGCCAGGCCTTCCGGCTCGACGCCCTTCTTGGCGGCCCGGCCCTCGGGCCAGTGGCCATTGGCGATGATCTGCTGCTCCAGGCTGTTGCCGGCATCCCAGGTGACCTTGCCGGTGCGGGCGTCGAAGATGCTCCACCCGCGGGTGCCGCCCTTCCAGTCACCCTCGTTGGCGGTGGCGACATGCCGGTCGTCCACCCAGCCGATGCTGTCCGGTTCGCGCGGGGCGGTGATGCTGCCGGTCGGGTCGATCACACCGTCCTTCTTGGTGTCGACCCCGTCGACGGTCACGGTGCCGGCGCTGAAGTGGTTGAGCACCTTCTGGCGACGCGGATCGATGATGGCGACGTGGTTGTTCTCCTGCAGGGTGAGTGCCACCCGGCTGCCGTCGGGGCTGAACTTGACGTACTCGGGCTCGGGATCGGTGCCTGCCACCATGCCCTCGAGCCCGGTCAGGTCGGTGCGCTTGACCTGCCAGTCGGCCACGTCTGCGCGCAGGTCGAGCGAGGCGAGGAAACCCGCGGGCGGCTGCGGAAGGTCGCCCTCGTCCAGGCCCTCGGGGGTGAACTCCTCGTCGCGCTGGTTCTCGATGGCGATGGCGGCCCAGTCGCCGTCGGGGCTCACGTCGATCGAGTCGGGCTGCCCACCCAGGTCGATCTCGCGCAACAGCTCGCGGCCGTCCAGGTCGAAGACCAGCAGGCTGCCCTTGGGGTCGGTGAACTTGCCGTCGGTCCTGTCGACGCAGACCAGGATCTTGTCACCGGTGGCGTAGACGCTGGTGGGCTCGCCCGGCACGGAAACAGTGCCGAGAGGCTTCGGGTTCGCCGGGTCGGCCAGGTCGACGAAGCCGATCCGCTGGCCCGCCGCGTCGGTGTAGATGACGGTCTTCCCGTCGGGGCTGATCGTCGAGATCTCGGCGACTGCCTCGTCGTCCTTGCTCGAGTTCAGGTAGGCGGGGAAGGTGGAGACCCGCTGGAAGGCACCGCTGGCCTGGCTGCCGGCGCCCTTGCCGGGGTGGTCGTGGCTGGAGCGATGTGCCTGGGCGGGTGCGGTGCAGGCCAGGCTGACGGCCAGTGCGACGGCGGCCAGACCGGCCGAACCGCGGCGAATGTTGCTGTTCAAGGTGTATCCCCTCACGAGTGGGGGCGCGGACGGGGTACCGCGCCGTGGTGGGTGACAGCCAAGCAACGTGCGGTGAACACTGGGGGAGGTCTCGGTGTGTCACGGGTGAACGGCCCCGCGCACCCCTGTCCCAGCAGCGTTCGCCGCCGCAAGCTCGTCAGAAGTTGGTCGATTTTGGGCCGCAAAGGAAATATGAACGTGTCGTGCGCCGTATACGTCCAACTTCTGACGCGCTCGTGGCCTCACCCGGTCTTCGCGACGCTGCCGCTAGCCTTGGACCCATGCCGATCACCCCTGAACACATCGGGCGCAGCTACCCGCCCACGGCCCCCTACCGCGTGAGCCGCGCGAAGATCGCCGAGTTCGCGGCGGCGCTCGGCGGGCGTGAGGGCGGCGACGACAACCCGGCCTACGCGGGGGACGACGCCATCGCACCGCCCACCTTCGCCATCGTCATCGGCGCGCAGGCGTGGGACTGCCTCTTCGACGATCCGGAGCTGGACCTGGCGCTGATGCGAACCATGCATGCCGACCAGTCCTTCACCTTCCACCGGCCGATGCGCGACGGCGATGACGTGGTGGCCCAACTCACCATCGAGAAGGTCCGCAACCGGGGCAACACCGACATGGTGACCGTCGGTGTCGAGATGCGCACCGTCCAGGGCGAGGTCGTGTGCCACGCCACCAGCCAGTTGATCCACACCCGCCCCCAGGAGGACCAGGCATGACCTTCGATCCCAGCGCCGTTGCCGTGGGCGACCAACTGCCTGCCCTGGACGTGCACATCACCCGCGAGCGAGTGGTGCGCTACTCGGGCGCCTCCACCGACCTCAACCCGATCCACTTCAGTGATCGCCACGCCCAGCGCATCGGCCTGGACGGCGTGGTGGCCCACGGCATGTGGACCATGGGTACGGCGCTGCGCGTCGTGACCGACTGGTGCGAGGACCCCGCGCGTGTCAAGAGCTACTTCGTGCGCTTCACTCGTCCCATCCAGGTGCCCGACGACGACCAGGGGGCCGCGGTGCACTTCGCCGGGACGGTCCGTTCGATCGACGACGGCGTCGCCACCATTGCCCTGGAAGCCACCAGCGGCGACGACAAGGTGCTTGGTGCCGTGAAGGTGGAGGTGCAGCTGTGAGCCTGCCGATTGATCCCAGCGCCCTGGGCGGGCCCGCCCAAGGTGAGGACGCCGCCGCATGCGAGACCACCCACGTCGAGGGCACCATCAGCCCCGAGCCGCAGCCGCAGGATTCCTCCCTGCTCCTGGCCGACCACACCACGCTGCGGCTGGGTGGTCCGGCGCGACGCGTGGTGGTGGCCACCACCGAGGCGGAGCTCGTGGAGGCGGTACGCGCCGCAGACCAGGCCGGAGAGCCGCTGTTGGTGCTGTCTGGTGGTTCCAACCTCGTGATCGGTGACGAGGGCTTCGCGGGCACCGTGGTGAAGGTGGCCACCCGGGGCGTGTCCGCCGACGTCTCCGACTGCGGCGGGGCCGTGGTGACGGTGGCGGCCGGTGAGGTGTGGGACGACTTCGTCGCACACGCCATCCAGAACCAGTGGCGGGGGCTGGAGGCGCTGTCCGGTATTCCCGGTCTGGTCGGGTCCACCCCGATCCAGAATGTCGGTGCCTACGGCAGCGATGTCTCCCAGACGATCTACCGGGTGCGCACCTATGACCGCCAGACAGGGGAGTTGCGCACCTTCACCTCCGGGGAGTGCCAGTTCTCCTACCGCGACTCGATCTTCAAGCAGACCCGGATGCCCGATGGTGGGCCCACTGGGCGCTACGTCGTGCTCGATGTGACCTTCCAGATGTTGCTCGGCAACCTCAGCGCGCCGATCCGTTACCAGGAGCTCGCCAATCGGCTCGGGGTGGCCGTGGGGGAGCGCGCCGAGATGGAACAGGTGCGCCAGACCGTGCTCGGACTGCGCGCTGGCAAGGGCATGGTGCTCGACGAGGCCGACCACGACACCTGGAGTGCCGGCAGTTTCTTCACCAATCCGGTGCTGAGCGCGCAGCAGGCCGACGCGTTGCCCGAGGGGGCTCCTCGCTTCGACGCAGGGCCGGGACGCTTCAAGTCATCCGCGGCCTGGCTCATCGACCATGCCGGCTTCCACAAGGGCTTCGACGTGGGGGGCAAGGCCAGCCTGAGCACCAAGCACACCCTCGCCCTGACCAACCGTGGTGGGGCGAGCACGGCGGAACTCGTGGAACTCGCCACCACGGTGCGCGACGGGGTGCTGCGCGAGTTCGGCGTGGAGTTGGTGCCCGAGCCGGTCCTGGTGAACTGTGCCATCCCTGCTGCCGGGTCGCTCGCGTGATGCCGTAGGGTGGGTCAACGGTGCGGCTGTCGTCCGCGCTCGTGGGTGCCTCGCAGGTTCAGTTCGACTCTGGAGCCCAAAGGCCCTACACTTTTCATCTTGGTGGCGCACGCGTCACTGAAGGGCAATAGCTCAATTGGCAGAGCAGCGGTCTCCAAAACCGCAGGTTGGGGGTTCGAGTCCCTCTTGCCCTGCGAAGCAGGTCATGTGGCCTGCTGAACAGTCCGAAAGCTCGTGGGGGCGAGCACGTCGATCCGAGAAGGGTCTACCGAGCAAGCCGAGAGGCGAGAACGAAGGAACACAGTGACCGACGACAAGACGCGCAACTCTTTTGATGACGCGACGAGTGAGTCGGACCAGGGGCAGTTCCAGGACGTTCCCTCCGGCGAAGAGCTCGCCCAGCATCACGATTCCGCCGCTGCGGTGGATCCGGCAGATGTCACCGATCCCGAGGCCGAGGAGCTTCGTGGTGAGCCGGTGGAGGATCCCACTCCCGGTCACGCCGATCCCGAGGACATGGTGATCGACGACGAGGCCCAGCTGCGGGAGGCCGAGCGGGTTGCCGCCCAGGCGCGTTCCTCGCGCCCCGTGCGACGCAAGCGCAGCGAGGCCCCGGCCGGTGGCGAGTCCACCGGGTCGCAGGCCGGTGACGGGGCCGAGGCGGCCGCCCAGCCCGTGATTCCCCGTCCGGTTCGTCGCAAGCGTTCCACCGAGGAGGCGCCCGAAGAGGCCCCCGCCGAGGGCGGGGCGTCTGTTCGTCGCGTCGACCGGACGAAGGCGGCCTCGCAGAACAAGGCCGTCGCCGAGCGCAAGCGCACCACCCCCGCGGCTTTCGTGGGGCAGTCGGCCGGCGAGCTGCGCAAGGTCATCTGGCCCACGGGTGCCCAGCTCAGCCAGTACTTCGTCGTGGTTCTGCTGTTCGTCCTGTTCATCGTTGCCTATGTCGGACTTCTGGACCCCGCCTTCGGTTGGGTCATGCTGAAGTTCCTCGGCAAGTGACCCAGCCCAACCAACGGAGATTCACGTGACCAATCCTGAATTCGACGAGTCCGTCGACGAGACCCCCGAGGTCGAGATCGATCTTGGGCAGTTCGACGACGGCAACGAGACCGAGGCTCCCGAGCAGGAGTTGAACCTCGACTTCGGTGAGGACCTCGCCGACGAGGCCGACAAGATCGAGCTGAACTTCGGCGACGACGAGGACGAGGCCGAGGAGGAGTCGGCCGAGGACGACGCCGACGCCGATGCTGCGCTCGAGACCGCGCTGGAGGAACTGCGCGAGGAGCTGCGCGGCAAGTTCGGCGACTGGTACGTCATCCACACCTACTCCGGCATGGAGAACCGTGTGAAGCAGAACCTGGACGCCCGCGTCCAGACGCTGAACATGGAGGACTACATCTTCGAGACGATCGTTCCCACGGAACAGGCCGTCGAGATCCGCAACGGTGCCCGCAAGACGGTCACCCGCACCGTGCTGCCCGGCTACGTGCTGGTGCGCATGGACCTGACCGACGAGTCGTGGGGCACCGTGCGCCACACCCCGTCGGTGACCGGGTTCGTGGGCAACGGCCAGACGCCGGTTCCGCTGAGCCTGGACGAGGTGGAGCGTATGCTCACCCCGTCGGTGGCCGCGCGGGTGGCAGCCGAGCAGGTGACCCCGACTCCGCGCACCCGCAAGAAGGTGGAGGTCGTCGACTTCGCGGTTGGCGACTCCGTCCAGGTGGTCGACGGCCCGTTCGCGGGCGTCCATGCCACCATCACCGAGATCAACGTGAACAGCCAGCGCCTGAAGGCCCTCGTCGAGATCTTGGGTCGCGAGACCCCGGTCGACCTGACCTTCCCGCAGATCGCTCGTATCTGACGGCGGTTCACGTCGGGTCGAGCCGCCAGTTCGGCCCACAGCACCACCCGTGGCGACGCATCCCGTGTCGCCCAGCCAAGAAAAGGACCCAAACATGCCTCCCAAGAAGAAGGTAGCGGCGCTCGTCAAGGTCGCCCTGCAGGCGGGTGCAGCCACTCCCGCACCGCCGGTCGGTACCGCCCTCGGCCCGCACGGCGTCAACATCATGGAGTTCTGCAAGGCGTACAACGCCAAGACGGAATCCCAGCGTGGAAACATCGTCCCCGTCGAGATCACCATCTACGAGGACCGCACCTTCACCTTCATCACGAAGACCCCGCCGGCCGCCGAGCTGATCAAGAAGGCCGCCGGTCTGAGCAAGGGCTCCGCCGCTCCGCACAAGGACAAGGTGGGCAAGCTCACCGCTGACCAGGTGCGCGAGATCGCCACGACCAAGCTGCCTGACCTCAACGCGAATGACGTCGAGCAGGCCATGAAGA
Organism: Luteococcus struthionis; assembly: GCF_048595755.1. Classification (GTDB taxonomy): domain Bacteria; phylum Actinomycetota; class Actinomycetes; order Propionibacteriales; family Propionibacteriaceae; genus Luteococcus. The sequence goes on from NZ_CP184360.1 coordinate 2,032,689, forward strand.
TCGTCGCCGGCACCGCCCGTTCGATGGGCGTCACCGTCGAGTGATGCTCCTGCCGCCCCACAGCGGGTGGCATTCCCCTGGGAGGGCCGGCGCGGCCCATACCAGAACCTGGTGGATCAGCCCACGAGGCTGACTGCAACACGAAAGTTAGGAACCAGATCAATGAAGCGCAGCAAGGCCTACCGGGCCGCAGCAGAAAAGCGTGACGAGAACGAGCTCTACTCCCCGGAGAAGGCTCTGGAGATCGTCAAGGCCGGCGTCTCGGCCAAGTTCGACGAGACCGTTGACGTCGCCATGCGTCTCGGCGTCGACCCCCGCAAGGCGGACCAGATGGTCCGCGGCACGGTCAACCTCCCGCACGGCACCGGCAAGACGGCAAGGGTCCTTGTCTTCGCCAATGGCGCCAATGCCGAAGCGGCCATCGCCGCCGGCGCGGACGAGGTTGGCTCGGACGAGCTGATCGAGAAGGTGGCTGGCGGCTACCTCGACTTCGACGCCGTCGTTGCCACCCCCGACCTGATGGGCAAGGTCGGTCGCCTGGGCCGCGTCCTGGGCCCCCGTGGCCTGATGCCGAACCCCAAGACCGGCACCGTGACCATGGACGTCGCCAAGGCCGTCAGCGACATCAAGGGAGGCAAGATCGAGTTCCGCGTGGACCGTCACGCCAACCTGCACTTCCTGATCGGCAAGGCCTCCTTCTCGCAGCAGCAGATCGTGGAGAACTACTTCGCCGCCCTGGATGAGATCCTGCGTCTGAAGCCGAGCTCCTCGAAGGGCCGCTACATCAAGAAGATCTCCGTGTCTTCGACGATGGGCCCGGGCGTCGCCATCGATCCCAGCAAGGTGAAGCCCTCCGAAGAGGCCTGAGCAAGACCCTGAACAGTGAGAACTCCCCGTCAGCCCGGCTGGTGGGGAGTTCCCGCATTGTCATGCTCTTTCCACCGGTGGCGAAACCCCGGGCGCAGGCTTGGAACCGCCCGCAGTTGGCTGGTTGCGTGGAGGCATGCGCGAAGCCGTGGCGAAGACCGCCGAAGGAAGACGACTGGCCCACTCTGCAAGCCAAGATGCTGCCTGGCGGCGGTGGGGGCCCTACGTGTCCGCGCGCCAGTGGGGCACCGTCCGGGAGGACTACTCCGCCGATGGTGCCGCGTGGGCCGACTTCCCCTTCGACCAGGCCCACACCCGCGCCTTCCGGTGGGGTGAGGATGGCCTGGCGGGCATCTGTGACCGCTACGGCTTCCTCAACCTGGCGGTTGCGTTGTGGAATGGTCGCGACGACCGGCTCAAGGAGCGACTCTTCGGGCTGACCGGTCCGGAGGGCAACCACGGCGAGGACGTCAAGGAGTACTACTGGGCGTTGGACGCCACGCCCACCCATTCGTGGGCGCAGTGGCTCTACCGCTATCCGCAGGCCGCCTTCCCGTACCAGCAGTTGCGCGATGCCAATCGCGAGCGCGGCTACGAGGTGGACGAGTACGAGCTGGCCGACACGGGTGTGCTGGACCAGAACCGCTTCTTCGACCTGACCGTCACCCACGCGAAGGTGGACTCGGGAGATCTGTGCATCGTCTACGAGGCCACCAACCACGGCCCGGAGGCGGCCGCGCTGCATCTGGTCCCGCAGTTGTGGTTCCGCAACACCTGGTCCTGGGGACGCGACCGTCGTCGGGCATCGATGCAGCAGAAGCAGACCAGCCAGCAGCAGGACTTCGTGCGGGTCAGCGCCGAGCATGCCTGGCTCAACGAGTACACGCTGGCCGCGGAGGGCGAACCGCGGGTGTTGTGGTGTGACAACGAGACCGACGAGGTCGCCTCCTTCGGGGCCGCGCACAACAGCCACCCCCATCCGAAGAGCGCGGTGGACCGCGCCATCGTGCACGGCGACGATTCGCTGCTCAGCCCGGACCCGAATGGCACCAAGGTCGCCTTCGACTACTTCTTCGACGCTGTCCAGCCCGGCCAGACGGTGCGAGTGCGGCTGCGGCTCAGCGCTGGCGACGGGCCGCACCAGCCCTTCGACGAGGGCTTCGAGCAGGCCTTGGCGCAGCGACGTGCCGAGGCCGACGAGTTCTATGCCGCCGTCATCCCGTCCGAGGTCGATGACGTGGACCGGCTGGTCGCACGCCGTGCCTTCGCCGGACTGAACTGGGGCAAGCAGCTCTACCGCTACTCGGTGCGTGAATGGCTGGAGGGCGATCCCACCGGGCCGCAACCTCCGGCCGAGCGTCGCGCGCCTGAGCCGCTCGGGCGCAACACGGCTTGGCAGCACCTGGACCTGGCCGACGTGATCTCCATGCCCGACGACTGGGAGTACCCATGGTTCGCCTCCTGGGACCTGGCCTTCCACGCCGTGGCGCTGGCCCACGTCGATCCGGCCTTCGCCAAGCAGCAGCTCCTGCTGATCTGCCGGGAGTGGTCGCAGCACCCGGACGGCCAGCTGCCGGCCTATGAGTGGAGCTTCTCCGACGTCAATCCGCCGGTACACGCTTGGGCGGCATGGCTCGTCTACCAGGCCGACGGGGCCGATGACACCGACTTCCTGACCCGCATCATGACCAAGTTGCTGCTCAACTTCGGGTGGTGGGTCAACCGCAAGGACGAGGCCGGCAATGAGCTCTTCGAGGGTGGCTTCCTGGGGATGGACAACATCTCCGTCTTCGATCGCTCCGGCCAGCTGCCAGACGGGTGGCGCCTGGAACAGTCGGATGCCACCAGTTGGATCGCCTTCTTCTGTCTGCGCATGCTGCGCATCGCCGAGGAATTGGCGCTGACCAGCCCGGCGTGGGGCGACGTGGCGACCACCTTCATGGAGCGCTTCCTGTCCATCTCACGGGCCGTGGAGAACTTCGGCGGCGAGGGGCGGAGCCTGTGGGATGAGCAGGACGGCTTCTTCTACGACATCCTGGTGGGCGACGACGGTGCGGTCGATCCGGTTCGGGTGCGCTCCCTGGTGGGCCTGGTGCCCTTGCTGGCGGTCTCGAATACCCCCGCGGGGCTGGCCTCCAAGGTTCCCGACCTGGAGGAGCGGCGGGTCTGGTTGGTGCGCAACCGGCCGGATCTGTCCCGCTATCTGCTCACCGAGGCCGGCGAGGACGGCCAGGAGGGGAGCATGAGCCTCTCGCTCGTGGACCGGGACCGCTACCCGCGGATCCTGGGCCGCCTCTTCGACGAAGGGGAGTTCCTGTCCGACTTCGGCATCCGCTCACTGAGCGCGGCCTACCGGGAGGGACGTCAGCTGGATCTGACCGGTCAGCGGATGCACATGCAGTACGTCCCGGGTTACTCCGCGGACGGCATGTTCGGGGGCAACTCCAATTGGCGCGGGCCCATCTGGTTCCCGCTGAACGCCCTGCTCGTCGATGCCCTGCGCACCCGTGCACAGGGCGTGGGTGGTGACTTCGAGGTGGAGTTCCCGACCGGATCGGGGCAGCGGATGGGGCTTGCCGAGGCCGCAGACCGGATCGAGCAGCGACTGCTGGACCTGTTCCGCCCCGGACCCGACGGGCGTCGCCCCGGAGCGCAGCGCGACCAGCCCTCGGGAGAACTGTGGGACTGCCACCCGGTCTTCAGCGAATACTTCAACGGCGACGACGGCACCGGCCTGGGCGCCAGCCACCAGACCGGCTGGACCGCGATGGCGGCACACATGATCTGCACACGACGGGAGTCATGAACGCCGTCGGGCCCGGTCCTTCGAGAGGACCGGGCCCGACGGGCGATGTTCAGCGGCTGCCGCTGGCAGGATCAGGCAGGACGCACGGCGCTGTAAAAGCGCATGGTGCTCATCTTGACCTTCTTGACGTTCTGGCCGGTGCGGGGGGCGTGGATCACGTAGCCGTTGCCGGCGTAGATGCCCACATGGCCGCCACCGTAGAAGCCGACGATGTCACCGGGCTTCAGGTTGCTCTTGCTGACGCGCTTGAGGCCACCCAGCTGGGCGTAGCTGGTGCGCGGGATGCTCTTGCCAGCCGACTTCCAGGCGGCACCGGTGAGGCCGGAGCAGTCGTAGCTGCTGGGGCCGGTGGCGCCGTAGCGGTAGGGCTTGCCGATCTGCGCGGCGGCGAAGTTCACGGCGCGCTGGCCCTTGTTGGACGAGACGGTCTTGACGCTGCTGGTGACGCTGCGCTTGGCGGTGGAACCACGCTTGTGGCCGAAGCCCTTCTGCAGCGCACGCAGGGTGTAGGCGTCCAAGGTGCGGGTGACCGGGATGCGACGCGAGGTCTGGAAGTTGGTCAGCGCGGTGCGGGTCTGGGTGCCGAAGTAGCCGGTGGTCGAGACCTTGAAGCCAACCTGGTTCAGCGCGAGCTGCAGGCTCTTCACCTGGCTGCTGCGCTTGCCGAAGGACAGCGGGCCGTTGATCTTCTTGGCGTGGCTCATCGAGCAGTGGACGTTGGCGGTACGGCCGCACACGGCTGCCTCGGCCGGAGCTGCGGTGGCGAAGGTGCTGACGCCAACGGCCGCGGAAGCGGCGAACACAGCGGCGGTCTTGCGGAGCGTGGACATGGTCCCCCTTGGTAGGTGTACGGCCAGTGGATGTCGGCCAGGTCAAGCAGTGTGGCGCCGGATGCCGGGCGGCCGATCGGCGTTCGTGGTGCCACCCCTCGGGGCGACCTGAGAGAGACTACGTCCCTGAGCGTTCTTCACCAACTCTCAGGTTCGATTAAGGATCAGCCGAGCGCGGAATCGCGGATGGTGAAATGTGGGGAAGCTCCTAGCCACCCCCGCCTTGCCCGGGGCGGGGGAGAGTGGATTGTGAATTTCCTCACACTGGACCGCGGGCTGTTGGCGGGCGGCTCGATTTTGCGTCCGGGGCAGTCATGCGTATTGTTGGCCGAGCCGAAGACCGCTGGTAGAGATTTAATGCAGTCCGCAAGGACGGCGCCCGCGCAGGTGAACGCAGTACGATTCCCAGGCCAGATGACATGTTCGTCATGTGTCCAGCCTGGAAGCCGCCCCGCGCCACCTGAGCGACGGGGCTTTTTTGATGCTCCGGATCCCCACCTTGGTCGAGGCACAGGCGAGCTGCTCCTCGAGCGGCTCGCGGACTACAGGAAGTGGGAAGGAGACCCAATGGCGAGGCCAGACAAGGCAGCTGCGGTCGACGAGCTGAAGCAGAGCTTCACGAACGCCGATGCAGCCGTGCTGACCGAGTACCGCGGACTCACCGTCGGCAACCTGCAGGAACTGCGCAGGGCGCTCGGTGAGGACGCCAACTACGCCGTTGCGAAGAACACCCTGACCACGATCGCGGCCAAGGAAGCCGGCATTGAGGGGCTCGACGAGCAGCTCACCGGACCCACCGCCATCGCTTTCATCAACGGTGACATCGCCACCGTTGCGAAGGGTCTGCGCGACTTCGCAAAGGCTAACCCCCTCCTGGTCATCAAGGGCGGTGTGATGGACGGAAAGGTCCTGAACGCCGACGAGGTCAAGAAGCTTGCCGATCTCGAGTCGCGTGAGGTCCTCCTCGCAAAGCTCGCGGGCGCCATGAAGGCCGCCCCGCAGCAGGCTGTCTCGCTGTTCGCCGCTCCGCTCGCCCAGGCCGCTCGCGCCCTGGGTGCCCTGGAGACCAAGGCTCAGGGAGACCCCTCGATCATCGCTGGTGCCGGTCAGGCACCCGCGGCTGACCAGGAAGCCGCCGAGGCCACCTCGGAGGCACCCGCCGCTGATGCGGCAGAGGCAGCTGAGGCTGCTGACAACACCGACGCGGCCAACTGACGCTGCATCAGACAGAAATACGAAAGGACCATCATGGCCAAGCTCAGCACCGAAGAGCTCCTTGACGCTTTCAAGGAGATGACCCTGATCGAGCTCTCCGAGTTCGTGAAGCAGTTCGAGGAGACCTTCGAGGTCACCGCCGCTGCTCCGGTTGCCGTTGCCGCCGCTCCCGCGGCCGGTGGCGCTGCCGGTGGCGACGCCGCCGCTGCCGACGAGGGCTCGGACGAGGTTTCCGTCATCCTCGACGCCGCTGGCGACAAGAAGATCCAGGTCATCAAGGAGGTGCGCGCCCTGACCTCCCTCGGCCTGAAGGAGGCCAAGGACCTCGTCGAGGGCGCCCCGAAGCCCGTTCTGGAGAACGTGGACAAGGACACCGCCGCCAAGGCCAAGGAGCAGCTCGAGGCTGCCGGCGCCACCGTCACCGTCAAGTGACACCTGGTGCCTGATCTGCGCCTGGCCCACTGAGGTCATCGCGCACAAGCACGCGAACCGGGGTGGTTGGAATTGCTTCCAACCGCCCCGGTTCTGTCATGTCCCGGCACGGGGGAGGGGGTCCTTTGCGTGCACGCTGCGGACCGGTACAGTGGGGGCCACTCGGGCAGGTCCGAATCGCAAGGATGCGATCGGGGCGTTGGTGGAGCCGGAGCACTGCTGTGTGCCGATGTTGATTTCTCGGTGACGATCCCGTAATGTGTCATTTTGCCCCATCGCCAAACTGTCGACCCGTGACTTGACTCGGGTCGTTCTGCATGCAAAGAACCCTTTCCGAGTTCTTGGAAGGACCAATATCTTGGCCGCCTCGCGCACTGCGTCGAAGAACACGAATGTCGTCTCCACCAGCGGACGAATCTCCTTCGCGAAGATCCATGAACCACTCGAAGTCCCGAACCTCCTCGATCTCCAGACGAAGTCCTTCGACTGGCTGATCGGCAACGAGGCCTGGCAGGCAACCGTCGAGGAGGCCCTCGAAGCGGGGCGTACCGACGTCAGCACCAAGTCCGGCCTGGAGGAGATCTTCGAGGAGATCTCCCCGATCGAGGACTTCTCCGAGACGATGTCGCTCAGCTTCCGCGACCACCGTTTCGAGAGCCCCAAGTACTCCGTCGAGGAGTGCAAGGACCGCGACGTGACCTACGCCGCCCCGCTGTTCGTGACCGCCGAGTTCATGAACAACGACACCGGCGAGATCAAGAGCCAGACCGTCTTCATCGGCGACTTCCCGCTGATGACCGACAAGGGCACCTTCATCATCAACGGCACCGAGCGCGTCGTCGTCTCGCAGCTGGTCCGTTCCCCGGGCGTCTACTTCGAGCAGACCCCCGACAAGACCTCCGACAAGGACATCTTCACGGCGAAGATCATCCCCTCGCGAGGCGCATGGCTCGAGTTCGAGGTGGACAAGCGTGACCTGGTGGGGGTCCGTCTTGACCGCAAGCGCAAGCAGAACGTCACGGTGCTGCTCAAGGCCCTCGGCTGGAGCGAGGAGCGCATCCTCGAGGAGTTCAGCGAGTACGAGAGCATTCGCCAGACCCTGGAGAAGGACAGTGTCTCCACGCAGGACGAGGCCCTGCTGGACATCTACCGCAAGCTGCGTCCCGGCGAGCCGCCGGCCCGTGACGCCGCCGAGGCGCTGCTGAAGAACTACTACTTCAACCCCAAGCGCTACGACCTGGCCAAGGTCGGTCGCTACAAGATCAACAAGAAGCTGGGCCTCGAGCTGCCCTTCGACCAGCAGGTGCTGACCATCGACGACATCGTCGCGGCCATCCACTATGTCTGTGCGCTGCACGAGGGCAAGACCGAGCTGGATCGCGATGGCGCCCAGATCATCATCGAAGAGGACGACATCGACCACTTCGGCAACCGTCGTCTGCGCACCGTGGGCGAGCTGATCCAGAACCAGCTGCGCACCGGTCTGGGCCGCATGGAGCGCGTCGTGCGTGACCGCATGACCACCCAGGACATCGAGGCCATCACGCCTCAGACCCTGATCAACATCCGCCCGGTCACCGCTGCGCTGAAGGAGTTCTTCGGAACCTCGCAGCTGTCGCAGTTCATGGACCAGAACAACCCGCTCGCCGGCCTGACGCACAAGCGTCGCCTGTCCGCGCTGGGCCCGGGTGGTCTGTCCCGTGACCGCGCCGGCATGGAGGTCCGTGACGTCCACCCGTCGCACTACGGCCGCATGTGCCCCATCGAGACCCCCGAAGGCCCCAACATCGGCCTGATCGGCTCGCTGGCCTCCTTCGCCCGGGTGAATGCCTTCGGCTTCATCGAGACCCCCTACCGCAAGGTGGAGAACGGTGTGGTCACCGACCAGATCGACTACCTCACTGCGGATGAGGAGGACCGCTACGTCATCGCCCAGGCCAATGCCGAGATCGGTGACGACGGCAAGTTCGTCGAGGAGCGCATCCTGGTGCGCATCAAGCACGGCGACGTCGACACCGTCCCGCGCGACGACGTGGAGTACATGGACGTCTCGCCGCGCCAGATGGTCTCGGTCGCCACGGCCCTGATCCCCTTCCTGGAGCACGACGACGCCTCCCGTGCCCTGATGGGCGCCAACATGCAGCGCCAGGCCGTTCCGTTGCTGCGCAACGAGGCTCCCTTCGTGGGCACCGGCATGGAGTACCGCTCGGCCATCGACGTCGGTGACGTCACCGTGGCCAGCAAGCCCGGTGTGGTCATGAGCGTCACCGCCGACCTGGTCGACGTGGCCTGCGACGACGGCACCTATCAGACCTACCAGCTGCAGAAGTTCAAGCGCTCCAATGCCGGTACCTGCATCAACCAGCGCCCGCTGGTCACCCAGGGACAGCGCGTCGAGGTCGGCACCCCGCTGGCCGACGGCCCCTGCACCGATGGTGGCGAGATGGCCCTGGGCAAGAACCTGCTGGTGGCCTTCATGAGCTGGGAGGGCCACAACTACGAGGACGCGATCATCCTGTCGCAGCGCCTCGTGCAGGACGACGTCCTCACCTCGATCCACATCGAGGAGCACGAGGTCGACGCCCGCGACACCAAGCTGGGCCCGGAGGAGATCACCCGGGACATCCCGAATGTCTCCGAGGAGATGCTGGCCAACCTCGACGAGCGCGGCATCATCCGCATCGGTGCCGAGGTCGGTACCGGCGACATCCTGGTGGGCAAGGTCACCCCGAAGGGTGAGACCGAGCTGACTCCCGAGGAGCGCCTGCTGCGCGCCATCTTCGGTGAGAAGGCCCGTGAGGTGCGCGACACCTCGATGAAGGTGCCCCACGGCGAGACCGGTGTGGTCATCGGCGTGCGCGTCTTCGACCGCGAGGAGGGCGACGAGCTTCCCCCCGGCGTGAACCAGCTGGTTCGTGTCTACGTGGCCCAGAAGCGCAAGATCCAGAATGGTGACAAGCTCGCCGGCCGTCACGGCAACAAGGGCGTCATCTCGAAGATCCTGCCGGTGGAGGACATGCCCTTCCTGGAGGACGGCACCCCCGTCGACATCGTGCTGAACCCGATGGGTGTTCCGTCGCGAATGAACGTCGGCCAGGTGCTGGAGAACCACTTGGGCTGGATTGCCAAGACCGGTTGGGACCTGTCCGAGGCAGAAGGGGAGTGGGCCGATCGCATGCGCGAGGTGGGCCTGTCCCATGTCGAGGGCAATGCACGCCTGGCCACCCCGGTCTTCGACGGTGCCAACGAGGACGAGATCTCCGGCCTGCTGGAGCACGGCATCCCGACCCGCGACGGCGACCACCTGGTGGACCGCGACGGCAAGGCGCGGCTCTTCGACGGCCGTTCCGGCGAGCCGTACCCGGAGAAGGTCGGCGTGGGCTACATGTACATGCTCAAGCTGCACCACCTGGTGGACGACAAGATCCACGCCCGTTCCACTGGCCCGTACTCGATGATCACCCAGCAGCCGCTGGGCGGCAAGGCGCAGTTCGGTGGCCAGCGCTTCGGTGAGATGGAGGTGTGGGCCATGGAGGCGTACGGCGCCGCCTGGGCCCTGCAGGAGCTGCTGACCATCAAGTCGGATGACGTTCCCGGCCGCGTGAAGGTCTACGAGGCCATCGTCAAGGGCGAGAACATCCCCGAACCCGGCATCCCGGAGTCGTTCAAGGTTCTGGTCAAGGAGATGAAGTCGCTGTGCCTGAACGTGGAGGTCCTCTCCAGCGACGGCACCGTGGTGGAGCTTCGCGACAGCGAGGACGACTTCCGTTCCGCCGAGGAATTCGGCATCGACCTCTCCCGTCGTCCCGGCGCGGACAGCTCGTTCGCTGCCGTTGACGAAGTCTGAGTTCCAACTCAGTCCCTGAACGGGGACCCGGGCGGCAGACCCGGGCCCCGTCACTCGAACTCAGACATCCAAGAAGGCACCTGCCATGTGGGCAGGGGAAAGTGAACCAAACGTGCTGGACGTGAACTTCTACGACGAACTGCGGATTGGCCTGGCCGTTGCCGACCAGATCCGCGAGTGGTCGCACGGCGAGGTCAAGAAGCCGGAAACCATCAACTACCGCACCCTGAAGCCCGAGCGTGACGGCCTCTTCTGCGAGAAGATCTTCGGCCCCACCCGCGACTGGGAGTGCAACTGCGGCAAGTACAAGCGCGTGCGCTTCAAGGGCATCATCTGCGAGCGCTGTGGCGTCGAGGTCACCCGCTCCAATGTGCGTCGTGAGCGCATGGGCCACATCGAGCTGGCCGCTCCCGTGACCCACATCTGGTACTTCAAGGGCGTCCCGTCGCGCCTGGGCTACTTGCTCGACATCGCCCCGAAGGACCTGGAGAAGGTCATCTACTTCGCGGCCTACATGATCACCGCCGTCGACGAGGACGCTCGTCACCGCGACCTGCCCTCCCTGGAGGCCAAGGTCGAGACCGAGCGCAAGCGCATCGAGCAGCGTCGCGACGCCGACATCGAGGCGCGCATGTCCAAGCTGGAGCAGGACATGGAGCAGCTCGAGAGCGAGGGCGCCAAGGCCGACATCAAGAACAAGGTCAAGACCGGTGCAGAGAAGGAGCTCAAGCAGCTGCGCGACCGCAGCCAGCGTGAGCTGGATCGTCTGGACGCGGTGTGGACCCGGTTCAAGAGCCTCAAGGTGCAGGATCTCGAGGGCGACGAGATCCTCTACCGCGAGATGAAGAACCGCTTCGGCAAGTACTTCGAGGGCTACATGGGCGCCGAGGCGATCAAGCGTCGTCTGGCCACCTTCGACCTGCAGGCCGAGGCTGAGAACTTGAAGAACACCATCCAGACCGGCAAGGGCCAGCGCAAGACCCGCGCCCTGAAGCGTCTCAAGGTGGTCTCCGCCTTCCTGGACGGCAAGAACTCGCCGGCCGGCATGGTGCTGGACGCCGTCCCGGTCATCCCGCCGGACCTGCGTCCGATGGTGCAGCTCGACGGTGGTCGCTTTGCCACCTCCGACCTGAACGACCTGTACCGCCGCGTCATCAACCGCAACAACCGCCTGAAGCGTCTGCTGGATCTGGGTGCGCCCGAGATCATCGTGAACAACGAGAAGCGCATGCTGCAGGAGGCCGTCGACTCGCTCTTCGACAACGGTCGTCGTGGTCGCCCGGTGACGGGCCCCGGCAACCGTCCGCTGAAGTCCATCAGCGACATGCTGAAGGGCAAGCAGGGTCGTTTCCGTCAGAACCTGCTGGGCAAGCGCGTCGACTACTCGGGCCGTTCGGTCATCACCGTGGGTCCGCAGCTGAAGCTGCACCAGTGCGGTCTGCCCAAGGCCATGGCGCTGGAGCTCTTCAAGCCCTTCGTGATGAAGCGTCTGGACGACCTCAACTACGCCCAGAACATCAAGAGCGCCAAGCGCATGGTGGAGCGTCAGCGTCCCCAGGTGTGGGATGTCCTCGAAGAGGTCATCAAGGAGCACCCGGTGCTGCTGAACCGTGCACCAACGCTGCACCGTCTGGGCATCCAGGCCTTCGAGCCCCAGCTGATCGAGGGCAAGGCCATCCAGCTGCACCCGCTGGTCTGCACCGCCTTCAACGCCGACTTCGACGGCGACCAGATGGCCGTGCACCTGCCCCTGTCCGCCGAGGCGCAGGCCGAGGCCCGCATCCTGATGCTGTCGACCAACAACATCCTGAAGCCGGCCGACGGCCGTCCCGTCACCCTGCCGACCCAGGACATGATCATCGGCATGTACTTCCTCACGCAGGAGCGCGAGGGAGTGGGCAGCGGCAATGCCTACAGCTCGATCGCCGAGGCCATCATGGCCTTCGACCGCAAGGAGCTGATGGTGGGCTCCAAGATCAAGCTGCGCCTGACCGAGAACTTCGTCGCCCCCGAGGGCGCCGAGGTCCGTGCCGACGGCTCGGTGATCGTCGAGACCACCCTGGGACGCGCCATCTTCAACGAGGCCCTGCCCGTCGACTACCCGTACATCAACGAGACGGTCGGCAAGAAGCAGCTTGGCACCATCGTGAACAACCTGGCGGAGCGCTACTCGAAGGTCGTTGTGGGCCAGGCCCTGGACAACCTGAAGGACCTGGGCTTCTACTGGGCCACCCGTTCCGGCGTGACGGTCTCGATCGGTGACGTGCAGACGCCGCCGAACAAGCCCGAGCTGATTGCCAGCTACGACGCCAAGGCCGCCAAGATCGACAAGCTCTACGAGCGTGGCGCGGTGACCGAGGACGAGCGTCGTCAGGAACTGATCCAGATCTGGACCGACGCGACGGCCGAACTGACCGTGGCGATGGAGAAGAACTTCACCGAGACCAACCCCATCTTCATGATGGTGGCCTCGGGCGCCCGAGGAAACATGACGCAGATGCGTCAGATCGCCGCCATGCGAGGCCTGGTGGCCAACCCCAAGGGCGAGATCATCGCGCGACCGATCAAGTCGAACTTCCGCGAGGGTCTGTCGGTTCTGGAGTACTTCATCTCCACCCACGGTGGTCGAAAGGGCCAGGCCGACACCGCCCTGCGTACCGCCGACTCGGGTTACCTGACCCGTCGTCTGGTGGACGTCAGCCAGGACGTCATCATCCGCGAGGAGGACTGTGGCACCGAGCGTGGCCTGAACAAGCAGATCGCGGAGGCCGACGAGACCGGCACCCTGCGTCAGCTGGGCAATGTGGAGACCGCCGTCTACGCCCGCACCCTGGCCGTCGACGGTGTCGACGCCGAGGGCAAGGTCGTGGTGCCCGCCGGTACCGATCTGGGTGACCTGGAGATCGACGCCCTGGTGGCTGCCGGTGTGACCAGCGTCAAGGTGCGTTCGGTCCTCACCTGTGAGGCCGCCACCGGTACCTGCGCCATGTGCTACGGCCGTTCGCTGGCCACCGGCAAGCTGGTGGACGTGGGCGAGGCCGTCGGCATCGTCGCGGCGCAGTCGATTGGTGAGCCCGGAACCCAGCTGACCATGCGTACCTTCCACACCGGTGGTGTGGCCGGTGACGACATCACCCAGGGTCTGCCCCGAGTGGTCGAGCTCTTCGAGGCCCGCCAGCCCAAGGGCAAGGCCCCGATGGCCGAGGCCGCCGGACGCGTCACCATCGAGGAAGGCGACCGTTCGCGCAAGATCATCATCAAGCGCGACGACGGCCAGGAAGACCTCGAGTACCCGGTGCCGCGTCGTGCCCGCCTCGACTTCGAGGTGGACGGTGTCAAGTACTCGCTGCAGGACGGCGACCACGTGGAGGCGGGTCAGCAGCTGACCGCCGGCACGATGGATCCGCAGGACGTGCTGCGCGTGCGCGGCGTGCGCAAGGTGCAGGAGCACCTGGTGGACGAGGTCCAGAAGGTGTACGGCACCCAGGGCGCCCCGATCCATGACAAGCACATCGAGATCATCATTCGCCAGATGCTGCGCCGCGTGACGGTGATCGACTCCGGCGACACGATGATGATGCCGGGTGAGCTGGTGGACCGTCCCACCTACGAGGCCGAGAACCGCAAGGCCTTGGCCGAGGGTGGCAAGCCCGCCGAGGGTCGTCCGGTGCTGATGGGCATCACGAAGGCCTCGCTGGCAACCGAGTCGTGGCTGTCGGCGGCCTCCTTCCAGGAGACCACCAAGGTGCTGACCGATGCCGCCATCCACGGCAAGTCGGACTCGCTGCGTGGTCTGAAGGAGAACGTGATCCTGGGCAAGCTGATCCCGGCCGGTACCGGTCTGGAGCGCTACCGCAACATCCGTGTGGAGCCCACCGCAGAGGCGAAGGCCACCGCCTTCACCATGAGCTACGACCCGTTCGACTACGACTTCGGCACGGGCACGGGCGCGGCGGTTCCGCTGGAGGATCTCGACTTCGGCGACATGCGCTGATCCTCATCTGATCCCTGAGCCGGGGTGCGTCCACCAGGACGCACCCCGGCTCTTGCGTTTCGGCCGGTTGCCCGTACGCAAACAGAGAGCTGACAGGTGCTCACTGCCGTGGTGGCAACCAAGGGCGGTGAGCTCGCTGTTTGCGGACGGCACGTGTGGCTAACATGGCCCGATGCGCATCCTCTCCACCAACATCGGCGCTCCGCGGCAGGACATTGCTGGCTACCGACGTCCCACCGGACACGACAAGCGCCCCGTGGCGGCCATCACGGTCAGTGATCCCGGGCCGCGCAGCCCCGACGCTCCGCGCGCCTCGGGGGTGGAGGGTGACTTCGTGGGGGACCGCAAACACCACGGTGGCACCCACAAGGCGGTCTATGCCGTCGGCCGCGAAGACCTCGACCTGTGGGGAGAGCGGCTGGGGCGCCAGCTGCACGACGGCTGGATGGGCGAGAACCTCACCACCCAGGGCTGGGACCTCAACGCCTCGATCGTGGGGGAGCGCTGGCGTATCGGCGAGGCGGTGTTGCAGGTGAGCGTTCCCAGGATCCCGTGCCGAACCTTCCAGGTGGTCGCGGAGCGTCCCGGTTGGATCAAGGAGTTCATCGCCGGTGGGGGAGCCGGCACCTACCTGCGGGTGCTGCGCCCGGGCACGATCCGCCCCGGCGATGCGGTGGAGGTCTTCGACGTACCGAGCCACGGTGTGACCATCCGGCAGTTCTTCCAGGCCCGCACCAGCCACCCGGAGCTGGCCGAGCACGTGCTCAGCGCGGGTGGTCACCTCGACGAGGCCGATCGGGAGAAGCTGCAATCGCGTCTGACGACGATTCTGGGCTGAGCCCGCGGCGCCCCACGTTTTGACCCATGAGGCAGCGTCGAGTAGATTTGCTACCTGTGCTCGATGAAATCGGGCCTCTGTGCGTGCCCTGGCAGTGGGGTCACCCTCCTAAACGTTGCGAGGTGGGTGGCAACGGTGCGGAGCTTCGCACTGCAGACAACTGCACCAGCTGGGGATAACGGTGGTCCACAACTGTTGTGCGGAAGCTGCAAGCCAGGGTTAGACCATCCAGACAACGAAAGAGATACCAGCCGGTGCCTACAATCCAGCAGCTGGTCCGCAAGGGCCGCACTGACAAGGTCAGCAAGAACAGTACGCCTGCGCTCAAGGGTTCGCCCCAGCGCCGTGGCGTGTGCACTCGCGTGTACACCACCACCCCGAAGAAGCCGAACTCGGCCCTCCGCAAGGTGGCTCGTGTCCGCCTCTCGTCCGGGATCGAGGTGACTGCCTACATTCCCGGTGTTGGCCACAACCTGCAGGAACACTCCATGGTGCTGGTCCGCGGCGGTCGTGTGAAGGACCTGCCCGGTGTTCGCTACAAGATCGTTCGTGGCTCGCTCGACACCCAGGGTGTCAAGGGTCGCAAGCAGGCTCGCAGCCGCTACGGCGCGAAGAAGGAGAAGTAATGCCTCGCAAGGGACCGGCGCCCAAGCGCCCTGTCATCGCCGATCCGGTCTACGGTTCGCCCCTGGTGACGCAGCTCGTCAGCAAGATCCTGGTTGACGGCAAGAAGACCACTGCCCAGGACATCGTCTACACGGCCCTCGAGGGAACCCGCGAGAAGACCGGTGTGGATCCCGTCCAGACCCTGAAGCGCGCGCTTGACAACATCAAGCCCTCGCTCGAGGTGAAGAGCCGCCGCGTTGGTGGCGCCACCTACCAGGTGCCGATCGAGGTCAAGCCGGCTCGCGCCACCACGCTGAGCATGCGCTGGCTGGTCACCTACTCGCGCGCCCGTCGCGAGAAGACGATGGCCGAGCGCCTGATGAACGAGATCCTGGACGCCTCGAACGGTCTGGGTGCTTCGGTCAAGAAGCGCGAGGACACGCACAAGATGGCCGAGGCCAACAAGGCATTCGCCCACTACCGCTGGTGATTCGTTGCCCCAACGTCGGAGACGGCGTTGGGGCGTCATCACGTCCGGGACGGGTTAGAATCCTGTCCCGGACGTGATCTGTCCAAACTGTCAAAACCCATTCAAAGATTTGAGGTTGAAGCCCTGTGGCCATCGACTTGAAGACTGACCTGGCCAAGGTCCGCAACATCGGCATCATGGCCCACATCGACGCCGGCAAGACCACCACGACCGAGCGCATCCTGTTCTACACCGGTATCAACCACAAGATCGGTGAGACCCACGACGGTACCGCCACCATGGACTGGATGGAGCAGGAGCAGGAGCGTGGCATCACGATCACCTCCGCCGCCACCACCTGCTTCTGGCACGACACCCAGATCAACATCATCGACACCCCCGGCCACGTGGACTTCACCGTCGAGGTGGAGCGCTCGCTGCGCGTGCTCGATGGTGCCGTCGCCGTCTTCGACGGTGTGGCCGGCGTGGAGCCGCAGAGCCAGACCGTGTGGCGCCAGGCCACCAAGTACGGTGTGCCCCGCATCTGCTACATCAACAAGCTCGACCGCACCGGTGCGAACTTCGACCACTGCATCAAGACCATCCGTGAGCGCCTGAACGCCACCCCGGCCATCATCCAGCTGCCGATCGGTGCCGAGTCGGACTTCATGGGCGTCGTCGACCTGGTCGAGATGAACGCCAAGACCTACCGCGGCGAGACCGGCATGGGCGAGATGTACGAGGTCGAGGAGATCCCGGCCGACATGCTGGAGCAGGCCAAGGCCGCTCGCGCCGAGCTGCTGGAGGTCGTGGCCGAGGCCGACGACGACCTGATGATGATGTTCCTCGAGGGCGAGGAGCCCTCGGTGGAGCAGCTGAAGGCTGGCATCCGCAAGGGCGTCCTGGCCAACCAGTTCAACGCCGTCGTCTGCGGCACCTCCTTCAAGAACAAGGGTGTGCAGCCGCTGCTCGACGCCATCGTCGACTACCTGCCCTCGCCCCTGGACGTTCCGGCCATCGAGGGCTTCAAGCCCGGCGACGAGAGCGCCGTGCTGGAGCGCCACCCCAACACCGAGGATCCGCTGTCGATCCTGGCCTTCAAGGTCGCCGCCGATCCGCACCTGGGCAAGCTGACCTTCGTGCGCATCTACTCGGGTGTCCTGCAGGCCGGCACGCAGGTGCTCAATGCCACCAAGGGCAAGAAGGAGCGCATCGGCAAGATCTACCAGATGCACGCCAACAAGCGTGAGGAGATCGACGCGATCGGCGCCGGCATGATCGTCGCCGTGATGGGCCTCAAGGACACCACCACCGGTGAGACCCTGTGCGATCCGGCCAACCCGATCATCCTGGAGTCGATGGAGTTCCCGGCCCCGGTGATCGAGCAGGCCATCGAGCCGAAGACGAAGTCCGACCAGGAGAAGCTGGGTGTCGCCATCCAGCGTCTGGCCGAGGAGGACCCCACCTTCCGCGTCCACACCGACGAGGAGACCGGCCAGACCATCATCGCCGGCATGGGCGAGCTGCACCTCGAGGTGCTGATCGACCGCATGAAGCGTGAGTTCAAGGTCGAGGCCAACATCGGCAAGCCGCAGGTGGCCTACCGCGAGACCCTGCGCCGCAAGGTGGAGAAGGTCGACTACACCCACAAGAAGCAGTCGGGTGGTTCGGGCCAGTACGCCAAGGTGATCGTCGACCTGGAGCCGCTGGAGCCGGGTTCGGGGTACGAGTTCGTCAATGCCGTCACCGGTGGCCGCATCCCCAAGGAGTACATCCCCTCGGTGGACGCCGGCATCAAGGAGGCCATGCAGTTCGGTGTGCTCGCCGGTTACCCGGTGGAGGACATCCGCGTGACCCTCACCGATGGCGCCTACCACGACGTCGACTCCTCGGAGATGGCCTTCAAGCTGGCCGGTTCGATGGTCTTCAAGGAGGCCGCTCGCAAGGCCGACCCGGCCATCCTCGAGCCGCTGATGGCCGTCGAGGTGACCACCCCGGAGGACTACCTGGGCACCGTCATCGGTGACCTGAACTCGCGCCGTGGCGCCGTCCAGAGCATGGACGAACTGCACGGCAACCGCGTGGTCCGCGCCCTGGTTCCGCTGAGCGAGATGTTCGGCTACGTGGGCGACCTGCGTTCCAAGACCTCGGGCCAGGCCTCGTACTCGATGGAGTTCCACTCCTACGGCGAGACCCCGAAGAATGTCGCCGACGAGATCGTGGCCAAGGCCAACGGCGGCGAGTGACAAAGCTGTTCCGGGTGGGGCCGAGGAAGTTTTCTCGGCCCCACCCGGGCTGGCACCGGCAACGAGTTTGACTCTGAGCCATTGGTGCACAAAACTTGGACGGTAGCCTTGCCCACCGTTTGGTGAGCAAGCTCGGCAAGTATGAAGACCTCGGTGCGGGACAACCCCGGGCCGGTTAAACACCAGTACGCCCCGCGGAGAGCGTGGCGGCAATCCAGAAGGAGCCCAAGTGGCAAAGGCCAAGTTCGAGCGGACTAAGCCGCACTGCAACATCGGCACCATCGGACACATCGACCACGGCAAGACCACGCTCACCGCGGCGATCTCGAAGGTGCTCCACGACCAGTACCCGGAGCTGAACGAGGCTTCGCCTTTCGACATGATCGACAAGGCCCCGGAGGAGCGTCAGCGCG
This sequence comes from Luteococcus struthionis, assembly GCF_048595755.1. GTDB lineage: Bacteria > Actinomycetota > Actinomycetes > Propionibacteriales > Propionibacteriaceae > Luteococcus. The sequence continues at coordinate 2,051,252 of NZ_CP184360.1, forward strand.
GTATCACCATCTCGATCTCGCACATCGAGTACCAGACCGACAAGCGTCACTACGCTCACGTTGACTGCCCCGGCCACGCCGACTACGTCAAGAACATGATCACCGGTGCCGCTCAGATGGACGGTGCCATCCTCGTGGTCGCCGCCACCGACGGTCCGATGCCGCAGACCCACGAGCACGTGCTGCTCGCCCGTCAGGTTGGCGTGCCGGCCATCGTCGTCGCCCTGAACAAGTGCGACATGGTGGACGACGAGGAGCTCATCGAGCTCGTCGAGATGGAGGTCCGCGAGCTGCTGTCGTCGCAGGACTTCGACGGCGATGACTGCCCCGTGGTCCGTGTCTCCGCCTACCAGGCCCTGCAGGGCGAGGAGAAGTGGGTCAAGAGCGTCCAGGACCTGATGGCCCAGGTGGACGAGTACATCCCGCAGCCCGAGCGCGAGACCGACAAGCCCTTCCTGATGCCCGTTGAGGACGTCTTCACGATCACCGGTCGTGGCACCGTCATCACCGGTCGTATCGAGCGCGGCATCGTCAAGACCGGCGAGACCGTCGACATCGTGGGCATCCGCGAGGAGAAGCAGACCACCACCGTCACCGGTGTTGAGATGTTCCGCAAGATCCTCGACGAGGGCCAGGCTGGCGAGAACGTCGGCCTGCTGCTCCGCGGCACCAAGAAGGAGGACGTGGAGCGCGGCATGTGCGTCATCAAGCCGGGTTCGACCACGCCCCACACCGACTTCGAGGGCAGCGTCTACATCCTGAACAAGGAGGAGGGTGGCCGTCACAAGCCGTTCTTCTCGAACTACTCGCCCCAGTTCTACTTCCGTACCACGGACGTGACCGGAGTCGTTCAGCTGCCCGAGGGCACCGAGATGGTCATGCCCGGTGACAACACCGACATGACCGTTCACCTGAACAAGCCCGTCGCCATGGAGGACGGCCTGAAGTTCGCCATCCGCGAGGGTGGTCGTACCGTCGGCGCCGGCCGCGTGACCAAGATCATCAAGTGACCCTGTCACCCACGATCTGAATCACGGCGAGAAGCCTGATCAAAAGCAGGGCCCCGATCCGCAAGGATCGGGGCCCTGCTTGATGTCGAGGGACTTGATGTTCTGATGAGCGTCGTGAGTTACTTCGTGGGCCAAGACAGAGGGGCCGCGCACCCGGATGGTGCGCGGCCCCTCCGCGTGGCGTTGTTGGTCACAAGACCTGGATCACTCCGGGATCACGAAGACCTGACCGGGGTAGATGAGGTCGGGGTTCTCGATGTTGTTCGCGCGAGCGATGTCCATGTAGTTCACACCGAACTTCGCGCCGATCTCGCTCAGGTTGTCGCCGGGCTTCACGGTGTAGGTGCGCTGCTTGCTGGCGGCTTCCTGCTTGGCCTTCTGGTCGGCCTCGCGCTTGGCGGCGGCCTCCTGCTCGGCCTTCTCCTTGGCCTTCTGCTCGGCTTCGGCCTTGGCGGCGGCTTCCTGCTTGGCCTTCTGGTCGGCCTCGCGCTTGGCGGCGGCCTCCTGCTCGGCCTTCTCCTTGGCCTTCTGCTCGGCTTCGGCCTTGGCGGCGGCTTCCTGCTTGGCCTTCTGGTCGGCCTCGGCCTTGGCACGGGCCTCGTCCTCGGCCTTCTGCTGGGCGTCGAGCTCTGCCTGGGCCGCAGCGGCGGTGGCCTCATTGCTGGCCTGCTGCTGATCGATGCGAGCCTGGTCGTCAGGCGACACCTCGGGCGCCGGCTGTGCGGCGTCGTCCTTGTTTCCGCTCAGCTTGTCCTTGATGCTGTCGAACAGTCCCATGAGGTCCTTCTTCCTTGGGTACGGGTTGCCCCCACACGGGAGCGTTGACACCACGGTAGCGGCGCGAGCGCTCCTGCGCTGGGCTGCACGAGCGACTTATGCCGGGGGCGGAACACTGCACGGGCTTCGGGGCCCGGTCAGGCACGTTGGGTACGGCAGGCTCAGGCGCGTACCAGCACCGCAACGGGGGAGTGGTCCATCAGCTGGCCGAGTCCAATCCGCCCACCGACGCGCTGCTGGCCGAGCTGTTCGACCCACTCACCGTCCAAATCAATGGTGGTGTCCTGCCAGCCCCCCAGGTTCTGCAGACGGTGCGGCAGTCGCGTGGCGAGGGCCACCAGACCACTGCGCTCGAAGCCCAGCAGATGGCCGGCCGCCAGACCCGAGGCCACGACCGGACGGTAGCCGGTGAACAACTCGGGGCGCTCACGGCGCAGGGTGAGCACGGTGCGAACCAGCTTCTGCTTGTAGGCCGGATCCAGCGGGTCGCTGCTGTCGGTGTCGAGCAGTTGACGCAACTGGTCGAAGTGCACGGCCCGACGGTTGTCGGGATCGACGAGCGAGTCGTCCCAGATCTCGGTGCCCTGGTAGACGTCGGGAATGCCCGGCATCGTCAGCTGGACCAGCTTCTGCGAGAGGCTGTTCCAGTGCCCCAGGGGGGTGAGGACGCGTTGCAGTTCATGCCAGGCCTGCGCCAGGGCCTCATCGTCATAGGCCGCGTCGATCGCCTGGTGCACGGCGGTCTCGAAGCCAGCGTCGGGTTCGATCCAGTTGGTCGCCAGACCGGCCTCGCGCATCGCCTTGACGGCGTAGTCGTGCAGCCGCTGCCGCTCCACCGGTCCGACGCCTGCCAGGGTCTGCGCCAACAGATGGGCAAAGGTGGGTTCGGGGATGCTCGTGCGAGCCTGGAAGACATCCGCGAAGGCCGCCCACTGTTCGGGAAGCTCGGCCAGGGCCGCCAACCGGGCCCGGACGTCCTCACCGCGCTTGGTGTCGTGGGTCGACAGGGCCGTCATGGAGCGCGGCAGCACGAGTTCACGACGTTCCATCGCACGATGGAAGGTGTTCAGGTCGATGCCGAAGCCCTGCGGATGACCGCCCACCTCATTGAGGGCGACGAAACGATTCGCGCGATACCACGCGGTGTCCTCCACGCCCTTGGCCATGACAGCACCGGTGAACTGCTGGAAGCGCAGTGCGGCCTCGTTGCGGCCATCCAGCAGTTGGGCTTCCAGCACGTCCAGCACCGGGCCGAGCTCGGGCAGGTCGTGGCGGGTGTTCCCCAGGGCAGCGGTCAGGGCGCGATCATCCTCGGGCAGGTAGCTGCGGTAGAATTCCATCCGGGCGGCCACTTCCTGCATGGCGCGGGCGGCATCCTCGCGGCTGAGGTCCGCCAGGTCCAGGGCGTCGAGGATGCGACGCATCTCTGCCCCGAACATGGTCTGGGCCATCCATCGCTTGCCCACCAGGATGTGCTGCTCCACGTCGAGCTCGTCCCCGGTGCGCTCCAGGTAGTCCCTGGTGAAGAAGTCCTCCGCGCTGGAGTCGACGAAGACCTGGTTGACCTCGGTCATCGCGTCGTAGCCACTGGTGCCGTCCATCGCCCAGTCGGGCACCGGTTCTGCGTGCTCCAGGATCTTCTCGGCGATCAGCCACTGCTCGGGGCACAGCTCGCGCAGCCGGGCGAAATAGCCCCGGGGATCACGCAGACCATCGGGGTGGTCGATGCGCAGCCCCTCGATGCCGTCCTCCCGGACCATCCGCAGGACCCGCTCGTGCGTCGCGTCGAAGACCGCCGGGTCCTCCACCCTCAACCCGGCCAGGGTGGCGACGGTGAAGAAGCGACGGTGGGTGAGCAGGTCATTGCCCTGCGATCCCGGGATCAGCTCGTAGTGCTGGCGCTGGTGCACCTCACGGGGACTGTCACCGGGCTGGGCCGTTCCTTCGGCCACCGGGAAGCGGTGTTCGTAGAAGCGGAGCTCGCGCAGGTCGTCGCTGAGCTCCAGCCTGTCGAGGTCATCCGGACTGCCCAGCACCGGGACGGTGATCCGGGGTGCGCTCCAGTCGATGTCGAACCAGTCCGCGTAGTCGGAGTCCTGGCCGTGGGCCAGCACACTCCACCAGGCCGGATTCTCCCAGGCCTTGGCGATGCCCAGATGGTTCGGGACGATGTCGACGACGATCCCGAGCCCCTTGCCTCGGGCAGCGCTGACCAGCTCGCGCCAACCGTCCTCGCCACCACGTTGCGGATCGATGGTGGTGGGATCGGTGACGTCGTAACCGTGCCCAGAGCCGGTGGTGGAGGTCAGCACGGGGGAGAGGTAGATCGCCCCCACGCCCAGGGCGTCCAGGTAGTCGACCAGCGCCGCCGCATCCTGCAGCCGGAAGTCGGGGGTGATCTGCAGCCGGTAGGTGGAGGTGGGAGTCATGGTTGAGAGCCTAGTGCCGCATCGGCGTGGGGTCTTCGGGCGCGCACGCATTCAGCTGTTGGCCGAGCGGGACGCCATGGGCGCGAGGCAGCGGGGTGGGTCCCTTCCGTCCGGCTACCGTGGACGGGTGACCCCAGACCAGAGAGCGCAACAGACCCCGGTGGAACAGACGCGGCGTTCGCGCAGCTTGGCGCATGCCCTGGACGACCTGGTGACGATCCCCGGCACCCGGATCACCGTGGGGGCCGACGCGCTCCTGGGGCTGGTCCCGGGCCTCGGCGACGCGGCCACCACCACGATGGCGAGCCTGATCCTGGTGGACGCGGTCCGGGCCCAGGTGCCGCTGCCGGTGCTGGGGCGCATGGTCCTCAACTGTGGGCTGGACGCGACGCTGGGGCAGATCCCGCTCGTCGGAGACCTGGCCGACATCGGTTTCCGCAGCAATCGCAAGAACCTGCGCCTGTTGGAGCGCGCGGTCGCCGACCCGGACCGGGTGCGACGCCACAGCGTCGTCTACCTGGTGGCGGCCACCGCGATGGTGCTGGCGGCCGTGGCCCTGATGGTGGGCGGCACGCTGTTCGCGCTGTGGTGGGTGGCCAAGGGCCTGGGGATCATCTGACCCTCTCGACAAGCTCGGGGATCGCCAATCCGGCGGCCGAGCCTGTCGAGCCCGAGAAGGCTGCTACTTCTTGTTCTTCTTCTGCTGGGCGGCCCATTCGTCGCGCAGTCCCACCGTGCGATGGAAGAGCATCGGCTGGTCGGGGTCGGCCGCAAAGTAGCCAGTGCGCTCGAACTGCACCACGTCGCCCGCGGGCGTCTCGGCCAGGGCGGGTTCCACCTTGCAGCCGGTGAGGATCTCGCGGCTGTCGGGGTTCAGGTCATCCATCGCCTCGCCGGTCTCCTCGCCCGGGTTCTTGGCGGAGAAGAGCCGGTCGTAGAGCGTCACGGTGGCATCCTGCGCGTGCTCGGCCGAGACCCAGTGCATGGTTGACTTCACCTTGCGCCCATCGGGGGCGTCGCCACCGCGAGTCTCGGGATCGTAGGTGGCCAGCACCTCCACCACAGTGCCCTCGTCGTCCTTGACCACGTCATGGGCCTTCACGAAGTAGGCCCCGCGCAGCCGCACCTCCCGGTCCAGGGTGAGGCGGAAGTACTTGGGCGGCGGCACCTCGGCGAAGTCATCCTGCTCGATGTAGAGGCTGCCGCTGAAGGGCATCTTGCGCAGGCCGTCCTCGGCCCGCTCCGGGTTGTTGGAGACCTCGAAGTACTCCACCACCGGCTCGCCGTTCTCGTCGGTGGGCCAATTGGTCAGCGTGAGCTTCAGGGGCCGCAGCACCGCCATCCGACGCTGGGCGGTCTGGTTCAGCTCGCGACGCACGAAGGCCTCGAACTCCTCGATCGCCTTGACCGAGTTGTTGCGGGTGGTGCCGATCGCGGTCATGAAGTCGCGGATCGCCGCTGCCGGGTAACCGCGACGCCGCATGCCGCGCAGGGTGGGCATCCGAGCGTCGTCCCACCCGTCGACGATGCCGTCCTCGACGAGCTTCTTGAGCCGACGCTTGGAGGTGACCGTGTGGGTGAGCTCCAGCCGGGCGAACTCGATCTGGCGGGGCTTGTCACCGGCCAGGGGCAGGTGCTCCAGGAACCAGTCGTAGAGCGGGCGGTGCGCGTCGAACTCCAGGCTGCACAGCGAGTGGGTGACGCCCTCGATGGCGTCGCTCTGGCCGTGGGCCCAGTCATAGGTGGGGTAGATGCACCACTGGTCACCGGTGTTGTGGTGGCTGGCGTGGCGGATGCGGTACATCACCGGATCGCGCAACCACATGTTCTCGGCGGACATGTCGATCTTGGCGCGCAGGCACCGCGACCCGTCGGGGAACTCACCGGCGCGCATCCGACGCAGCAGGTCGAGGCTCTCTGCCGCGGGACGGTCCCGGAAGGGGGAGTTGGTGCCGGGCACCCCGAAGCCACCCTTCTGGGCGCTGATGGTCTCGCCGTCCTGGTCGTCCACATAGGCCAGGCCCTGCTCCACCAGGTGCTCGGCCCACTGGTAGAGCTGCTCGAAGTAGTCGGAGGCGTGGACCGTCACACCGGGGGTGTAGCCGAGCCAGGCGATGTCGTCCTTGATGGAGTCGACGAACTCGACCTCCTCGGTGCCGGGATTGGTGTCATCCAGGCGCAGGTTGCACACCCCGTCGAATTCCTCGGCCACCCCGAAGTTCTGCACGATCGCCTTGGCATGGCCGATGTGCAGGTAGCCATTGGGTTCCGGGGGGAAGCGTGTCTGCACCCGCTGGCCATAGGTTCCCTGCTCATTGTCACGCCGGATCGCGTCGCGAATGAAGTCATTGTTGGCGGCAGCAGGAATGGGTGCAGTCATGGCGTTGAAACTAGCATGCGCGGGCCCGGCCTTGGCCACGGGTGAGGGCCGTCGGACGATAGGCTGCGGGCATCATGACTGAACAGCACTCCAGCGACGCCCTGACCCCTGCGCGACTGCGTGTCGCCCCGTCCCCGACCGGTGATCCCCACGTGGGTACCGCCTACATGGCCCTGTTCGACAAGGCCTGGGCCAAGCGCACCGGTGGCGCCTTCGTGCTGCGCATCGAGGACACCGACCAGGCTCGTCTGGTGGAGGGCTCGGAGCAGCAGATCCACGACACCCTCGACTGGCTCGGACTCGCGCCCGACGAGGGGCCGCTCCAGGGGGGTGACTTCGGGCCCTACAAGCAGTCGGAACGGCTGGACACCTACCGCCCCTTCGTCGACCAGCTGATCGCCGACGGGCACGCCTACCACTGCTGGTGCAGCGCCGAGCGGCTGAAGCAGATGCGCGAGCAGCAGCAGGCCGAAAAGCGCGACGTGGTTGGTTACGACCGGCTGTGCCTGGGCAAGACCAAGGAGGAGAGGGCCCAGCTGCCCGGCTTCCAGGAGACGCCCGTGGTGCGCATGCTGGTGCCCGACGACGTCGAGCTCACCTTCGACGACCTGATCAACGGTGAGACGCATGCCCCGCGTCCCGACGACCAGGTGATCCTCAAGACCGACGGCTTCCCGACCTACCACCTGGCCGTGGTCGTCGACGATCACCTGATGGGCATCACCCATGTGGTGCGCGGACAGGAGTGGATCAGCTCCACCCCCAAGCACATGCTGCTCTACAAGTGGCTCGGCCTGCCGATGCCCCGCTTTGCCCACATGCCGTTGCTGCGCAACACCGACAAGTCCAAGATCAGCAAGCGCAAGAACCCCGCCGCGCGGCTCACCTGGTTCCGGGAGCAGGGCTACCTTCCCGAGGCACTGCTGAACTTCTTGATGTTGCTGGGCTACCCGCCGGTGCGGGAGGGGGAGGAGGTCCAGACCTTCGACGAGTTCGTCGCCGCCTTCGACTGGTCCAAGATCAATCCGGCCGGGCCGATCTTCGACCTGGACAAGCTCAACTGGCTCAATGGTGCCTGGATCCGCCAGATGTCGGCCGAGGAACTGGCCGCTCGGATCGAGGCCTTCTGGGCCGAGCAGGGCGAGCCGACGCTTGACGAGCGGGGTCGCCAGCTGCTGGTGGGTGCCACCCCGCTGATCCAGGAGCGCCTGACGCTCTTGGGTGAGGCGAAGGAGAAGCTGGCCTTCCTGTTCGCGGCCGACGCCGACATCAGCGCCCCCGACGAGGTGGTGGCCAAGCTCAAGGACGACGCCGCCGACGTGCTCGACGCGGCGCTGGCCGTGCTGGAGGGGTTGGAGCCCTTCGACGCCGACACCATCCAGGCCGCCCTGCGCGCCAAGCTGGTGGACGACCTGGGCATCAAGCCGAAGTTCGCTTTCGCCCCGGTGCGGGTGGGCATCACCGGCTCCAATGTGAGCCCGCCGCTGTTCGAGTCGATGGAGCTGCTCGGCCACGACTCGTCGATCCGCCGTCTGAAGGCCTTCCGCGCGACGCTCTGAGGACCGAGCTCCCGGCCCCTCGACAGGCTCGGGGAGCGTGACCCTTTCGACAGGCTCGGGGAGCGGCCCTCAGCGCAGCTTCTTGAGCGGGGTCTCCCAACCGATCTCGCTGACCTGTGCCAGGTAGAGCTCGGCGCAGGCCAGCGCGTCGGTGAGTGCCTCGTGGGCGCGATAGCGGGGGAGCCCGTACTGGTCGCGGGCCGCCCACAACCGCAGGGAGCCGGGCGGCGGCTCGTCGTCGAAGCCCTTGGTGAGCAGGCGGTACTGCAACTGCATGGTGTCCACGGTGGGCAGGGACACGCTGTTCCCCCAGACCTGCTTCATGGCCCCCTCCAGGAAGCCGGTCTCCATCACCGCGTGGTGCGCCAGCAGGACGCGGCCCCGCAAGGCCTGCAGCAGCTGGGTGAGTGCCTGGGCCGGTTCCATGCCGGCGGCCAACTGGTCGTCGGTGATGCGGTGGATGGTGGCGCTCTGCCCCACCTCGGTTGCGCCGCGCAGGACGACGTGACCAGCCCCTCGCAAGGGGATCGCATTGCCATCCACCGGCACCCAGCCGATGCTCAACAGGCGGTCCGTCTTCGGATCCAGGCCCGTGGTCTCCACGTCGACGGCCAGCAGCCGCAGCTCGCGTGCCGGCGTGGACGGTGCTGGCAGGGGGGTCTCCGCCCAGTCACGCAGGGGACCCTCGGGCAGCCGATGGCTGCGCTGTTGGGGTGACTTCCGGAACAGGGCCATGGTGTCCTCAGCTCATCAGGTGGGTCTGGTAGCTGTACGACAGGCCCTCCTGCGCCTTGCGGATCACCGCGAACGAGTCCTTGAGGTGGCGCTTGTCGAAGTTCGACAGTGAATCGGCCCGCACGATGTTGTCCGGGGTGAGGCCCTGCTCGAGTTGGCGGCTCTGGTGGGCCAATCGCACGTGGGTGACGAACTCGAAGGCATCGGTCAGGTCGGCAAGGCTCGGGGCTCCATGGGCCGCGGCGATGCGCAACCGGTCCAGGGTTCCCACGGCATCGATTCCCTGGGCCAGGGCATGGACCCGCGCGATCTCGATGATGGCGTGGACGCCATCGGCCTTCATGTCGAAGGTCTCGGCCTCCTCGCCCTTCGCCGCCAGCACCAGCCCACGGAAGAAGCCCACCGGAGGTTGTCGCTCGACGGCCTGCGAGGCCAGGTGGCCCAGGAAGCGAGCGGCGCGTGGCGTTGCCGCCAGCGTCTCGGAGCGAATGGCGGCCAGCAGGGCGGGGTCGCCGTGCACGGTGCGGGCGTCGAAGAAGATCTGGCTGTGCAGCACGGCCTCGGCCGAGGGCTCGTGGATCCACTGGGCGAACTGTCGTCGCCACTGGCTCACGCTCATCCGCCAGGTGGGATTGCTGGCCATCACCTCACCGGGGCACAGCTCCTGCCCGCACTGGGCCAGCCCGGAGGTGACCCGTTCGGCCAGCTGGGCGAACCAGTCCGTTGCGCCGGGGGAGTCCAGCACGCCGTCGGCGACCACCAGGGCGTGGTCCTGGTCGGAATGCACCGACAGCTCCCGGCGCGCCTGGGAGCCCAGCGCGATCCAGGCCCAGGGGCCGGGAGCCGGCCCCAGGTCCTGCTCGGCGAAGTGGATCAACCGACGGGTCAAGGCATCGGCGAAGGTGGACAACAGGCGCGAGATGTCATGGGCGGACGCGTCCTGGCGCAAGAGCTGGGCGACCAGCGATGGAGTTCGTGCGGCCAGCCGGGACAGCGCCGCCACGTCCTTCTGGCGCGAGATGTCTGCCACCAGGAAGACCGGGTCGGTCTGTTGGAGCCGCACGATGTCGCCGGAGGTGACGATGCGCACGGCGCGACCGTCCTCCACCACCGGCAGGTGGTGCACGCCGCGGCTGGTCATCTCCAGCAGCGCCTCGAAGGCCTGGGTTCCGGGTGGTACGTGGACCGGGTCATTGGTCATGATCCGTGAGACCGGCAGTGACACGTCGAGCGCCTGCGCCACCACCTTGGATCGCAGGTCCCGGTCGGTGATGATGCCCCGCATGTGCTCGCTCTCGGTCACCAGCAGGGCCGAGATCCGGTGCTGGGTCATCACACGGGCGGCGTCCTGGATGCTCAGGCTGGCCGCGACGCCATGGGGATCGGCGGTTCCGATGTCGTCGACCCGGGTGCGCAACCAGGCTGCCGAACTCCGGTCTGCCGACTGCTGCACCGCCACGGCGCGGCGCAGGCGCCCATCGGCCTGTTGGTCATAGTGGTCGCGCACGTGGGGAAAGTGGTCCACCAGGTGCTGGAAGACCTCGGAGCCCATCACCAGCACCAGACTGTCCTCGACGGCGGTGATGGTGTAGCGCGACGGAGCCTTGGACAGCAGCGAGGAGGCACCGAAGCTGTCTCCGGGCTCGGTGCGCTCCACCAGGGTGCCAGTGGCGTCGACGATGTCGGCGGCACCCGAGCGCAGGATGTACAGGGTGTTGTTGGGGCGTCCCACCTCCATCAGCACCGTGCCGCGCCGGTGGTAGCGCAGCTGCAATCGGCTGGGCAGCTCGTCCAGGATCGTCGCCGGCAGCTCGCGGAAGGGATCGTGCTCGGCCAGGAAGTCTCGTACCTCGCTGAGTTCGACGTCCATCACAACTCCTTCGTCGTGGTGGTCGGGGCCGGCCCCAAGGGGCCGCAGGGTGTTCCCAGACTGCCATCGACCCCCTGAAAAGGGGAGGGGATCGGGGGGCCGATCCCCGATTTGGCATCTGCGGCCATCCCATGACAGACTTGTCAGGTTGCTCCGATGGAGTTGGCGCGTGATGTCGCCGATGGACCTGCCTGCAGGCCCCATCCAGACATGTCGCCCCGATCCTGGGCAGTCGCCGTGGTGACGGAACTGAAGAGAGCACTACATAACGGAAATAGAGCGTTTGTGAGTGCCTGACAGTTGCGACACACCCGACCGCGGGGGTCGGAGGAAAGAGGGTTCTGGTCCCACTCGGGACCAGGTCTTGGACCTCGACATCAGTGAGCATTTGGGGGATCCCGCCGGGATCCTCGACGCGAAGCCGGAAACCTCCGGACTCAAGCTTGGACGAGTAGAAGGAACAACTGTGGCGGGACAAAAGATCCGCATCAGGCTCCGTGCCTATGACCATGAGGTCATCGACTCGTCGGCGCGCAAGATCGTCGACACGGTGACCCGTACGGGTGCCAAGGTTGCCGGCCCGGTGCCGCTGCCGACCGAGAAGAACGTGTTCTGTGTGATCCGTTCGCCCCACAAGTACAAGGACAGCCGCGAGCACTTCGAGATGCGCACCCACAAGCGGCTCATCGACATTCTTGATCCCACCCCGAAGACGGTCGACTCGCTGATGCGTCTCGACCTTCCGGCCGGTGTGGACATCGAGATCAAGCTCCCGTGAGGTCCGTGAACATGAACAACGAACGCAAGGTGAAGGGTCTGCTGGGCACCAAGCTCGGCATGACCCAGCTGTGGGACGACGAGAACCGCGTCGTGCCCGTGACCGTGATCCAGGCCGGCCCCTGTGTGGTCACCCAGGTCCGCACCCCCGAGGTGGACGGCTACAACGCCGTGCAGCTGGGCTACGGCGCCGTCAAGGCCAAGAAGGTGACCAAGCCCCAGGGCGGTCACTTCGAGAAGGCCGGCGTCACCCCGCGCAAGCACCTCGTCGAGCTGCGCACCTCGGACGCCTCCGAGTACACCCTCGGCCAGGAGCTGACCGCCGAGACCTTCGCTTCCGCCGACGTCGTCGACGTCACCGGCGTGAGCAAGGGCAAGGGCACCGCCGGTGTCATGAAGCGCCACGGCTTCCACGGCCTGCGCGCCTCCCACGGTGTGCACCGCAAGCACCGCTCGCCGGGTTCCATCGGCGGCTGCGCCACCCCCGGCCGTGTCTTCAAGGGCATGCGCATGGCGGGTCGCATGGGTGTCGACAAGGTCACCGTCCAGAACCTGACCATCCACGCTGTGGACGCCGAGCGCGGCCTGATCCTGGTCCGCGGTGCGGTCCCGGGCAACAAGGGCTCGCTGGTCGTCATTCGCAGCGCTGCCAAGAAGGGTGATGTCGCATGAGCGAGTCGCTGAAGGTCGACGTCCTCGGCGTCGACGGCAAGAAGGCCGGCAGCACCGAGCTCCCCGCTGAGCTCTTCGGTGTGCAGACCAACATTCCGCTGATCCACCAGGTTGTCGTGGCCCAGCAGGCCGCTGCCCGCCAGGGCACCCACGCCACCAAGACCCGCGGCGACGTCCGCGGTGGTGGCATCAAGCCCTGGCGCCAGAAGGGCACCGGTCGCGCCCGTCACGGTTCGCGTCGTTCGCCCATCTGGGTCGGCGGTGGCACCGTGCACGGTCCGCAGCCCCACGGCTACGCCCAGCGCACCCCCAAGAAGATGATCGCCGCCGCGATCAAGGGTGCCCTGTCCGACCGCGCCCGTGACGGCAAGGTCTTCGTCCTGGACCAGATCGTGGCCGGCGAGACCCCCAGCACCAAGGCCGCCCTGAAGGCCCTGTCCGCCGCCGGTGACGCCAGCAAGCTGCTGGTCGTCCTCGACCGTGCCGACGAGGTCGCCTGGATGAGCCTGCGCAATGTTCCCACCGTGCACGTCATCGCCGTTGACCAGCTCAACGCCTACGACGTCGTGGTCAACGACGGTGTGGTCTTCACCAAGGCCGCCCTCGACACCTACATCGCCGGACCCGCCAAGGGTCGGGGCGCCAAGGCCGTGGCCACGGAGTCCGAGGCTGCTGCAGAGGAGACCGAGAAGTGAGCGATTCCGTGAAGATCCGCGACCACCGCGACATCCTGCTCGCACCCGTGGTCAGCGAGAAGAGCTACAACCTGCTCGACGAGAACAAGTACACCTTCCTCGTCGCGCCGCACGCGAACAAGACCGAGATCAAGATCGCCGTCGAGTCGATCTTCAACGTCAAGGTCACTGGTGTGAACACCATCAACCGTCCCGGCAAGACTCGTCGCACCCGCTTCGGTCTGGGCAAGCGCCCCGACAGCAAGCGCGCCATCGTGTCCGTGGCCGAGGGCCAGCGCATCGACATCTTTGGAGGTCCGGTCGCCTGACCGGACGTTCGCTGAGACAAGGAAACTGAGACCTCATGGGTATCCGTAAGCACAAGCCGACTACGCCGGGCCGTCGCGGCTCCAGCGTGGCCGACTTCGTCGAACTGACTCGTTCCACCCCGGAGAAGTCGCTGCTGGCCCCCAAGCCGAAGACCGGTGGCCGCAACAACTCCGGACGTATCACCACCCGCCACATCGGCGGTGGCCACAAGCAGTCGTACCGCATCATCGACTTCAAGCGTTACGACAAGGACGGCGTGCCGGCCAAGGTCGCTCACATCGAGTACGACCCCAACCGCACCGCTCGCATCGCCCTGCTGCACTACGCGGACGGCGAGAAGCGCTACATCATCGCCCCCTCGGGTCTGACCCAGGGCGCGACGGTCACCGCTGGCGAGAACGCCGACATCAAGCCGGGCAACAACCTGGCCCTGCGCAACATCCCGGTGGGCACCACGGTGCACGCCGTGGAGATGCGTCCCGGTGGCGGCGCGAAGCTCGGCCGTAGCGCCGGCGCGTCGATCCAGCTGGTCGCTCGCGAGGGCAAGTACGCCACGCTGCGCATGCCTTCGGGCGAGATGCGCATGGTGGACATCCGTTGCCGCGCCACCGTTGGAGCCGTCGGCAATGCCGAGCAGTCCAACATCAATTGGGGCAAGGCTGGCCGCAAGCGCTGGAAGGGCGTCCGCCCGACCGTGCGTGGTGTGGTCATGAACCCGATCGACCACCCGCACGGTGGTGGCGAGGGACGTACCTCGGGTGGTCGTCACCCGGTGTCGCCCTGGGGCAAGCCTGAGGGTCGCACCCGCGACAAGAACAAGGCGAGCAGCCGCCTCATCGTCCGTCGCCGCAAGACCGGCAAGAAGCGCTGATTGGGAGCCTGAGAGAAAATGCCTCGTAGTTTGAAGAAGGGTCCCTTCGTCGACGAGCATCTGGCCAAGAAGGTCGATGCCCAGAACGAAAAGGGAACCAAGAATGTCATCAAGACCTGGTCGCGTCGTTCGATGATCGTGCCCGACATGCTGGGTCACACCATCGCCGTGCACGACGGCCGCAAGCATGTCCCGGTCTTCGTGACCGAGTCCATGATCGGCCACAAGCTGGGCGAGTTCGCTCCGACGCGTACCTTCAAGGGTCACGTCAAGGACGACAAGAAGGCGCGCCGCCGCTGAGCGGGCGAGACAAGGAACTGATCAAAGAATGAGCAACAACGAAAGCCGGCCCAGCCGTCGCGCTGCCCTGCTCGGGGATCGTCCTGGCTCGTACGCCATCGCGCGTCACGTCCGGATGAGCCCGATGAAGGTGCGCCGTGTCATCGACCTGGTGCGTGGAATGGACGTCAACGAGGCCCTGGTCACGCTGAAGTTCGCTCCGCAGGCAGCAAGCGATCCCATCTACAAGGTGGTGGCCTCCGCCGTCGCGAACGCGGAGAACACCGAGAGCCTGCGCGCCGATGACCTGTACATCTCGCAGGCCTTCGTGGACGAGGGTGTGACCATGCGTCGCATCCGTCCCCGCGCCAAGGGTTCCGCGAGCCGCATCCTGAAGCGCGCCAGCCACATCACCGTGGTCGTCGAGCCCAAGTCCAACAAGACCGCAACTGAGAGCAAGAAGGGAGCCTGAGCATGGGCCAGAAGATCAACCCGCATGGCTTCCGCCTCGGCATCACCACCGATCACAAGACCCGTTGGTACGCCGAGAAGCAGTACGCGGCCTTCGTTGGTGAAGACGTCAAGATCCGCCAGTACCTGCTCAAGAACCTTGAGCGTGCCGGCATCTCCTCGATCGAGATCGAGCGTCGTTCCGAGCGCGTGACCATCTTCCTGTACGCCGCCCGCCCGGGCATCGTCATCGGCCGCAATGGCGCCGAGGCGGAGCGTGTGCGTGGCGCACTGGAGAAGCTGACCGGAAAGCAGATCCAGCTGAACATCCTCGAGGTCAAGAACCCCGAGATCGATGCCCAGCTGGTCGCCCAGGGCGTCGCCGAGCAGCTGGGGGCCCGCGTGGCCTTCCGCCGTGCGATGCGCAAGGCGCAGCAGACCGCGATGCGTTCCGGTGCCCAGGGCATCCGCATCAAGTGCTCCGGCCGTCTGGGCGGAGCCGAGATGAGCCGCTCCGAGGGCTACCGCGAGGGTCGCGTCCCGCTGCACACGCTGCGTGCGGACATCGACTACGGCTTCTACGAGGCCCGCACCACCTTCGGTCGCATCGGCGTCAAGGTGTGGATCTACAAGGGCGACGTCACGGGCACCCGCGCCGAGCGCGCCGCCCAGAAGGCCGCTCGTGCCGCCGCTCCCGGCGCCAACCGTCGTGGTGGACGCCGTCCCGATCGTCGTGGTGACCGTCCGGAGCGCGGTGGACGCCGTCGCGCCGAGGGTGCGCGCAATGACAACAACGCCGGCGCCAAGGCCGAGGGCCAGGCACCGGCAGCCGAGAACGCAGGAGCCTGAGCATGCTGATTCCTCGTCGTGTTAAGTACCGCAAGCAGCACCACCCCAAGCGGACCGGTGCTGCCAAGGGCGGAACCAAGCTCGCCTTCGGTGAGTACGGGATCCAGGCGCTGGAGAGCTCCTACCTGACCAACCGTCAGATCGAGGCCGCTCGTATCGCCATGACCCGTCACATCAAGCGTGGCGGCAAGGTGTGGATCAACGTCTACCCCGATCGCCCGCTGACCAAGCACCCTGCCGAGGCCCGCATGGGTTCCGGCAAGGGCTCGCCCGAGTTCTGGGTCGCCAACATCAAGCCGGGTCGTGTGCTCTTCGAGCTGTCCGGTGTGGATGAGGAGACCGCTCGTGAGGCCATGCGCCTCGCGATCCACAAGCTGCCCTTCAAGGCTCGCTTCATCAAGCGCGAAGCAGGTGAAATCTGATGGCGAAGACCACCACCGCCGCCGAACTGCGCGGTCTCAGCCGTGAAGACCTCAATTCCAAGGTCCTCGAGCTGAAGGAAGAGCTGTTCACGCTGCGCTTCCAGGCCGCCACCGGCCAGCTGGAGTCCCATGGACGTCTGCGCGAGGTCCGCAAGGACATCGCCCGGATCTACACCGTGCTCCAGGAGCGCAACCTGGGCATCGTCGACGACCCTGAGAAGAAGGCCTGACAATGAGCGAGAACACCAAGGTCGAGACCGAGGGCCGCACCACATACCGCAAGGTGCGTGAGGGCCTGGTCGTCTCGGACAAGATGGACAAGACCATCACCGTGCTCGTCGAGGACCGCGTCAAGCATCCCCTCTACGGCAAGGTCATGACCAAGAGCGAGCGGCTCAAGGCCCATGACGAGAACAACGATGCCGGCCTGGGCGACCGGGTGCGCATCATGGAGACCCGACCGCTGTCGGCGACCAAGCGCTGGCGTCTGATCGAGATCCTCGAGCGCGCCAAGTGATCCACGCCTCGAGCGTCTGAAAGACCGGCAGGGTCCGTCACATGTGACGGACCCTGCCGTCATTCCTGCCCGATTCGCCAGTCGGGCCCACTGTCGTTTAGACTTGAGAAGTTGGCTTCAATCGCATCCGCTGTGTCTCCACGGAGGTATGGCCGCGTGTTGGAGTCCGCCAGTCTCGAGCGGGAGACCGTTCGTGACGGGACGAGCAATCGTCCCCTTGCCTGCGGGCCTCACGGCTCGGGGTTGTCCACCCCTCCTGGCAAAATCCAGGGGGTCCAGATCAAGCTCCACAAGGCCCTGCGGGGAACCGGTGGGGCAGAGGAGAATCAATGATCCAGCAGGAGTCGCGACTCAAGGTCGCCGACAACACTGGTGCCAAGGAACTCTTGTGCATCCGTGTTCTCGGTGGTTCCGGTCGCCGCTACGCCGGTCTCGGCGACACCATCGTGTGCAGCGTCAAGGACGCCATCCCCGGTGGCAACGTCAAGAAGGGCGAGATCGTCAAGGCCGTCATCGTGCGCACCGCCAAGGAGAACCGTCGCGCCGACGGTTCCTACATCAAGTTCGACGAGAACGCCGCCGTCATCCTGAAGAACGACGGGGAGCCCCGCGGCACCCGTATCTTCGGCCCGGTGGCCCGTGAGCTTCGCGAGAAGAAGTTCATGCGCATCGTCTCGCTTGCCCCGGAGGTGATCTGACATGAAGTCGCTGCACGTCAAGAAGGGTGACCGCGTCAAGGTCATCGCAGGCAAGGACAAGGGCACCATCGGCGAGATCATCGCCGTGGACATCGCCAACCAGCGCGTCACCGTCGAGGGCGTAAACATCGTCAAGCGTCACCTGCGTGACCAGGCGACCGCCACCGGCCAGCAGACCAAGGGCGGCATCATCTCGTCCGAAGCCCCCATCCACGTCTCCAACGTCCAGCTGGTCATCGGTACCGGCAAGGATGCCCAGACCACCCGCGTCGGCTACAAGCGCGTCGAGGTCACCAAGCGTCGCCCCGACGGTTCGGAGTACACGACCACCCGTAGCGTTCGCATCGCCCGCAAGACGGGGGAGGAGATCTGATGAGCGCCGAGAGCTATGCGCGTGAGCTGCCGCGCCTGAAGCAGCGTTACCGCGACGAGATCCGTCCTGCCATGCAGGAGGAGTTCAAGTACGCCAACCCCATGCTGGTTCCCGGTCTGACCAAGATCGTCGTGAACATGGGTGTGGGCGACGCCGCCAATGACTCCAAGGTCATCGATGGCGCCGTGCGCGACCTGACCGCCATCACCGGCCAGAAGCCCCAGGTCACCAAGGCTCGCAAGTCCATCGCGCAGTTCAAGCTGCGTGAGGGCATGCCGATTGGTTGCCACGTCACCCTGCGCGGTGACCGCATGTGGGAGTTCGCCGACCGTCTGCTGACCCTGGCCCTGCCCCGAATCCGCGACTTCCGCGGCCTCAACGGCAACCAGTTCGACGGACTGGGCAACTACACCTTCGGCCTGAACGAGCAGGTCATGTTCCTCGAGATCGATCAGGACAAGATCGATCGCGTGCGCGGCATGGACATCACCTTCGTCACCACCGCCTCGAACAACGAGGAGGGCAAGGCGCTGCTGAAGCACCTGGGCTTCCCCTTCAAGGAGGTCGACGACCCGAAGGCCAAGAAGGTCAAGCGCGGCCCGGCCTACTACCGCAACAAGAAGAAGAAGTGAGGCGCTGACCCATGGCCAAGACAGCCCTGAAGGTAAAGCAGGCACGTGCACCCAAGTTCGGCGTGCGCGCCTACACCCGCTGCCAGAAGTGCGGCCGACCGAAGTCGGTCTACCGCAAGTTCGGCCTGTGCCGTGTCTGCCTGCGCGAGATGGCTCACAAGGGCGAACTGCCCGGCGTGACCAAGTCGTCCTGGTGAACCCAGCACACTGAAGGTCCCGGTGCCGGCGACGGGGGAGTCCTCCGTCGCCGGCCCACACCGCGGAACGCGCCATCCAGCCGTTCCGCCCCAAGATCCTCCCGGTCGCCGATCGGGACATAGCGCGAAAGGTCATGTCTGGGTGTACCCGGCCATGAAACCGTCGCGAGGAAGTAGCAAACAGCCATGACAATGACTGATCCAATCGCAGACATGCTGACGCGTCTGCGCAACGCCAATCAGGCGTTCCACGACGAGACCTCCATGCCGAGCTCGAAGATCAAGGTGGGCATCGCCGAGATCCTCAAGCAGGAGGGCTACATCTCCGACTTCGAGGTGGCCGAGCCCGCCGAGGGCGAGGTCGGCAAGACCCTCAAGATCACGCTGAAGTACGGCGACGACCGCAAGCGTTCGCTTGCCGGCCTGCGCCGCATCAGCAAGCCCGGTCTGCGCGTCTACGCCAAGTCGACCGCGCTGCCGAAGGTGCTGGGTGGGATGGGCATCGCCATCATCTCCACCTCGCAGGGCCTGATGACTGACAGCCAGGCACATGCGAAGTCCGTGGGCGGCGAAGTGCTCGCCTACGTCTGGTGACCCGACGAGACTGATAAGGAGAATTAGATGTCACGAATTGGCAAGCTCCCGATCACCGTCCCGTCCGGTGTTGAGGTGAAGCTCGATGGCCAGAACGTCGAGGTGAAGGGTCCCAAGGGAACCCTGACCCACGTGGTTCCGGAGCCCATCAAGATCCAGAAGAATGACGAGGGCCAGCTCGAGGTCGCTCGTCCCAATGACGAGCGCGAGAGCCGCTCGCTGCACGGCCTGACCCGCACCCTGGTGAACAACATGATCATCGGTGTGACCGAGGGCTACGAGAAGAAGCTCGAGATCGTCGGTGTTGGTTACCGCGTGATCTCCAAGGGTCCGAAGCAGCTCGAGTTCGCGCTCGGCTTCTCGCACCCGGTCATCATCGACGCCCCGGAGGGCATCTCCTTCGCCGTCGAGAAGCCCACTGCCTTCAGCGTCCAGGGCATCGACAAGCAGATGGTCGGCGAGGTTGCGGCCAACATCCGCAAGCTCCGCAAGCCCGAGCCGTACAAGGGCAAGGGCGTGCGCTACGCCGGCGAGGTTGTTCGCCGCAAGGTCGGAAAGGCTGGTAAGTGACCATGGCTATCTCTCTCGCAGTTCGCAAGGGACTGGCGGCGAAGAAGGCGTCGCGTGTGCGTCGCCAGGTTCGCGCCCGCAAGAAGATCCAGGGTTCGGCCGAGCGTCCCCGCCTGGTCGTCAACCGCTCCGCTCGTCACATCGCCGTCCAGGTGATCGACGACGTCAAGGGTCACACCCTGGCCTCCGCGTCGACCATGGAGGCTGCCGTGCGCGGCGCCGAGGGCGACAAGTCGGCCAAGGCCGCCAAGGTGGGCACCCTGATCGCCGAGCGCGCCAAGGCCGCCGGTGTCGAGAACGTGGTCTTCGACCGCGCCGGAAACAAGTACCACGGTCGCATCGCCGCGCTGGCTGACGCCGCGCGCGAGGCTGGCCTCGGGTTCTGATCACGACTGAAAGGCAAAAGACGATGAGTGAAACTCAGCGCCGCGCAGGCGGCGAGCGTCGGGGTCGTGAGGACCGCCGAGGCAACGCCAAGCAGGAAGAGAAGTCGCAGTACCTGGAGCGCGTGGTTGCCATCAACCGCGTCGCCAAGGTGGTCCAGGGTGGCCGTCGCTTCAGCTTCACCGCACTGGTTGTGGTGGGCGACGGCGAGGGCACCGTGGGCGTCGGCTACGGAAAGGCCAAGGAGGTGCCCGCGGCCATCGCCAAGGGTGTCGAGGAGGCCAAGAAGCACTTCTTCAAGGTGCCGCTGATCCAGCGCACCATCCCGCACCCGGTGCAGGGCGAGAAGGCTGCTGGTGTCGTGATGCTGCGTCCGGCTTCGCCCGGTACCGGTGTCATCGCTGGTGGTTCGGTTCGCGCCGTGCTGGAGTGCGCCGGCGTGCACGACGTGCTCGCCAAGAGCCTGGGCTCGCCCAACGCCATCAACGTGGTGCACGCCACCGTTGAGGCGCTGCAGAGCCTCGAGGAGCCCGAGCAGATCGCCAAGCGTCGCAGCAAGTCCGTCGAGGACGTTGCTCCGGCGGCGATGCTCAAGGCTCGCAAGGAAGGGGTGACCAACTGATGGCACGCCTGAAGGTGACCCAGTTGAAGTCGGGCATCGGCAGCAAGCAGAACCACAAGGACACCCTGCGTACGCTGGGTCTCAAGCGGGTTGGCGACGTTGCCGTCAAGGAGGACCGTCCCGAGATCCGCGGGATGGTCAAGGCTGTGCAGCACCTCGTTGCTGTGGAAGAGGTTGAGTGACATGGCGTTGAAGGTTCATCACCTGCGTCCTGCCCCCGGAGCCAAGACCGCCAAGACCCGCGTGGGTCGCGGTGAGGCCTCCAAGGGCAAGACTGCTGGTCGCGGTACGAAGGGCACCGGCGCGCGCAAGAACGTCCCCGAGGCGTTCGAGGGCGGCCAGATGCCGATGCACATGCGTCTGCCCAAGGTGAAGGGGTTCAAGAACCCCTTCAAGGTGCAGTACCAGGTTGTCAATGTCGGCACCATCGCCGAGCTGTTCCCCGAGGGGGGTGCCGTCAGCGTCGAGGACCTCGTCGCCAAGGGCGCCGTCCGCAAGGGCCACCTCGTCAAGGTGCTGGGCAACGGCGACATCCAGGTTGCCGTGCAGGTGAGCGCCGATGCGTTCACCGGCTCGGCCAAGGAGAAGATCGAGAAGGCTGGCGGTTCGGTCACCGAGCTGTGACCCGTCCGGCCTGACACACAGAACGGGGCAGTGACTCAGGTCGCTGCCCCGTTCTGTGTTTTCTGGTCCAGCGTCGGGCCACCCGGACGGGACGACATCGAGGATTACTCGTCCATCAACGCCAAACTTGAACAAGTGAATCACTGATCACAGTCAATTTTCCTGTGACCATCGTCGTAGGATGCTCAAGATCCTTGACTCAGCGCAGTGGCGAGCGGCATTGTGGCCGACGCGACGTGGGTCAGGGAATGTGGCTCCCGCACCATCACAGAAAGGACGTCCGTGCTTCGCTTCCTGCTCCGGCGTCTGGCCAACTACGTGCTGCTGTTGTTCATCGCCGTATCGCTGGCCTACCTGCTCGCGTCGGTCTCGATGGACCCGCGCAATGCCTTCGACTGGGAGAATCCCAGCCTGAACCGTGACGCGGTCAACGCCACGCTGACCAGTTACAACATCAACCCCGAGACCTCCCCGCTGACCCGCTACGGGCGCTGGCTCCAGATGATCTTCGGTGACTGGGACTGGGGCCACACGCCCAAGGGCGATTCGGTGAACGAGCTGCTCGGCACCAAGATCTGGGTCTCGTTGCGCCTGATGACCCTGGGCACCACCCTGGGCATCATCTGCGGCGTTGCCCTGGGTGCTTGGAGCGCGGTTCGCCAGTACTCCTTCGCAGACCGTGCGATCTCCTTCTTCGCCCTGCTGCTGATCTCGACGCCGGTGCTGGTGCTGGCCCCGAGCCTGCAGATGGTCGCCACCTGGATCAACACCGCGCTCGGCTTCCCGCTGTTCGAGTTCATCGGCGAGACCGGACAGGCCGGGGACTACTTCGGCGCCACCCTGGTGGACCGGGCACAACACCTGGTGCTGCCCACCCTGTCGCTGTCGCTGATGCAGATGGCCTCCTACTCGCGTTACCAGCGCAACCTGATGCTGGACACGCTGGGCGCCGACTATGTGCGCACCGCTCGGGCCAAGGGCCTTCGCAAGGGCAAGGCGATCCGTCGTCACGCCCTGCGCAATGCCATCATCCCGATGGCCACCTACTTCGCCTTCAGCGTCGCCTTGGTCTTCACCGGCGCCGCCCTGACCGAGAAGATCTACGGCTGGCACGGCATGGGTGCCTATTCGGTTGAGTCGATCACGGCCCAGGACATCAACGGCACCACGGCCGTCGTCGCCTTCTCCGGCGTCTGCGTCCTGGCCGGCGCCCTGTTGTCCGACGTATTGATCGCCGCCATCGACCCGCGTGTGCGCACGAGCTAGGAACTGACGTCATGAGCAATCTTGAACCTGAGGCTTCCTCCCTCACCGAGACCGAGGCCACCGCGGCGGCCTCGGACGTGCTGGCCGAGGACGAGGAGAAGCACCTGTCGCGTGGCCGACTGGTCCTGAAGCGCTTCTGGCGTCCATTGGGCGCCAAGATCGGTGTGGTGGGCCTGAGCCTGGTGGTGCTGTTGGCCATCGTGGGTCCGCACATCGGCCAGTGGCGCTTCGACGACGTGGACAACGAGTGGTTCCTGTCGCCGCCGTCGAACCTGCACTGGTTCGGCACCACCCAGGGCGGTCGCGACGTCTTCGCCATGACCATGCAGGGTCTGCGCAAGTCGCTGATCATCGGCTTCTCCGTCTCGCTGCTGGTCACCACCATCGCGGCCATCGTCGGTGCGTCGGCCGCCTACTTCGGCGGCAAGGTGGAGAAGGTGATCCTGTGGATCATCGACCTGATGCTGGTGATCCCGTCCTTCCTGATGATCGCGATCATCAGCCAGAACACCGGCGGTGACAAGGGCTCCACCTGGCTGTTCATCCTGTTGCTGGTGGCCTTCAGCTGGATGATCAGCTCTCGTGTGGTGCGCGCCATGACCCTGAGCGTGGTGAACCTGGACTACATCAATGCCGCCAAGTTCATGAGCGTCCCGTCCTGGGTGATCATCACCAAGCACGTGCTGCCCAACATCTCCTCCTACCTGATCATCGACGCCACGCTGGCCGTCGCCACCGCCATCATCAGCGAGACCGCGTTGAGCTACTTCGGCTTCGGTGTGCAGGCCCCCGACACCTCGCTCGGCACACTGCTGGGCGAGGGCACTCAGATGGCCACCACCTTCCCCTGGGTCTTCCTGGCGCCGGCCACGCTGCTGGTGATCACCCTGTTGTCCGTCAATTTCATCGGCGACGCCCTGCGTGACGCCATTGATCCGTCCTCGAAGTCCGGAGGCCAGGCATGAGCCACGCCGCACCCAGCCCGATCGAGAGCCCCCAGGGTGACGACCGTCAACTGCCCAGCGCCCAGGCCGGGGTCCCGGCACTGCAGATCAGTGACCTCAATGTCCGTTTCCCCTCGGAGGACGGCGTCGTGCACGCGGTGCGCGGCGTCAACCTGCAGGTGGACTCCGGCGAGGTGCTCGCCATCGTCGGGGAGTCCGGCTCGGGCAAGTCCGTCACCTCGATGGCCGTGATGGGTCTGCTCGACCAGAGCGCCCGCGTGGACGGATCGGTGAAGCTGCACGGCACCGAGCTGATCGGCCGTGACGACAACTGGATGAGCGACATCCGCGGCCGCAAGGTCGCGATGATCTTCCAGGACCCGCTGTCTGCGCTGACGCCGGTGTACACCATCGGTGACCAGATCGTCGAGGCGCTGCAGATCCACCAGAAGATCGACGACGAGGCCGCCCATGAGCGCGCCCTGGAATTGTTGCGCATGGTGGGCATCCCGAACCCGGAGGTGCGCGCCAAGGCCTTCCCCCACGAGTTCAGTGGTGGCATGCGCCAGCGTGTGGTGATCGCCATGGCGATCGCCAACAATCCCGACGTGATCATTGCCGACGAGCCCACCACCGCCCTGGACGTGACGATCCAGGCCCAGGTGATGGACCTGCTCAAGGTGGCCCAGCGCGAGACCGGCGCCGCCGTGGTGATGATCACCCATGACCTGGGCGTGGTGGCCGGCATGGCCGACAAGGTGGCGGTGATGTATGCCGGGCGGATCGTCGAGTCCGGTGATGTGGGTGACATCTTCTACCGCACCCGCATGCCCTACACCATCGGCCTGCTTGGCTCGCTGCCGCGTCCCGACCAGAGCGGTGATGACATGCTGGCGCCGGTGGAGGGCAACCCGCCCTCCCTGCTGAAGCTGCCGCCCGGCTGCCCCTTCGGCCCGCGCTGCCCGATGGCCTCCGAGGAGTGCCGCCAGCAGGAGCCGCAGCTGCGTCCCACGGACAAGGCGGATCACGAGGCCGCGTGCGTCAAGCTGGAGCGCATCATCGAGGGCAACCTCGACTACAAGGACATCTATCCCATCCCCAAGGTGCGCGAGCATGCGCTGGCCGACGTGCCGCGTGAGCAGCGCGAAGAGGTGCTGCGCGTCGAGGGACTGGTGAAGACCTTCCCGCTGACCAAGGGCGCCGTCTTCAAGCGTCGGGTGGGCACGGTGCACGCCGTCGACACCATCGACCTGGACATCCGTGCCGGGGAGACCCTCGGCCTGGTGGGGGAGTCCGGCTGCGGCAAGACCACCACCATCATGAGCATCCTGGCGCTGAAGGCCCCCGAGAGCGGGCGCGTCGTGGTGATGGGCAAGGACGTCGGCGAGCTGGACGGCAAGGGGCGCAAGCAGGTTCGTCAGGACCTCCAGGTGGTCTTCCAGGACCCGATGGCCTCGCTCGACCCGCGCATGCCGGTCTCCCAGATCCTGGCCGAGCCGCTGAAGTACAACGGCTACCCCAAGGACAAGATCGACGGTCGTATCCGTGAGCTGATGAAGCTGGTGGGTCTCGAGCCGGCCCATGCCAACCGCTACCCGCGCAACTTCTCGGGCGGCCAGCGCCAGCGCATCTGCATCGCGCGTGCCCTGGCGCTGGAACCCAAGCTGCTGGTGCTCGACGAGCCGGTCAGTGCCCTCGACGTCTCGATCCAGGCCGGCGTGCTGAACCTGCTGGAGCAGCTGCGCGTCGAGCTGGGCCTGAGCTACCTGTTCGTGGCCCACGACCTCTCGGTGGTGCGTCACATCGCCACCCGGGTGGCCGTGATGTACCTGGGACACATCGTGGAGATCGGTGACGTGGACGACGTCTTCGACGCCCCGCAGCACCCCTACACCCAGGCGCTGCTCTCGGCCATCCCGGTGCCGGACCCCCGCAAGGAGGCCGAGCGCGATCGCATCGTGCTCACCGGCGACCTGCCGAGCCCGGCCAACCCGCCGGCCGGATGCCCCTTCCACACTCGCTGCCCCAAGTACCAGGGTCTCGACGAGGCCGACCAGCGACGCTGTGCGGGGGAGCGTCCCGCGCTGCTGGTGCAGGGAGCCGACCAGGAGGTGGCCTGCCACTTCCCGCAGGCCTTGCAGGTCTTCTGACCTGGCCCCGGCCCACGGCAGCGCAGCCCACAAGCGCCCCAGTCACGGTCCAGTAACGATCTGGACACGAGCTGGGGCGCTGTGTTCTGTGAGAGGGCGGATTGGCATAGGTTCATGCCACCCGGACGTCACAGAGTGGTCGGCGTCCTCGAGCATCTCGGAGGTCATTGTGCGCAAGTCCGCATCCGCGGTCGCCTTCCTCGCCGTGGGAGCCCTGGCTTTCTCGGCCTGCGGCGCCCCCAAGTCCAGCAGCGGCAGCGGCTCGGGCGGTGACCAGGGCCCGTCCCTGGCCGCCCTGAACGAAAAGCCGCGTGAGGAGCTGAAGGAAGGCGGCTCGATGCGCGTGGCGATCAGCTTCCTGCCTCCGGACTGGAACCCGAACAGCATCGACGGCAATGGCGTTGACAATGACACCATCAGCCAGTTCACGATGCCGGTGAACTTCCTGTACAACGAGGATGCCTCGATCGAGCCCTACAAGCCCTTCCTGGACAGCTACGACGTGCAGGAGGCCAAGGACGGCAAGGGCCAGGTGGTCACCCTGCACCTGAACCCCGATGCCAAGTGGAATTCCGGCCGCACCATCGACTGGACCGACTACGAGGCCACCTGGAAGGCCAACAACGGCTCGAACCCCGAGTTCAAGCCGGCGACCACCGATGGCTTCACCGAGATCGCCAGCGTTGCCAAGGGCGAGAAGGACACCGACGTGGTGGTCACCTTCAAGTCCTCCTACCCGGACTGGTCGGCCGTGCTGAGCGGTGTGCTGCCCAAGGAGGGCGTGGCCACCCCCGACCTGTACAACAAGGGCTGGACCACCTACAAGGACGAGTGGCGCTCCGGCCCCTTCGCCTTCAGCAAGCTGGACAAGGCCCAGAAGATGGTGACCTTCAAGCGCAACCCGAAGTGGTGGGGTGACAAGCCGCTGCTGGACACCGTCAGCTTCCGCCAGTTGGAGTCGCCGGCCGATGTGAACGCCTTTGCCAACAATGAGATCGACGTCGTCGAGACCATGATCAATGCGACGGCCGTGAACACCGCCAAGAAGCGTTCCGATGCCGACATCCGCGCCGCCGGCTCGCGTCAGTGGCGTCACTTCACCTTCAACACCAAGTCGGGCAACCTGCAGGACAAGAATGTCCGCCAGGCGATCGTCAAGGCGACCAACCGTGAGGCCATCACCAAGTCGGACCTGGTGGGTCTGCCGGTCAATCCCTCCGAGCTGATGCTGGGCAACCACTTCTTCATGCCCGGCCAGGACGGCTACCAGGACAATTCCGGCGACTTCAAGTACGACGTCGAGGCCGCCAAGAAGCAGCTGGAGGAGGCCGGCTGGAAGCTGCCCTCCGGCAAGACCATCCGTGAGAAGGACGGCAAGCCGCTGGTGGTGAAGTACAGCATGCTCACCGGCGTGCCCACCTCCGAGAACGAGGGCAAGCTGCTGCAGAAGGACCTGGCCGCAGTGGGCATCGATCTGAAGTTCGTGAACATCGCGCCCGATGACATGAGCAAGAACCTGCGCGCCCACAGCTTCGAGATCATGGCCTTCACCTGGCAGGGCACCCCCTACCCGATGAACAACATCCGCCAGATCTACGGTGCCAAGACCGCGGGCTCCCAGGATCCCTCGGAGTCGAACTACGCCCAGCTGGTCGATCCCGAGATCGAGAAGCTGATCCCGCAGGTCGACACCGAGGCCGACGAGAAGAAGCGGGCCGAGCTGACGAACCAGGTGGACAAGATCATCTGGGACCAGGTGCACACCCTGCCGATCTACCGTCGCGTGGGTTACACCGCTGCACCCAAGACGCTGGCCAACTACGGGTCGGCAACCTTCAAGACGCTGCCCAAGGAGAACATCGGCTACGTCAAGTGATCACGGGCGGGATCTGTCCCGCGTGAGCTCTGGAGCAGGGGGCTGGGCCATGGGCCCGGCCCCCTGCCGCGCTTGTCACAGGTTCTGGCGGTCACAGGTTCTGGCGATCACAGCAGGGTGGCGCCGCAACCCAGCACCAGCCCCACCAACAGTGCGATGCGCGCCCAGTGCACGCTCGTGACGCGCTCGGGTTCGTCCTGGGAGTCGTTGCGCCGCAGCCGTGCCTCCTCGGCCACCATCAGCTCGGCGGCGCGGGCGTCCAGGTCCAGGTGCAGGGCCGGGGCGTCGGCCCGTGAGGGCTGCAGGTCACGCTGCGCCTCGGCACGACCCTGGGAAAGCGAGGCGCCGCTTCGCGCGGGAGCTGCCCAGGCCTTGTGGGAGCGCCCTTCGGCCTCGACCACCAGTCCCCAGTGGTTGCGCACCCCGGTGATGGCATGCCAAGCAATGTCGTGCCGCAGCAGGGGGTTGTCGATCCGCAGCCGTTGGTGCCCGAGCACCACCCTGGGGGAGGACCACAGCAGCCAGCAGGCCAGCGCCACCAGCGCCAGCCAGGGCAGCGCCCGCAAGGCCGCCACCGGGCCACCGAGTGCGGCCTCCAAGACCAACAGGCCACAGGCCAGGGCGAGGGCCACCAGACTGCCCACCCGACCCAGGGAGGATTGGACGATCACCACCGGACGCATGGCCCCATTCTGCCCTCTCAGACGGTGGGGACCACCTGACGCGCCTCGGCATGGTGGCAGGCGCTGTCATGCTCTCCCACCCCGTCGGCGTGGGGCTCCAGGGTGGGGGAGACTTCACGGCACAGGTCGGTGGCCTTCCAACAGCGGGTGTGGAAGCGGCACCCGGACGGCGGGTTCGCGGGGCTCGGGACGTCACCGGTGAGCACGATCTGTTCACGCTTGCCGCGCAGCAATGGGTCGGGCAGCGGCACCGCGGAGAGCAGGGCCTGGGTGTAGGGGTGGGTGGGGGTCTCGTAGATCTGCTGCTCGTCACCCACTTCCACCACGGTTCCCAGGTACATCACACCCACCCGGTCGGAGATGTGGCGGACCACGGCCAGGTCATGGGCGATGAAGACATAGGCCAGACCGAGCTCGTCCTGCAGCTTCTCCAACAGGTTGACCACCTGGGCCTGCACCGAGACGTCCAGCGCGCTGACCGGTTCGTCGCAGATCAAGACCTTGGGGTTGAGCGCGATGCCCCGGGCGATTCCGATGCGCTGGCGTTGGCCCCCGGAGAACTGGTGCGGGTAGCGATTGATGTGCTCCGGGTTCAGTCCCACCTGCTCCAGGAGCTCTTGCACCCGGCGTCGGCGCCCGGCCTTCCCCACGGCGTCGGGATGGATCTCGAAGGCCTCCCCGATGATGTCACCCACGGTCATGCGTGGATTCAACGAGGTGTAGGGATCCTGGAAGACGATCTGGATGTCACGGCGCAGCCGTCGCAGCGCGGCCCCGGACTTGTCGTGCATGCTCTGGCCCTGGAAGGTGATGCTGCCCTCCGTCGGGTCCTCCAGGCGCATCAGCAGGCGGCCCAGGGTCGACTTGCCACAGCCGGATTCGCCGACGATGCCCAGCGTCTCGCCGGGGTACAGGTCCAGGTCGACGCCGTCGACCGCCTTGACGTGACCCACGGTGCGCCGGATCACGCCGTCCTTGATGGGGTAGTGCTTCTTCAGTCCGCGCGCGGACAGGATGGGTTCAGCCATTGAAGACCTCCTGGGCGAAGTGGCAGGCACTGGCACGCTCGGGCGAGGCGGCCGGATCGGGGATCGGCAGCAGGGCCGGCGGTTCACCCGCACGGCACTGGGGGGCCGCCAGCGGGCAACGCGGATGGAAGGCGCAGCCCTGTGGCATGGCCAGCAGGTTGGGCGGCAGCCCACCGATGGCCTGCAGCGTGCCTCCCTTCTGGTCGAGCCGGGGGATCGAATCGATCAGGCCGCGCGTGTAGGGGTGCCCCGGCCGGGCGTAGATGTCGTGCACGTCGGCGGTCTCCACCATCCGACCGGCGTACATCACGTTGATCCGGTCGGCGACGTCGGCCACCACGCCCAGGTCATGCGTGATCAGGATCATGCCCATGCCCGACTCGTCCTGCAACTGCTTCAGCAGGTCCATGATCTGGGCCTGCACGGTCACGTCGAGCGCCGTGGTGGGCTCGTCGGCGATCAGCACCTCGGGTTCCAAGGCGATGGCCATCGCGATCATGATGCGCTGGCGCATGCCCCCACTGAACTGGTGCGGGTAGGCCTTGGCGCGGTCCTTGGCACCGGGGATCTGCACGCGCTCCATCAGACGCACCGCCTCCTGCAGCGCATCCGACTTGTTCATGCCTCGGTGCACCCGGAACATCTCGGCGATCTGCCAGCCCACCGGGAAGACCGGGTTGAGCGAGCTGAGGGCGTCCTGGAAGATCATCGACAGCAGCGGTCCGCGGGTGGCGCGACGTTGCTTCTCGGGCAACTTCAACAGGTCGACCCCGCGGTAGACCACCTTGCCTGCCGTGACGAAACCGGGGGGCGAGTCGATGATGCCCATCACTGCCTGGGCGGTGACGGACTTGCCGGAGCCCGACTCGCCCAGGATGGCCAACGTCTCGCCCTGGTCCAGGTGGAAGTCGACGCCGTTGATGGCTCGGGCCACGCCCTGACGTGTCCGGAACTCGACGTGCAGGTCTTCGACGCGCAGCAGGGATCCGCCCCAGTCGAAGCCGATCCGGTCGACCCCGATGCTGATCGGCTTGTTCGGTGTTGGTGCATTCATGGTCTCACCGCAACTTCGGGTCGAGGGCGTCGCGGATGACCTCGCCCAGCAGGATGAATGCCAGGACGGTCAGCGACAGGAACAGGGACGGGAAGGCCAGCATCCACGGAGCCGACTGGATGTAGCCCAGTCCGGAGGCCTCACTGATGGCGATGCCCCAGCTGATGACCGGGGGCCGCAGCCCGATGCCCAGGAAGCTGAGGGTCGCCTCGACGGCGATGTAGGAACCCAGGTTGATCGTGGCCACCACCAGGACCGCGGCCATCGCATTGGGCAGGATGTGCCGGGTGATGATGCGCCAGGGGCTGGCACCCAGGGCACGGGCCGCCTGGACGTATTCATTGGGCTTGACCTGCAGCACCGACGAGCGCATGAGGCGCGCGATGCTGGGCCAGCCGAGCACCACCAGTGCCGCCACCACCTTGGCGACGACCACCAGGTAGGGGGTGTCCGAGGTGCTGGGGAAGGAGTAGAGGATCACGATGCCGCCCAGCAGCAGGGGGATGGCGAAGAAGACCTCACCCAGGCGGGAGAGCAGGGTGTCGACCCACCCTCCGGAATATCCGGCGATGATGCCGATCAGACCGCCCAGCAGGGTGGTCCCCAAGGTGGTGAACAGTCCCACCAGGATCGAGGACCGGGCCCCGAAGATGGTGCGGGCATAGACATCGCAGCCCTGCAGGTCGGTGCCGAACCAGTGGCTGCCGCTGGGGGCTTCACGGGCGATCTGCAGGTCACAGGCATAGGGGTCGGTGCGCGTGAACAGGCCGGGTGCGACGGCCATCGCCACCAGCACCAGGATCAGCACCATGGAGAACCAGAACAGCGGGTTGCTGCGCATCTCGAGCCAGGCATCGCTCCACAAGGAGTTGCCCCTGTCGGGCTGCCCGGCAGGCTGCTCGTCGACGGCCAGAGCCGTCTCGGTGATTGCCTCGGACTGCGGCGGAAGGTTGGTGTACTCAGTCATGGGCGATCCTCGGGTCGAGCACGCTGTAGAGGATGTCGACGATCAGGTTCATCAACAGGTACACCAGCACCAGGCAGGTGACCGCACCGACGACGGAGATGCCGTCGCGCTGGTTGATGGAACGGAAGATGAAACCGCCGATCCCGTTGATGTTGAAGATGCGTTCGGTGACGATGGCGCCACCCATCAGGGCCCCGAAGTCGTAACCCATGAAGGTGATCACCGGGATCAGTGAATTGCGCAGTGCGTGCACGCTGATGGTGCGGCCATGGGTGAGGCCCTTGGCGCGAGCGGTGCGCACGTAGTCGGCACGCAGGTTCTCCACCAGGTTGGTGCGGGTCAGGCGGGCGACGTAGGCCACCGACAGCGATCCCAGGACCAGACCGGGCAGGATCAACTGTTGCAGGGTGCCCTGGCTCGCGGTCACCGGGAAGACGTCGTTCAGGCCGGCCTTGAGGACGCCGAACTGGCCCATGCTGCCGATGACGAAGACGGGGATCGAGATGACCACCAGCGTCGAGACGGTCACCAGGTTGTCGATGAAGCGGCCCTTGCGGATACCGGCCAGTACACCGGCGGCAATGCCGATGACGGCCTCGAAGAGCAGGGCGATCAGGGCCAGCTTGACCGTGGTGGGGTAACGCACGGCGAGTTCCGAGGCCACGGTGTTCTGGTAGAAGTTCACGCCCAGGTCACCCTGGGCCAGCTTGCCCAGGTACAGGGCGTACTGCACCAGCAGGGGCTTGTCGAGGTTGTACTCGGCCTTGAAGGCCTCGATGTAGGCGGGGGTGCAGTCGCGTTCACCGCAGCGACCCACCCAGGGGTCGCCCGGCAGTGCGAAGACCATCAGGTAGAGCAGGAAGGTGGCACCGATCACCACCGGGATCATCTGCACCAGGCGGCGCAGGATGTATTTCAGCATCTGGCACTTCTCCTCACGCACCACACGATGCGGTGGTGCACCGGGACGAGCCGGCGCACCACCGCATCGTGGATGTCAAGATCGCGGTTCTGGACGGGTCACTTGACGCTGATGGCACTCAGGTCGAGAGTGCCGAAGGGGGTCACCTTCACATTGGTCACCTTGCTGGACCAGGCGACGGGGGTGGCAGCGCTCCACAACGGCGTGACCGGCATGCCCTCGGCCAGCATCGCCTCGGCCTCCTGGTAGAGCTTGTTGGCCTCGTCCGGGGTCTTGGCGGCGGCCGCCTCGGCCAGCTTCTTGTCGAAGGCCGGGTTGTCGTACTTGGCGTCGTTCGAGGCCGCGTTCTTGGTGTAGAGCGGGGTCAGGAAGTTCTCGATGGACGGGTAGTCCATCTGCCACCCGCTGCGGTGGGCGCCCTTGAGCTCGCCCGCCTTGATCTGGGTGCGCAGCGTCTTGAAGTCGGGCGTGGTGTTGACCTGGCAGTTCATGCCCAGGTTGCTCTTGAGCTGGTTGCAGACGGCATCGGCCCACAGCTTGTGGCCACCGTCGCCGTTCACCGAGATCTGGAAGACGCCCTTGTAGCCACCGGCGGCCTCGTAGGCCTTCTTGGCCGCAGCCTTGTCGAAGGTGCAGGCATCGCCGCAGGCGCCGGCCTTGTAGCCGTCGACGACGGGGGAGACCCAGCCGTCAGCGGGGGTGCGGGTACCGTTGAAGACCTTCTCGGTGATGGTCTTGCGGTCGATCGCCTGGCTGATCGCCTTGCGGAGCTCGACATTCTTGAGCTGCTCGTCGTTCGGGGTGAAGGTCAGGGTCTGGTGCACGCCCGACTCACGCACGGTGGTGCGGTCCTCGCCCAGCTGCGCCTTCCACTGGTCGCCGGCCAGCTGGTCGGAGGGAATGATGTCGGTGAAGTCGAGCTGGTCGGCGACCACCTCGGTGTAGGCGGCGGCCGCGTCGTTGTAGATGCGGTAGGTCACCTTGTCGACGTTCGCGGCGAAGTCACCGGTGTACTCCGGATTCTTCTCCATGACGATCTCGGTGGCGGTGTTGTCGGTCACCATGAACGGCCCGGCGCCGATCGGCTTCTTGCCGAAGTCAGTCGACTTGGGATCCTTGAAGAAGGCCTCGGGCTGCGGCACGAAGGCCGAGTAGCCCAGGCGCACCGGCAGGTTCGAGACCGGCTCGCTGGTGGTGATGGTGAAGGTGGTGTCGTCGACCACCTTCAGGCCGCTCATCTTGTCGGCCTTCGGCTTGGTCTTGCACTCCTCGTCGGCGCACTGCAGGTCGGCGAAGCCGGCCACCGGCTCGAAGAAGTAGCCGTTCTGGTGGCCGTTGGGGGCGTAGGCAGCGTAGTTCCACGCGTCGACGAAGCTCTTGGAGGTCACCGGGGTGCCGTCGGAGAACTTCCGGTCGGCCTTGAGCTTGACGGTGAAGACCTTGTTGTCGTCGGTCTCGATGGACTCCGCCAGGTCCATCTCGGGCTCGGCGGTCTCGGAGTTGTAGCGCACCAGCTTGGAGGTGACGGCGTCGATGACGTTGCCTCCACAGACTTCGGTGGTGTTGGAGCCGATCAGCGGGTTCTCGGGAGTGCAGCCGCGGATGACGATCTCTCCGCCGGACTTGGCAGCGCCACCATCGGCGGCCTTGTCGTCGGAAGAGCTGCCGCCACAGGCGCTCGCCACGAGGGCGAGGCTGGCCATGGCAACTGCGAGGGTGCGAGGTGCTCGCATTGAAGCCTCCTGGTCATGGGGCGCGGGGCCCCTGGGACATGTTTGTGCCCGCCGTCAGGAGCTCGGGACGGACTGGGCAGGTGGCCAAAAGCTACCGGCCATCCCCGCCGCTGGGAATGGGGTGTCGCAGGGTGACACACGATCGTTATCTTTCGATCACTGGAGTACTTGGGGAGCGGATCCGCCGGAGGCGCCACCGAGGGGCGGGAGGCCGCTGGCGGGGAATGTGGGGAAGTGCACTGCAGTTGATAGGCTGGCGCGGCTACCGTCTTGGGCGGGAGCATGCCCCGATACTCGGGTCCCGCCACCGGTGGGACGCGCAGAACGATCGAAGAGAGATCCCCGCAATGCTTTCAGCCTTTGCAAACGCGTTCAGGTCGCCGGACCTTCGCAAGAAGATCCTGTTCACCCTGTTCATCCTTGCCGTCTTCCGGCTGGGGTCCACGGTGCCGACGCCCAATGTGAACGTGGTGCGCATCGACGAGTGCCGTCGACTGGCGGAGGACGGGGCCAATGCCGGTCTGTACTCGATCATCAACCTGTTCTCGGGTGGCGCCCTGCTGCAGCTGTCGATCTTCGCGCTGGGCATCATGCCCTACATCACCAGCTCGATCATCCTGCAGCTGCTGACCGTGGTCATCCCGCGCCTGGAGACCCTGAAGAAGGAAGGGGCCTCCGGCCAGCAGAAGATCACCCAGTACACGCGCTACCTGACGATCGTGCTGGCCGTGCTGAATGCCACCGCCTTCGTGACGATGGCACGCAACGGGCAGCTCTTCCAGGGCTGCGAGGGAATCATGTACGACGAGGGGATCTTCCCCGTCGTCGTGATGATCCTCACGATGACCGCGGGCACCGGAATCATCATGTGGATGGGCGAGCTGGTCACCGATCGGGGCATCGGCAACGGCATGTCCATCATGATCTTCACCCAGATCGCGGCCCAGTTCCCCGCGGCGCTGTGGAGCATCAAGCAGTCGCGCGAAGGCGCCAATGCCTGGCTCATCTTCGGCCTGGTGCTGCTGATCGGCCTGCTGGTGATGGCGGGCATCATCTTCGTGGAGCAGGCGCAGCGGCGCATCCCGGTGCAGTACGCCAAGCGCATGGTGGGCCGACGGCTGATCGGCGGCACCAGCACCTACATCCCGCTCAAGGTGAACCAGGCTGGCGTGATCCCCGTGATCTTCGCCTCCTCGATGCTCTACCTGCCGGTGCTCTTCGCCACCTTCCAGCCGGAGAGCCGGGTGGGCAAGTGGATCAATGCCAACTTCACCGGGCAGGGGGGCGGCAGCCAGCCGTTGTACAACGCCGCCTTCTTCCTGCTCATCATCGGCTTCACCTACTTCTACGTGGCCATCACCTTCGATCCGGTCGAGATCAGTGACAACATGAAGAAGTACGGTGGCTTCATCCCGGGCATCCGCGCGGGCAAGCCCACCGAGGACTACCTGGCCTACGTGCTGTCGCGGCTGACCGCACCGGGCTCGCTGTACCTGGCGCTGATCTCGCTGATTCCCACGATCGCGTTCATCACGCTGGGTGCATCACAGGACTTCCCCTTCGGTGGCACCTCCATCCTCATCATCGTTGGTGTGGCCCTCGACACCGTGAAGCAGATCGAGAGCCAGCTCCAGCAACGCAACTACGAAGGATTCCTCAAGTGAGACTGCTCATCATGGGCGCCCCGGGCGCCGGCAAGGGTACCCAGGCCAAGCTCATCGCCAACCACTACCGGATCCCGGCCATCTCGACCGGTGCCATCTTCCGCGCGAACATCGCGGCCAAGACCCCGCTGGGGATGCGGGTGCAGCAGCTCATCAGCGCTGGCGAGTTCGTGCCGGACGTCATCACGACCGCGGTGGTGGCGAAGCGCCTGCTGGAGAACGACGCCCTGGACGGCTGGCTGCTCGACGGCTACCCCCGCACCACCGACCAGGTGGAGGCTCTGGACATCATCCTCGAGGACCAGCGCCAGCACTTCGACTGCGTGCTCTCGCTCGAGGTGGACCCCGAGGTGCTGGTGGAGCGCCTGGTCAAGCGTGCCGAGATCGAGGGCCGCGCCGACGACAACGAGGAGACCATCCGTCGTCGCATGGAGGTCTATCGCGAGGAGACCGAGCCGCTGATGAACATCTACCGGGAGCGTGGCCTGCTGGTGAGCGTCGACGGGCAGGGCAGCGTCGACGAGGTTGCCGAGCGGATCTTCGCCGCGATCGACGCCACCGTCGACAAGTGATGTTCGGTCGCGGGATCGAGCTGAAGAAGCCCGAACAGATCATCAAGATGCGCCGCGCCGGCCTGGTGGTGGCGCGCATCCACGAGGAGTTCGCCAAGGCCGTCACGCCGGGTGTCACCACCGGGGAGCTCGACGCCCTGGCGCGTGAGCTGTTGGCCCAGGAGGGTGCCACCTCGAACTTCCTCAATTACGGCGCCGACATGGGCTACCCGCCCTACCCGGGCGTGGCCTGCATCTCGGTGAACGAGGTGGTGGTGCACGGCATCCCGGATGAGCGTCGGCTTGAGGACGGGGACATCGTCTCCATCGACTTCGGCGCGATCGTCGACGGCTGGCACGGCGATGCCGCGCGCACCTTCATGGTGGGCGACGTGGCGCAGCAGGCGCGAGACCTGAGCGAGCACACCCGCGAGTCCATGTGGGACGGTTTCGCGGCGGCCCGCCTGGGCGGCCGCATCGGCGACATCTCGCATGCCATCGAGAAGAGCCTGCTCGCGCGCGGCCGTGACTACGGCATCATCCGGGAATACACCGGCCACGGCATCGGCACCGCGATGCACCAGCCGCCGGACGTCCCCAACTACGGCAAGCCCGGGCGCGGCCCCAAGGTAGTGGAGGGCCTGGTGCTGGCCATCGAGCCGATGGTCACCCTGGGCACCGAGGACACCGCCACGCTGGACGACGAATGGACGGTGGTCACCACCGACGGCTCCTGGGCTGCGCACTGGGAGAACACCGTGACCGTCACCAAGCAGGGCCTGTGGGTCCTCACCGAGCTCGACGGCGGCGAGGCGGAGCTCAAGGCACGGGGGATTCCCTTCGGCCCGTTGGCCGACTGAGCGAGGAAGACGCCCGCGTGGCCGGTTTGGCGACATGACCTGTCGCCGTCCGGCTTCACGGCGCCATCTTTGGTGGTGTTGACTTGGTCTCGTGACGAAGCAGCCACTGCCCAGCGACCTTGACATCGCGCGTGCGGCGCGCTTGGCCCCCATCGAGGAGGTGGCCCGAGCCGCCGGCATCGAGGCGCGCCACCTGGAGCACTACGGACGTCATGTCGCCAAGGTGCGGCCGGGCGTGGCCGAGGAGCTCGACGAGCGTCCCGACGCGAAGTACGTGGTGGTCACGGCCCTGACCCCCACGCCGCTGGGGGAGGGCAAGACCACCACGGCCGTGGGGCTGGCCCAAGGGCTTGCGCTGCTCGGCAAGCGATCGATGCTCGCGCTGCGGCAGCCATCCCTGGGCCCCACCTTCGGGGTGAAGGGCGGGGCCGCGGGGGCGGGCTACTCCCAGGTGGTGCCGATGGAGACCCTGAACCTGCACCTGACCGGGGACTTCCACGCCATCACGGCGGCGCACGACCTGTTGGCCGCCATGGTGGACAACCACCTGCACCACGGCAACGAGTTGGGGATCGACCCCCATTCGATCAGCTGGCGCCGGGTGATCGACATGAATGATCGCGCGCTGCGCAATGTCGTCGTCGGCCTGGGCGCTCGGCTGGATGGTGTGCCGCGCCAGAGCGGATTCGACATCACCGCGGCGAGCGAGGTGGGCGTCTGCCTCTCACTGGCCACCTCCCTGCACGACCTGCGCGAGCGGCTCGGCCGGATCGTGGTCGGCTACACGCGCGAGCGGCGCCCGGTGACCGCCGAGGACCTCAAGGCGGCCGGCGCGATGACCGTCATCATGCGGGAGGCGATCAAGCCCAACCTGATGCAGACCATCGAGAACACGCCGGTGCTGGTGCACGCCGGGCCCTTCGGCAACATCGCCACCGGAAACTCGTCGGTGATCGCCGACCAGGTGGGCATGAAGACCAGCGACTACCTGCTCACCGAGGCCGGTTTCGGCGCCGACATGGGCGCCGAGCGCTTCTTCAACGTCAAGTGCCGGGTCTCAGGGCTGCACCCCGATGCCGCCGTCCTGGTCACCACCGTGCGGGCGCTCAAGGCTCATTCCGGGCGCTTCAAGGTGGTGGCCGGAAAGCCCCTGCCGCCCGAGATGCTGCAGGACAGCGCCGAGGACGTGCGCGCGGGCGCCGACAACCTGCGCAAGCACATCGAGATCGTGCGCAGCTTCGGGGTGGCCCCGGTGGTCGCGGTCAACGTCTTCCCCACCGACCACGACGACGAGATCGAGGAGGTGCGACGGATCGCCCGCGAGGCCGGGGCGCGGGTGGCGGCCTCCACCCACGTGATGGACGGCGGCAATGGCGCTCTGGAGCTGGCCCGGGTGGTGCAGGAGGCCTGCCAGGACCAGACCCATTTCACCTTCACCTATCGGGACGAGGACTCGATCCACACGAAGCTGGAGAAGGTGGCCACCGGTGTCTACGGGGCTGACGGGGTGGAGCTGTCCGCCCAGGCCCGCAGGGACATCGCCTTGTTCGAGGAACTCGGGTACGGGCAGCTGCCGGTGGTCATCGCCAAGACCCATTTGTCGATCTCGCACGATCCGTCGCTGCGGGGCGCCCCGACCGGCTGGACCCTGCCCGTTCGTGAGGTCAGGCTGGCGGCCGGTGCCGGTTACGTCTATGCCATCTGCGGCGAGATGCGCACCATGCCGGGCCTGGGCAAGCACCCGGCGGCCGAACGGATCGACATCGACGAGGCCGGCAACATCGTCGGGCTCTTCTGACGCGGGGCCCGGTGCCGCGCAACCCGGCTCGGTAGGGTGAGGCGCATGTCACACAGTGCACCCGCCACTTCGATGGACGACCTCGTCGAAGAGCTCCACGGGAAGAAGATCGCCGACCCCTACCGCTGGTTGGAGGACGTCGACACGCAGCGCACCCGTGACTGGGTGCGTGCCCAGCGCGCGCACACCGACGCCGAGCTGGCGGCGCTGCCGCACCGCGAATGGTTCCAGCAGACCATGGATCGGATCACCCAACGGCCGGTCTGGTCGACCCCGTGGTGCTCCAACGGGCTTTACCTGCAGGCCCGCCGCGAGGGCGACCAGTTGCAGCAGGTGCTCTACGTGGCCGACAGCCTGGCCGAACTGCAGGCCGGCGGTCGGGTGCTGGCCGACCCGAATGCCTGGAGTGAGGACGGCACCGCCTCCCTCGCCTTCGTCAGTGTCAGTCCCGACGCGAGCCTGGTGGCCCTGGGCCGCAGCGACGCCGGATCCGACTGGACCACCGTGCAACTGGTGGACTCCCACGGAGTGCCGGTCGACGATGCCGTGGTCACCACCCGGTTCGCCACCGCGCTGTGGCTGCCCGATTCCCGCAGCTATGTGTACAGCGCCTATCCGCAGGCGGGTAGGGCCGACGGCACCGAGACCAAGGCCCTGCCTGCAGCGCACCTGATGCTGCACCGGGTGGGCGAGGCGGTCGAGGAGGACGAGGAGCTCTTCGACTTCGAGGCCGACCCGGGCCTGTTGCCGTGGCTGGTGCTCAGCGACGACGACCAGTGGCTGGTGGCCCACGTCTCGCGTGGCACTGCCCGCGCCAACCAGCTGTGGCTCTTTCACCTGATGGACCAGGACGGTCGTAGCACCGTCGGGCAGCGGGTGGAGGTCTTCAACGCCGAGGAGGCCGCTTGGGAATACCTGGGCACCGCACACGGCGAGATCTACCTGCTGACCGACGATGATGCCGCGAACTCCCGGATCGTCGCCCTGGACGAGCAGGACTGGTCCTTGCGCGAGGTGGTGCCCGAAGGCGCAGACCCGATCGTCCAGGCCGTGCTCACCAAGACGGGACTGGTGGTGGAGACCCTGCACGATGCGGCCCCGGTGGTGCGGCGGCACGACTTCCACGGCGCCCAGCAGGGCACGGTGGAGGTGGATGGGGGCGCCCTGGTGGCGCTGCGTGGCCGAGCCACCAGCAGCGAGGTCTTCCTGGGCCTCAGCACGATCACCGAGCCGGTGGTCTCCTGGCGACTGGATGCCGCCACGGGGGAGCTGCACCAACTGGCCGGGGCGCAGGATGACTGGCAGGCCCCGGCATTCCAGGTGGAGCGGTGCCACGCCACCAGCAAGGACGGCACCTCGGTGCCCTACTGGTTGGTGCGGCCGGAGGCGGCACCGACGGATCGGCCGCGGCCCACGATGGTGTACGGCTATGGCGGTTTCGACGTTCCCGTCCAGGCCGACTTCCGGTCGATCTGGCCGGGCTGGTTGGCCGCCGGGGGAGCGATCGCGATCGCCAACCTGCGTGGCGGCGGTGAGTTCGGCCGGGACTGGTATGACCAGGGCCGGCAGGCGCACAAGCAGAACTGCTTCGATGACGTCATCGCGGTGGCGGAGGACCTGGTGGAAACGGGCGTGACCAGCAGCGCCCAGCTGGCCATCCACGGCAAGAGCAATGGTGGCCTGTTGGTGGGAGCGGCCATCACGCAGCGCCCCGAGCTCTTCGCCGCGGCCCTGCCGCACGTCGGAGTGCTCGACGCCCTGAGATTCCACCGCTTCACCATCGGCGCGGCCTGGATCAGTGACTACGGTGATCCGGACGATCCGCAGGACTTCGCACGGATCCTGGAATGGTCGCCCCTGCACAATGTGCGCGAGGGAACCGAGTACCCCGCCACCCTGGTCTTCACCAGTGACCACGACGACCGGGTGGTGCCGGCCCACTCCTACAAGTTCGCCGCGGCGCTGCAGCGGGCCCAGGCGGGGACGGCGCCGGTGCTGGTGCGCATCGAGGAGTCGACCGGACACGGCCTGGCGAGCAAGCCACCGGCCGTGGCGGCCCGCGAGGCGGCCGACCTGCTGGCCTTCGCCGCGCACCACACCGGACTGGTGCCGCCGCAGGATGCCGGCGACGGTTCGCGGTCCGACTAGTCTGGAACCGTGAGCAACCTGCCGATCTCGTCGAAGTACCGCAGCCAGCCCCACCGTGAGGTGGACGAGGCCGAGCGTGAAGACCTCACGCGGCGGCTCAACGATGCCTTCACCAAGGGAGACGTCGACGGCGACACCTATCGAACGATGCTCGACCAGCTGTACTCGGCCCAGACGCTGGGTGAGCTGGTGCCGGTGGTGGAGCACCTGCCGGTCAAGAGCACGCACGCCGAGCCGACGATGGTGCGTCAGCAGACGAATACCGCCCCGGGCGAGCTCGCCCCGGCAGGCATGAACGCGAAGACCGCCCAGCGGATCGGTGTGGCGCTGGGCGGTCTGGGCTTGTTGCTGATTCTGGTGCTGGCCGTGCTGCTCTGACCCTCGACAAGCTCGGGCACCGGTGGCCGAGCCTGTCGTTGGCCGAGCCTGTCGAAGCCTGCCGGTTCGTTGGCCGAGCCTGTCGAGGTCAGGGCCTCAGCGGGCGAGGATCCCCAGGACGGGATTCCACTCCACGATTCGGGCATCGGCGACCAGGCCGAGCTGCTGGAAGGGATCCTCGGCGAGCATCTGGCGCAACTGGTCGACAGACTCCGCGGAGAAGACCAGCAGCGCCTGGGCGGGGGAGGTCTCGAGCAGGGGGCCGGAGGCCACCAGATGGCCGCTTTCCACCAGGGTCGCCAGGTAGGCGCGATGGTTGGGGCGGTGCTCGTCGAGCTGCTCCGGGGCGTCGGTGTAGGTGTAGGTGACTGCAAAGTGGGCCATGCCGGGAGCCTACCGCCGTCCGTGGGGCATGCGAAGGCCGATTTTGCAGGCGCTGGGGCTCTGGCGTAAAGTGGTGTGTCGGTCACCTGTGTCCAGGCGATCGTTCGTACCCGCGTCCAGCAACGGCCGGGTCCAGTCCAACAGATTGAGAGTAATGGCCAAGAAAGAGGGAGCCCTCGAACTCGAGGGAACGGTGGTCGAGTCCCTGCCGAACGCGATGTTCCGCGTCGAGCTCGTGAACGGTCACAAGGTTCTCGCCACGATCAGCGGCAAGATGCGGCAGCACTACATCCGCATCCTTCCGTCCGACCGAGTCGTCGTCGAGCTGTCCCCCTACGACCTGACTCGCGGACGCATCGTCTACCGCCACAAGTGATCACCGGACGACCTCGTCGTCCAGCAGACACATCCACCACCAGAACCGGGCACCGCTGTGCGCAGCGCCACCCGGTTCGATGATCCGAAAGAGACTCTCGAATGAAGGTTCAGCCGAGCGTCAAGAAGATCTGCGACAAGTGCAAGGTGATTCGCCGGCACGGTCGCGTGATGGTGATCTGCGACAACCCGCGCCACAAGCAGCGCCAGGGCTGACCAGCCAGGCAATGCCGCCCCGAAGGCCATCCGGCCCGACGGGCAATGGGCGGTGACTCGCAGAACATCGCAGGTGCTTGGTCACCCACCGTCACGACGGTGAACCACCTGCCAGACAACTCAACAACGTGACGCAAGGCCGGAGATGAATACCGGTCACACCCCTGGGCGAAGGCCAGGGCCCCGACGATGACCACGAGTCATCACAAGGCATCGGGGACGCGTCACGCCACACACCTTCGCGGCCCACGACCAAGCTCCACAACCCGCTGGAAACGGGGGAGCCCCCTCACCGGGATCGGGTCGAAATTTGAAAGGTAACCGCCTGATGGCACGCCTCCTCGGTGTCGACCTCCCGCGCGAAAAGCGCCTGGAGGTTGCACTCACCTACATCTTCGGCATTGGCAAGACCCGTGCCCAGGAAACCCTGGAAGCCACTGGAATCAGTGGCGACCTTCGTGTCCACACCCTCACCGACGACCAGCTGGTTGCCCTGCGCGACCACATCGAGGCCAACTACGAGACTGAAGGTGACCTCCGC
This sequence comes from Luteococcus struthionis, assembly GCF_048595755.1. Classification (GTDB taxonomy): domain Bacteria; phylum Actinomycetota; class Actinomycetes; order Propionibacteriales; family Propionibacteriaceae; genus Luteococcus. Next base: position 2,094,085 of record NZ_CP184360.1, read on the forward strand.
CGCGAGGTTGCTGCCGACATCCGTCGCAAGATCGAGATCGGCACCTACCAGGGTCGCCGCCACCGCTCCGGCATGCCGGTCCGTGGTCAGCGCACCCGCACCAACGCTCGTACCCGCAAGGGCAAGAAGAAGGCCGTCGCCGGCAAGAAGAAGACGCGCTGACCCTTCGGTTGGTGCTGACACGACAGACTCCAGGAGAAAACTGACCCATGGCTACTGCAGGCCGTAAGGGCGCCGCCAAGACCAAGGTGCGCCGCAAGGAAAAGAAGAATGTGGTCGCCGGACAGGCCCACATCAAGAGCACGTTCAACAACACGATCATCGCCATCACCGATCCCACCGGTGCTGTGATCTCGTGGGCCTCCGCCGGCACCGTCGGCTTCAAGGGCTCGCGCAAGTCGACCCCCTTCGCCGCCCAGATGGCCGCCGAGTCGGCTGGCCGTCGTGCGATGGACCACGGCATGAAGCGCGTTGACGTCTTCGTCAAGGGCCCCGGCTCCGGCCGTGAGACCGCCATCCGTTCGCTGGGAGCCATCGGGCTCGAGGTCGGCGCCATTGCCGACGTCACCCCGGTTCCGCACAACGGCTGCCGTCCGCCCAAGCGTCGTCGCGTCTGATCCGACCGCGAAGACTCCCCGAGAACACAGAAAAGGACTGATCACACATGGCCCGTTACACCGGACCCATGACCAAGAAGTCCCGTCGCTACGGGACTGACCTGGTCGGCAACGACAAGGCATTCGAGAAGCGTCCCTACCCGCCCGGCGTGCATGGCCGTGGCCGGACCAAGGACTCCGAGTACTCGCTGCAGCTGCGCGAGAAGCAGAAGGCCCGCTACGCCTACGGCGTGCTGGAGAAGCAGTTCCGTCGCTACTACGCCGAGGCCGACCGCGTGCCCGGCAAGACCGGTGACATGCTGCTGCAGATCCTCGAGAGCCGTCTGGACAACGTCATCTACCGCGCTGGCTTCGCCTCGACCCGTCGTCAGGCCCGTCAGCTGGTGGTGCACGGTCACTTCCTGGTCAATGGCCAGAAGGTGAACATTCCCAGCTTCCGCGTCAGCCAGTACGACGTCATCGACGTCCGCCCCAAGTCCATGGACCTGCACCCGCTGGTGGTGGCCCGTGAGACCCACGGCGAGCGCGAGGTTCCCGCCTGGATGGACGTGCGTCCCAACAAGATGCGCATCCTGATCCACCAGCTCCCGACCCGTGAGCAGATCGTGGTGGACGTCCAGGAGCAGATGATCGTCGAGCTCTACTCGAAGTAAGGTTTCCTCGGTTTCCGTCGGATTGTCCGGGCGGCGCTCGGCCAACCACCCTCCTCGCAAGCTCGGAGGGGGCCAGGCCCATCCGCGGCCTCGCCGCCGCCCGGAGCAAGCCGACGGAAACCGCACCTCGCTTCTCTGCACAACTTCTGGATTTTTCGCGCATCGAGCGCGAAAAACCCTTTCCGCGCCATCTCGCACTGGGTGGCGCACCACATGGTCCTCATATAGCGGGGGACCTTGAACGAAGGAAAGTACATGCTCATCGCACAGCGTCCGACCCTGTCGGAAGAAGTGATCGGCGACTACCGCTCGCGCTTCATCATCGAGCCGCTGGAGCCCGGCTTCGGCTACACCCTCGGCAACTCGCTGCGTCGCACCCTGCTGTCGTCCATCCCGGGCGCGGCCGTGACCAGCATCAAGATCGAGGGCAACCAGCACGAGTTCTCGACCCTGGAAGGGGTTGTCGAGGACGTCACCGAACTGATCCTCAACCTCAAGGGTCTGGTCCTGTCCTCCGAGGAGGACGAGCCCGTCACCATGTACCTGCGCAAGCAGGGCGCCGGTGAGGTCACCGCCGCCGACATCCAGCCGCCGGCCGGTGTGGAGATCCACAACCCGGAGCTGCACATCGCGACGCTGAACGACAACGGCAAGCTCGAACTCGAGCTCGTCGTGGAGCGGGGCCGTGGCTACGTCTCCAGCACCCTGAACGACAACCCGGACGCCGAGATCGGCCGCATCGCGGTGGACTCGATCTACAGCCCCGTGCTGAAGGTCACCTACAAGGTCGAGGCAACCCGTGTCGAGCAGCGCACCGACTTCGACAAGCTGATCGTCGACGTCGAGACCAAGCCGGCCATCCGTCCCCGCGACGCCGTGGCCTCCGCTGGCCGCACCCTGGTGGAGCTCTTCGGCCTGGCCCGTGAGCTCAACCTGGAGGCCGAGGGCGTCGAGATCGGCCCGTCGCCCGTCGACGAGCAGCTGGCCCAGGACCTGGCCCTGCCGGTCGAGGACCTGAACCTGACGGTTCGTTCCTACAACTGCCTCAAGCGCGAGGGCATCCACACCGTGGGTGAGCTGGTCTCGCGCAGCGAGCAGGACCTGTTGGACATCCGCAACTTCGGCTCCAAGTCGATCGACGAGGTCAAGCTGAAGCTGCACGAGATGGGCCTTGCGCTGAAGGACTCCGCTCCCGGTTTCGATCCGCTGCAGGCAGCGGATCGCTTCGAGGACGAGGCCGAGGGCGAAGAGGACTACGCCGAGACCGAGCAGTACTGACCGCTCTGCTGACCAAGAATCTGGAGAACTGACATGCCTACACCCACCAAGGGACCCCGCATCGGCGGCAGCCCGACGCACGAGCGGATCATCCTGGCCAACCTGGCCAGCCAGCTGTTCGAGCACGGCCGCGTCACCACCACCGAGACCAAGGCCAAGCGCGTTCGCCCGCTGGCCGAGAAGCTCATCAGCAAGGCCAAGCGCGGCGACCTGCACAACCGCCGTCAGGTGCTGAAGACCATCACCGACCAGGGCGTCGTGCACACCCTGTTCACCGAGATCGCCCCGGCCATGGCCGAGCGCGAGGGTGGCTACACCCGCATCACCAAGATCGGCAACCGCAAGGGCGACAACGCCCCCATGGCCGTGATCGAGCTGGTGACCGAGGCCGTCGTGAAGAAGGCTTCCACCTCCAAGGCCGCCAAGGCCGAGGACGTGAAGGCCGACATCGCCAAGGCCAACCAGGCCGAGGAGGCCCCCACTGAGGAGGTCAAGACCGAGGAGGCTCCCGTCGAGGAGACTCCCGCCGAGGAGACCACCGAGGCCCCGGCCGAGGAGACCGCTGACAAGGCCTGACCCTTGAAGCATTGGACGGGGCGTCCCACCGCAAGGTGGGGCGCCCCGTTTGCCGTACCCGGAGCCGGACGGGCAGACCGGCCACCCCGGTAGGCTCGGGATCATGACATTGCGGATCGCCCAACTCGCCAACTTCGTCGGACCAGTCTCCGGGGGGATGCGCGTGGCGATCGAAGAGCTCGGCAAGGGCTACGTGGCGGCCGGTCACGAGCGCATCCTGGTGATCCCGGGGGAGCGCGACACCACCGCGGAGACCGACAACGGCATCGTCGTGCAGGTGCGGGCGCCCAGGATCTCGCGCGACTACCGAATGATCGCCAGGCCCTGGCGGGCCCTGGAGGTCCTGGACCGCTTCCGCCCCACCTCGATCGAGGTCAGTGACAAGTGGACGCTCTCGCCGGCAGCGCGCTGGGCCAGCAGGCGCGGCATCGGCTCGGTGCTGTTCAGCCACGAACGCTTGGACGACATGCTCTCGGGCTGGGTTCGTGCCCAGTTCGGCGTCGAGACGGCTGTGGGCGCACTCAACCGGCGACTGGTCAAGGAATTCGACGCCGTGGTGGTCACCTCCGCCTATGCCGCCGAGGAGTTCGCAGACCTGGATGCCAACCTGTGGCGGGTGCCGCTGGGCGTCGACCTAGCGACCTTCAATCCGGGCATCGGCCAACCATCCGAGGACGGTCTGGTGAAGCTGTGCTACGTCGGACGGATGAGCCACGAGAAGAATCCCGAGCTGGCCGTCGCCGCGGCCGTCGAGCTGCACCGGCGCGGCGTGCCCATCCAGCTCAACATGTACGGCGTCGGCCCCGACCTGGAGAAGATGCGGGTGCAGGCCGGTGATGCCCCCGTCGTCTTCCACGGCTTCGTGAAGGGTCGCGACGAGGTGGCCCGACGCTTTGCCGCCAGCGACATCTCCCTGTCCGTGTGCCCCTCCGAGACCTTCGGGCTGGCCGTGCTCGAGGCCCTGGCCTGCGGTACCCCGGTGGTCACCTCCAACCGGGGCGGGGCCCACGAGCTGGTGGACGCCACCAGCGGCGAGTACGGCAGCCCCGACGCCGTCGGCATCGCCGATGCCATCGAACGGCTGATGGCCCGGCTCGGTCCGCAGCTGCGTCAGGCAGCCCGGGCACGAGCCGAGCAGTACACCTGGCAGGCCAGCGTCGACAAGATGCTGCGCCTGCACGAAGACCTGGCCCATCAAGTGCCCAACCGTCCCGTGCGACGGTCGGGCTTTCGTCCCCGCACCAACGGATCAAAGGATCAGTGATGAGCAAGCGCACCCTTCTGCTGGCCGGGGCGGCCGTCCTTGCTGCCCCTGCGGTGATCACCGCACCCCGCAGTGCCAGTGAGCGTCCGGCAAGCACCGTGGAGGAGATCGTCGAGACCTGCCGCAGGAGCGGCCGACAAGGCTGGGAACTGGTGGACGAGGCCACCCGGGCGGTGCACGCCGCCTACACGCACCACTCGCTGTGGCACCTGTGGGAGACGCCACAGGTCTCGCTGCAGCGCGGCCGGGGATGGTCGGCCCAGTACAACGGGGCGTTGGCACAGGTCCTGGCGCGGCTGGGATTCGAGGTCCACGAGGTGCACGCTTCCCGCGTGCGTGGGCTGGGCCGCAATCCGTGGTGGCAGGCGGGGCACACCTGGCTTCGGGTCACCCACGAGGGACGCACGCTGGACGTGAGTGCCTCCTCGGCCCAGAACGAGGCCGGCAAGGTGAACTTCGTCCCCACCACCGTGGTTCGCCCCACCCGTCGATGGACACGCAGCGCCGTCTCCGCGGCCCTGGCCCCCGTGGTGGCGGTGCAGGCCTGGCGGCAGCTGCGCGGCGCCGAGGTGCCGCGCTGGTTGTACCGGGAGTTCGACGAGCCGCTGTGATCCCCGAATCCGCTGCATGAGCAAGGCCGTCACCGCCCACGGGCAGTGACGGCCTTGGTCGTCTGGAGGGGATCAGGCCGCGTGGGCGCAGCCCCAGGGCTGCAGGCCGCGCTGGGCGTAGACCTTGTTGGCGATGGTGATCTGCTCCGCCTTGCTGGCCAGATTCGCGGTGGGGGCGTAGGCGCCGCCGCCGGCACCCAGCCAGGTCTGGCGGTCGAACTGCAGGCCGCCGTAGTAGCCGTTGCCGGTGTTGATCGACCAGTTGCCGCTGGACTCGCACTGTGCGATGCGCTCCCACATCGCCTGGTTGGCGGTGTTCAGACCAGCGCTGGAGCTGCTGGCCTCGCGGGTGGACTCACTGGTCGCACGGGTGGTGGGCTTGCTGCTCGCGGTCGCGCGCGGCTTGCTGCTCGCCGTGGCGGTGGGCTTGCTCACCGGTGCGCTGCTCGCAGCGCTGCGGCTGGGTCGGCTGCTGGCGGCGCGGGTGGCGGAGGTGGACTCACCGCTGGTCTCGCCGGCCGAGCTGTCCTCGCTCCGGGAGGTGTCCTCGCTGCGGGTCTTGGGGGTGCTCTCCTCGGGGGCCTCCTCACGGGTGCCCACCAGGATCTGCTCGGTGACCGGCTTGGTCGTCACCTCTTCCTTGACCAGGGAGCGCTTGGCGGGCTTGCCGTCGACGACGGTCACCTGCCAGGTCTTGGTGACCACGCCGTCCTTGCCCTCGACGGTGGTGCGCGTGGTGCCCTCGTCGAGCGTGGCGGTGCGGGTGCGCTCGGTCTCGTGCTCGACCTTCTCGGTGGTGGTCTCGGTCTTGTTGCCGACGCGCTGCAGGCTGACCGACAGCTTCTCCTTGATGGCCGTCTTGGCCGCCGGGGTCAGCTTGTCGTTCTTGCCCACGGTGAGCTTCTGCTCCTTGAGCAGTTCGCCGACGGTGAGCGCGGTGGTCTTCACCGTGCGCTTCTTGCCGGCCTCGGTGAGGGTGACCTGCTTGGGGGAGACGGCGGTCAGTGCCAGGCCTTCGCGGCCCAGTGGCGTGGAGCGGCTCACCGAGAGCTTCGTGCCGGGCTCGATGACGCCCAGCTGGCCCAGTGCGCTGTCCACATTCTTGGCGGTGGTCCACAGCGTGGTCTTCTTGCCGTCCAGGGTGATGGTCAGCGGCCGACCGTAGTTGACCGTGACCATGGTGCCGTCCTTGATGGAGCTGTTCACCGAGGGGACGACGGTGTCGTGCTCACCCACGGTGATGTTGTTGGCCGCCAGCGCGTCCGCCACGGTGTCGCCGAAGGTGTGCACGGTGGTGGTGCTGCCGTCGACGGCAACCTGCACCTCCTTGTCGGCAACCTGCCAACCAACGGTGCCGACGGTGGCGACGAGTGCGGTGGCGGTGGCGATCAGGCCGATGGTCTTGTTGTTCACGCTGCTCCTTGGGTCCGTCCCATCATGCCTCGCATCCTGAGAGAAATCCGAATCCTGTGCAGGTTGTTCTCAGGAATGGCACGCGAAAGGCCCTCGCTCCACGGGGGAGCGAGGGCCTTCGACAATCGGTCGTGAGTGACCGCGGGCTTGGATCAGGCCTGACGGGCCTTGGCGAGACGCTCGGTGACGTCGGCCCAGTTGACGACATTCCACCAGGCGTCGACGTAGTCGGCCTTCACGTTCTTGTACTGCAGGTAGAAGGCGTGCTCCCACATGTCGAGCTGCAGGATCGAGGTCTGGTTCAGCGGGATGTTGCCCTGCTGGTCGTGCAGCTGCAGGACGTTGAGACGCTGACCCAGCGAATCCCAGGCCAGAACCGACCAGCCGGAGCCCTGGATGGCCTTGGCATTCTCGTTGAAGTGCTTCTGGAAGCCCTCGAAGGAGCCGAAGAACTCGTCGATGGCGCTGGCGAGCTCACCCTCGGGCTGGCCGCCACCCTCCGGCGACATGTTCTTCCAGAAGATCGAGTGGTTCACGTGGCCACCGAGGTTGAAGGCCAGGTCCTTCTCGAGCTTGCCGATGGTGCCGAAGTCACCCTTGGCGCGAGCCTCCTCCATCTTCTCCAGCGCGGTGTTGGCGCCGGCCACGTAGGTGGCGTGGTGCTTGGAGTGGTGCAGCTCCATGATCTCGGGCGCAATGTGGGGCGCCAAGGCGCCGTAGTCGTAGTCGAGCTCGGGCAGGGTGTAAACAGCCATGTGGTCCTCTTTCCGTCTCTACCAGGCCAACGGGCCCGGGCCCCGTCGATGGGGGCTTTCTCTCGGACAACACCGATCCTAGGCAAAGTATTCCCTGCTGACCATGGTGTTCGCCGCGAGCGAGGACTGGCAAGGCGATTCGTCGCCGCGCTCCGCCCTGTCGCAGGGGCTGGCGCGGGGCCCGGTGAGTGTTGCTCCCGAGCCCCCGCACGAAGGGACCTGCGTCAGGACTTCCGGCGCTTGGCCGTGAAGTAGGCCGCCAGCAGGCCGACGACGATCGCGGCCACCACCAGCGAGACGATCGGGTCGGACGACTTCTTGACGTCATCCTTCTGGGCGCCGGGAGTGGTGCTGGCGCTGTCGGTGGCCGAGGCGGAGGCGGCGCCCTGCTGCGGCATCGCGGGAGTGCACTCCTTGCCGTAGCACCAGCCCTCGAGCGTGCCCGCCTTCGGCTTGGACTGGTCGGCACCCACCTGGCTGTAGGTCCACTTGCCGCCCTTCTGGGCCGTGTAGTAGTGCCAGTAGTTGCCGTCGAAGGCGGCGGGGCAGGTCTGCGGCTCGCCCTCGATGGTGCAGATCATCTGCCCCTTGGCATCCTTGGTGGTCTTCACCCCCGCCTCGCTGAGCAGCTTCTCACCGGTCTCTGCCACCTCGACACACTTGTCGACCAGAAGCTCCTTCTTGGAGTCCTGCACCACGAGCCACACCTTGCCCTGTTCCAGGCAGTCATCGGTCTGGTTGGCCGGCATCGGGCGGGCGGGGGAGTCGACCTGGGCCAGGGCCGGTGCGGCGGGGGCCAGGGCGATGGTGCCGGCAGCCAGCGCGGTGGCGACGAGCCGGGGGAGGGAGGTGGTGCGCACGGTGTTCCTTTCGGGCGGCCTGCGCACCGGGCCCGGAGGGTCACCCGACGGGCGCCCGCGGACTCCGCCCGCTGACCGCGACGGGTGATGATGAGTCGAGGCCATGACGGTCTGTCCGACTGTGACGGTTGCGGGCCAGTTCCGGACTTGCACCGGATTCGGCCGACATGGCTGCCCTGAGACTACTGCACCCCCGCGGCACCGCACCCCCGAAGGGCCCGGTGTCTCAGAGCCGCGGGCGCACCTCGAAGACACGAAAACCCTTGCTGGAGGTGAGCCGCTGGCAGTCGAAGCCCTGGTCGTCGAGCCAGCGCTGCAGCGAGTCCGCGCCGAGGTTCTTGCCCACCACCATCACCGCTCGCCCGGTGGGCTGCAGCCTGGCGAGCCAGGTCAGCAGCAGGGCGTGCAGGGCAGGCTTCCCGATCCGGATCGGTGGATTCGACCAGATCTCGTCGTAGCGCACCGACTCGTCGGTCTGCTCCGGCAGGAGTGGCCTGACCCGTTGTGCCGCGCCGATGCGCTCGGCATTGATCGCGGTCAGTGCCAGCGCGCGCTCGTTCACGTCCACCGCGTCGATCAGGCTCGTGGGGCAGGCGGCAGCCAAGGCCACCGCGATGGGGCCGTAACCGCAGCCCAGGTCGAGCAGCCGAGCACCGTCGCGCGGCGGGGCCACCGCGTCGAGCATGATCCTGGTGGCGGGATCGAGCCGGGAACCGGAGAAGACCCCGTTCGCGGTGGTGAGGGTGAGCTGGTGTCCCCAGACATCGGCCTGGATCTGGCGTCGCTTCTCCTCGCCCTCGGGGGTGGTGAAGTAGTGGCTCACGGGGTCTCCTGGGAGGTCGGGTCGGCGCCGGGCAGGGTGCGAACGGCGCGGGAGAGCTGGGCGCGTGCCGCCAGCTGGTCGTCGTCGGGATAACCGACCTCCTCCAGGCACAGGCCCTTGGCCGGCATCACCAGGACGGCATTGTGCCGCTTGGGGGAGGCCATCACCTCGGCCAGCCAGGCCTGGTCACGCTTGCCGGTGCCCACCGAGGTCATGGCCCCCATCAGGGAGCGGACCATCGAGTGGCAGAAGGCGTCGGCGGTCACGGTGAACTCCACCACGCCCTGGGGGGTGCGCTCGGCGTGCAGTCCGGTCAGGGTGCGGATCGTCGTGGCTCCCTCCCGCGGCTTGCAGAAGGGTGCAAAGTCGTGCAGGCCCACCAGCATCTGGGCCGCCTCGTTGGCGCGTTCCACGTCGATCACCCCACGCACCGGGGCGATGTGCCCACGCAGCAGGGGATCGGGGTGGGACTGCTCATCCCAGAGACGGTAGACATAACGCCGCCAGATGGCCGAGAAGCGGGCGTCGAAACCCTCGGGGGCCCGACGGATGCTGCCCACCTGCAGGTCATCGTCGAGCACGCGCTTCAACCGCAGCTGCAGCCGTGAGACATCGACGTCCTCGGGCAGGTCCAGATGGGCCACCTGCCCGCGAGCGTGCACCCCGGAGTCGGTGCGGCCGGCGACGGTGAGCTGGACGGGCTCGCCCAGCCGCAGGACCTGCGGGATCCAGCGTTCCAGCTCGCCCTGCACGGTGCGCAGCCCCGGCTGGGTGGCCCAGCCGGAGAAGTGGGTGCCGTCGTAGGCGATGTCGAGCCGCCACCGGATCATGACGTCTTCCGATAGGTCAGGTCACGGATGGTGCGCCCCGCCGCGAGCCCCTTGCGTTCGTACTTGGTCAGGGGCCGCAGTTCCAGCCGCGGTGCCCAGCCGGTGTGCTCCGGATCGGCCGGGTCGAGGTGTTCGTTGACCAGCCCGGGGGCCGCGTCGAGCACCTCGCGCATCCATTCGGCGTAGTCCTGCCAGTCGGTGGCCAGCCGCCAGCGCCCATCGGTCACCAGCCGGCTGCGCACCAACTGGGCGAACTCCGGGCTGACCAGGCGACGTTTGTGGTGGCGCGACTTGTGCCAGGGATCGGCGAAGAAGAGCCACAGCTCACTGATCGAGGCCGGTTCGAACAGGTGCTCCAGGCCCTGTTGGCCATCGGCCATGACGATGCGCACATTGTCCACCCCTTCTCGTGCCATCCGGCCGAGGGTGCTGGCCACGGCCGGCTGGAAGACCTCGAAGGCCACCACATTGGCCTGCGGGTGCTGCCGTGCCATGGAGACCAGGGACTCACCCGTGCCGGAGCCGATCTCCACCAGCAGGGGAGCGCGACGGCCGAAGACCTCGGCCCAGTCGAGTGGGGGCTGGGGAGCGACGGAGGTCTCGGTCTGGCCCTGGGCCACTGGGACGACGCGACTGGAGTGCCAGGCCTGCCAGGCCTTCTCCTGGGAGGCATTCATCCGGGCGCTGCGGCGCACGAAGCTGACCACCTCGCGGTGGACACGGTCTGGGCGAGGTGTTGCGGTCGAAGGAGTCTCGGGAGCCGGATTCTGCACCGGTCGATTCTAGGCGAGAACCCAGACCGGTCAGTCCGTGACCGGTCAGTCCGTGTTGGGACGCAGGCGCAGTCCTGCGGCCAGTACGACCACGCCACCGGCCAGCACGGCCAGCCAGGGCAGGACCGTCTCCCGGGCATCCTGGTTGCACTGCTCGATCCACTCGGCGGGGGGAGTGGAGCCGTCGGTGATCACGGGGCCGCGCAGCATGACGGAGATGGCGGGGCCACACTTGCGTTCGTCCACATAGGTTTCGGGGCCGAGCACCTTGACCAGTCCGGCCAACAACAGCAACACACCGATGACGGCGATCGCGCGCCATCCCTTCCAACCCCGTCGTGTCATGCCTCGTACCCTATCCACGCGCAGCCGGTCGACCCTCCCGGACGCGGGGGTGGGCGCCGCCCCTCGACGAAGCGACGCCCACCCCCCTTGCCTGCCGTGTCAGGTCACTGCTGCTGCAGGCTCTCGGCCACGGCCGGGGGCACCAACTCGTAGCCCTGGAAGCGACGGGTGAACGATCCGCTGCCATGGGCCAGGCCACGCAGGTCGACGGCATAGCGGGTCAGTTCCAGGGCCGGCACCAGGGCCGTCACCACCGCGCGCTGCTCGGCGTCGGTGTCGGTGCCCTGCACCTGGCCGCGACGGTTGGCCAGGTCGGTCATCACCGCACCGAGGTACTCCTGGCCCACGGTCACCTCCACCAGGTCCATCGGCTCCAGCAGCCCGACGGTCTGTGGCGTGGCCGCCTCCTTCAGGGCCAGGGCCCCAGCGGTCTGGAAGGCCATGTCGGAGGAGTCCACCGGGTGCGACTTGCCGTCGTAGAGCGTCACCTGCACGTCGACCATCGGGTGGCCGTGGATTGTGCCCCGCTCCATCTGGGCGGCCAGGCCCTTCTCGACGCTGGGGATGAACTGGCGCGGTACGGCGCCGCCGACGACCTTGTCGACGAAGACGAAACCGGATCCTCGCTCGCCGGGAGTGATCTCCACGTCGCACACGGCGTACTGGCCGTGACCACCCGACTGCTTGACGTGGCGTCCCTGCGCCTTGGCCGGGGCGATGAAGGTCTCGCGCAGCGGAACCTTCACCTCTTCCTCGGTCACCTTCACCCCGTAGCGGTCGTTCAACCGCCGCAGCAGCAGCTCGGTGTGCGCGGTGCCCATGGTCCACAGCAGTTCCTGGTCGGTCTCCGGGTGGCGCTCCAGGCGCACGGTGGTGTCCTCCATCACCAACCGGGCAAGGGCACCGGCCAGCTTGTCCTCGTCGCTGCGGGTGGCCGGCTTGAGGGCGGTGGGCAGCAGCGCCTCGGGCAGGATCCACGGCTCCACCAGGGCGGGGCGCTCGGGGCTGGAGAGGGTGTCGGTGGTCTCGGCGCGGGAGAGCTTGGAGACCAGCACGATGTCTCCCGCGATCGCCTCGCGGCGGGTCTTCATCTCCAGGCCCACCGGGAAGGACAGCAGGCCAACCTTCTCCTCCTCCTGGTGGTCGGGGTGCTGGGCGTCCTCCACGCCGGTGAACAGTTCACGGCGACCGGCCACCTGGACCAGGTCGTCGGTGCGCAGCGTGCCGGCGAAGACCCGCACCATCGACTGGCGTCCCGCATAGGGGTCCGAGGTGGTGCGGACCACCTCGGCCACCAGCGGGCCGTTGGGATCGCACTCCAGCTCCAGGATCTCCTCGCCGTCGGCCGAGGTGATGGTGGGAAGGGGATGGGCCGCCGGATGGGGCAGGCCGTGCTCGATCAGGCTGAACAATTCCTCGACGCCCACCCCGGAGGCGGACTTGACGGGGATCATCGGGTAGAAGGCGGCATTGGCGGTGGCCCGCAGCAGACTGGCACGGACCTGTTCGACGGCCAGTTCCTCGCCCTCCAGGTAACGCTCCATCAGGTCGTCGTCCTCGGCCTCGGTCACGACATTCTCGATGAAGGGGGCGCGGTAGGCCTCGATCGCGGTGCGTTCCTCGTCGGTGGCGGGGCGGGTCTCGGGCTTGCCGGAGGAGTAGTCGTGGACGCGCTCGGTGACCAGGGACATCGAACCGATGACGGCGCCGGCATCGTCGGTGAGCGGCAGGTAGGCCGGGGTGACGCCCTCGCCGAAGGTCTCCCGGCACAGTTCGACGGTGGACTCGTAGTCGCCGCGCTCCACGTCGAGCTTGGTGACCACGATGGCCCGAGGCATGTCGACCGCGCGGCACTCGGCCCACAGGGCTGCGGTGTTGTTGTCGATGCCGTCGCTGGCGCTCACCACGAAGATCGCCGCGTCGGCGGCACGCAGGCCGGCGCGAAGCTCGCCCACGTAGTCGGGATGGCCCGGGGCATCCAGCAGGTTGACCACCACGTCACCGGTGGAGACCGAGGCCAGGGTGAGGGCCGCCGCGCGGTCCGGATCATCCTTGGGCGGCCGATGGCCCGGAATACGTGCGGCCAGCATGGTGTCGAACAGTGTGGTCTTGCCGGAACCCGAGGATCCCACCAGGACCACATTGCGTAGGCCTACGGGGTCGGTGACCTTGAATGATGATGAATTCGCCTTTGGACTCATGTGCCCACATTGCTCTGGTCAATGCGCCCTGACAAGGGGGTGGAGGGTGGGAAAAGTCACCCCTGCCAGAGCCCTGCCGGGCCGCCGGCGCGCAGCAGGCCACCCGACTCCACCCGGGCGCCGTGACCGAGCAGCACACCGGGCCGCAGGCGGTGCAGGAGGTCCTCGTCGTGCTCGCCCGTGACGGGATCGTGGTTCACCACCAGGCAGCGGTCGAGCTCGCGCTCCACCACGAGTCGCACCTCCCCGAAGTCCAGGACGTTGCCCGCGCCGAGCGTCAGGGGCGCGTCCCGGTCGTCGACGACCAGGTTGGCGCGATAACGGCCCAGATCGGTGGGCAGCCCCAGGGCCTCCACCTCGGAGCGCAGCAGGATGCTCACCGGCGATGACCAGATGAAGCCTGCCGTGCCGGTGGTGCGGGCCAGCAGCAGATCGGTGCCGGCCGCGCGTGACAGGCGCTCGGCCACCGGCCCACCGTGGATGGTGCAGTTGAAGGAGCGGTCGTAGTAGCGCACCGCTGGCTGGCGCCGTCGAACCGCAGGTGCTCGTCGCGGGCGGGAAGCTCATCGGGCAGGATGCGCACCCCGGCCAGTTGGGGCAGGTCGGTGGCGCGGACGCAGCGCAGCCCCACCCCGTCGACGTCGGTCAGGACAGGTGACCAGAGCCGGTCTCCCGCCAGCCCGTCGGTGGTGAGCAGGTGTTCGTCACTGCCCAGCCACTGGCTTCCCTTGACCGGTGTCCATCCCAGCGATTCGATCCGCATCGGCCTTCTCCGTTCTCGAGCTCGGCGTTCCCGAGGCCGGCCAGTCGGCAAGCCGGTCGAGCAGTTCGCAGAACATCATGTTGGCCCAACTGAACCAGCCCCGGGTGAACCGGTGCGGGTCGTCCACGTGGAAGCTCTCGTGCACCATTCCGGTGCCGGCCGTGGTCGAGGCGATGAGTCGGGCCAGGGCCAGGGCCTCCTCGCGGTTGGTCTCGGTGAGGCCCTGTACCGCCAGGGCGATCGGCCACACCCGCGGGCCGGGAGTGTGTGGACTGCCGATGCCACTGGCCACCCGACCGGTGTGCCACCAGGGATTGGCCGCCGAGAGGATGCGTGCCCGGGTGGCGAGGTAGCGCGGGTCGTCACGGGCGATGTCGGTGAGCAGGGGCAGGCCCAGCAGGCTGGGCAGGTTCGCGTCGTCGGCCGCCAGGACCCCACCCAGGCCGTCCACCTCGTAGGCCCAGGACCCATCGGGGAGGGTGCCGTGCTCGGCGACCCCCGTCGCGATCTGCTCCGCCAGGTCTCGGGCACGGGCGCCCAGCGGTTGGTCGTGCCATAGCCGGTCGCACCATTGCGCGCCCAGCCGCAGCACGTGCACCGCCAACAACTGGGCCGGGATGTTGTAGCCGTACCGGGTGGCGTCGTCGCTGGGGCGAAAGCCCTGCCAGGTCATCCTGGTGCGGCCCACCGGGCTGCCGCGACCCCAGCGGGGGAGGGTGTCGGCGTGGCGGCGGGCCACCACCGCGGGAAGGCGGATGAAGCGATAGCGGCTGGTGGCGTGGTCCTGTTCGCGTCGCCACAGGTCGACGACGTCGGCGAAGCCACTGTGGACACCCCAGTCCAGGTGTTCGGTGCTGCCCGTGGCCTGCTGGATCTGGTGGGCCAGCAGCAGCGGCAGGGCCAACGAGTCCAGTTCGTACTTGCGCTCCCAGATCCAGGGGTCGGCCCTGGAGGTCAGCATGTGCAGGTCCAGGAGGTGGTGCGTGCCACCCACGGGTCCGTGGTTGAAGGCATTGGCGTAGGGGTCGTGCCGGATCATGCGCCACTGCATCAGGCACACGCCGCGCAGTACCTCGGCGACCTCGGGAAGCTCGTCGGCGAGGGCCAGCCAGGGGCGCATCTGCGCCGAGGAGTCGCGCAGCCACATGGCGGGGATGTCACCGGTGGTGGCGAAGATGCCGTTCGGGCCGGGATGCAGGGTGCGGGTCCAGGTGTCGAGCATCAGGCGCACATAGGCCTGGCCCAGTTCGGCGCTGGAGGTCGCGCGAGCGATCCGTTCGCCTCGGCGCACCAGGGCGTGGCGCAGGGCGGAGCTGGCCTCCATCCGTGGCAGCTGCGCACGACGCAGGGCCTGCGGGAGCGGCAACAGTGGCATGGCTCCAGTATGGCCTGAGCGGCCTTTTCGTCCGTGGCGAAGTTGAACGTTCCGATGCCGGACGCGCGGTGGGCACGCGCCGCGAGCCGGTAACGTGGAAAGGGTTGCGACCCCCACCTGCAAGGAGTCCCCATGCCGTTGTCCCTTGATGTCTGGGCCCCGATTCCCGACCGCGTCGACGTCGTCGTGGACGGGGTCGACCTCCCGCTGATCCGCTCCGAGGAGGGCTGGTGGCGGTTGGGGCCAGAACACCGGGACGTGCTGCGTGAGGGCGTCGACTACGGCTACCGGCTGGATGGAGCCGATGCGGTGCTGCCCGCGCCTCGTTCGCGTTGGCAGCCGAACGGTGTGCACGGGCTCTCCCGCGCCTACGATCCCGCCAGCTACCAGTGGGGTGACCAGGACTGGACGGGCCGCCAGCTGGCCGGCGCGATCATCTACGAGCTGCACGTTGGCACCTTCACCCCCGAGGGCACCTTGGGGGCCGCGATCGACAAGCTCGACCACCTGGTCGAGCTGGGCATCGACCTGGTGGAGCTGATGCCCGTCAACGCCTTCAACGGCGAACACGGCTGGGGCTACGACGGCGTCGGCTGGTACGCGGTGCACCACGCCTACGGCGGCCCGCGGGCCTACCAGGAATTCGTCGACGCCTGTCACCAGCGGGGCATCGGCGTGATCCAGGACGTGGTCTACAACCACCTGGGACCCAGCGGAAACTACCTGCCGCAGTTCGGCCCCTTCCTGGACGACTCCGTGCAGTCGCCGTGGGGCAGCGCGATCAATCTGGCCGGCGAGGGCTCCGACGAGGTGCGCCGCTTCATCATCGACAATGCGCTGATGTGGCTGCAGGAGTACCACGTCGACGGTCTGCGGCTGGATGCGGTGCATGCCCTGGTGGACGCACGGGCCATCCACATCCTGGAGGAACTCGCCGTCGAGGTGAATGCGCTGAGCACCTTCCTCAACCGTCCGCTCAGCCTGATCGCCGAGAGTGACCTGAACGATCCGCGTCTCATCACGCCGCGCGAGGCGGGCGGCTACGGCCTTGACGCCCAGTGGAGCGACGACTTCCACCACGCCCTGCTGGCCAACCTGACCGGCGACGACTCGGGCTACTACGCCGACTTCGCGGAGCTGCAGGCCCTGGGCAAGGTCTTGGAGACCGGCTTCTTCCACGACGGGACCAAGTCGAGCTTCCGTGGCCGTCGGCATGGTCGCAGGCTCGACACCCCGACCATCCCGACCTGGCGCCTGGTGGTCTGCAGCGACAACCACGACCAGATCGGCAACCGCGCCGACGGGGCGCGCCTGTCCACCCGGCAGAGCACGCGCCAGCTGCAGATCGCCGCGTTGATGACCATGCTCTCGCCCTACACACCGATGATCTTCATGGGCGAGGAGTGGGCGGCCCGCACCCCCTTCATGTTCTTCAGCTCGCACCCGGAGGAGGAGCTGGCCCGGGCCGTCAGCAAGGGGCGGGTAGAGGAGTTCAGCAAGATGGACTGGGACACCTCGGTGATCGTCGACCCGCAGAGCCCGGAGGCCTTCGAGGGCTCCAAGCTCAACTGGGACGAGCTGCAGCAGGAGGTGCACGCCGAGGTGCTGGGCACCTACCGCGACGCCATCGCCCTGCGCCGCACCTACCCGGACCTGACCGATCCCCGCTTTGAGTGGGTCTCGACCCGCTTCGATGCCGACGGGCACTGGTTCGTCATGGAGCGTGGCGAGACGATAACGGTGGCGGTGAACTTCGACCACGACCCGGCCGAGATCGAACTGGAGGGCCCCTCGGAGCTGCTGATGCGCATCGGCGAGGTGGAGGTGGCGGAGGGCAAGCTGCAGCTCGGCTCGCAGTCCGCGGCGGTGTTGCACCTGACCAGAGAGGCTTTGCCCGGCCGATCCTGACTCGTTTTGACCCGCGGTGCACCCGAGGGGTAGTCTGAATCGCTGTTGCGCACTGGAAGGTTCTGGTGGGACCACTCGCTGACCCCTATGCGCTAGCACCCTTGTTCAAGCAATCTAACGGAAGATGGTCTGCGACCCGTGTCTACGTACAGCCCGAAGCCTGGGGACATCACCAGGAATTGGCATGTGATCGATGCCGAGAATGTCGTCCTCGGCCGCCTCGCGGTGGCCGCCGCCACCCTGCTGCGCGGCAAGCACAAGGCCACGTACGCGCCCCATGTTGACGGCGGTGACTTCGTGGTCATCATCAATGCCTCGAAGATCGCCCTCACCGGCAACAAGCGCGCCGACTCGATGCGCTACCGCCACTCCGGTCGTCCCGGTGGTCTGACCGCGACCCCGATCGGTGACCTGCTCGACAAGGATCCGCGCAAGGCCGTGGAGATGGCCGTCTGGGGCATGATGCCCAAGAACAAGCTGAGCCGTCAGCTGATGAGCAAGCTCAAGGTCTACGCCGGCCCGGAGCACCCCCACGCCGCGCAGAAGCCGCAGGTGTACGAGATCACCCAGATCGCCCAGTGACGATCGACCACGCGAATCAAGGAATCAATGTGTCTGAGACCGTAGAGCTTGACGAGAACCTCGAGACCGAGGTCACCCCGTTCACCGACGAGAACGATCGCGAGATCGCCTACCGTACGGATTCGAACCCGGCCCCGGCCACCAACCCGGCTGGTCGCGCCGCGATCGTCGCCGCTGGTGGTGGCACCGGCCGTCGCAAGGAGGCCATCGCCCGCGTGCGCCTCGTGCCCGGTACCGGCAAGTTCTCCATCAACGGCGGTCGCAGCCTTGAGGACTACTTCCCGAACAAGGTGCACCAGCAGCTGGTCAACGAGCCCTTCGTCACCGCTGCGGTCACCGATGCCTACGACGTCATCGCCCGCATCCACGGCGGCGGCGCCTCCGGCCAGGCCGGTGCGCTGCGTCTGGGCATTGCCCGCGCGCTGAATGCCATCGACGAAGAGGCCAGCCGTCCCGCCCTGAAGAAGGCCGGCCTGCTGTCCCGCGATGCCCGCATCAAGGAGCGCAAGAAGGCTGGTCTGAAGAAGGCCCGCAAGGCCCCGCAGTACAGCAAGCGCTGATCCCGCGCTGGCCCAGCCAGCTCACGGACATCGAAGGCCGTCGCCCGAAATTCTCGGGCGGCGGCCTTCGTCGTGTCGCTTCCAGTAGTTCTGCCGCGCGGTAGAGTTTTCTGTCATGGCACGACTTTTTGGCACCGACGGGGTGCGCGGACTTGCAAACAAGGACCTGACTGCAGAGCTGGCCCTCGAACTCTCTGTGGGAGCTGCCCACGTGCTGGGGGAGGCCGGCGCCTTCGACGGTGGTCGGCCGCTCGCCCTGGTGGGGCGCGACACCCGCGCCTCCGGTGAGTTCCTGGAGGCCGCCGTGGTGGCCGGACTGGCCAGCGCCGGTGTCGACGTGGTCCGGGTGGGCGTCGTGCCCACGCCGGGTCTGGCCTTCTTGGTCAACGATCGCAATGCCGATCTGGGCGTCATGCTCTCCGCCTCGCACAACCCCATGCCCGACAACGGCATCAAGTTCTTCTCCCGCGGTGGCGTGAAGCTGGACGACTTCCTGGAGGACGCCATCGAGGCACGCCTGGGCGAGGAGTGGGAGCGTCCCACGGGCGCCGGCGTCGGCCGTGTCACCGACGACCTGGGTGCCGTCGAGTCCTATGTGGCGCACCTGGTCAGCAGCCTGGGCAGCGAAGGCAGCCTGGACGGGCTGAAGATCGTGCTCGACTGCGCCAATGGCGCCAGCTCCATGACCGGTCCCGCCGCCTTCGAGACGCAGGGCGCCGAGGTGATCGCGATCCACAACACCCCCGATGGCGAGAACATCAACGAGAACTGCGGCTCGACCCACATGGGCGACCTGCAGAAGCGAGTGGTGGCCGAGGGCGCAGACCTGGGGCTGGCCTTCGACGGTGACGCCGACCGCTGCCTGGCCTGCGACGCCAACGGTGAGCTGATCGACGGCGACCAGATCCTGGCGATCCTGGCGCTCTCGCTGAAGGAGGAGCGCAAGCTGCACTCCGACACCGTCGTGGCCACCATCATGAGCAACCTGGGCTTCATCAACGCCATGAAGGCCCACGACATTCGGGTGGACTCCACCAAGGTGGGCGACCGCTACGTGCTGGAGAGCATGAATGCCAATGGCTTCGCCCTGGGTGGCGAACAGTCCGGCCACGTGATCATGAGCGAGTTCGCCACCACCGGTGACGGCGTGCTGACCGGCCTGCACCTGGCGGCCCGCATGAAGGAGACCGGCAAGAGCATCGCCGAGCTCGGCGCCGTGATGCACCGCCTGCCGCAGGTGCTCATCAACGTCCGCGACGTCGACAAGCTGCGCGCTGGCATCGATCCCCAGATTCAGAGCGCCGTCAGCGCCGCGAACCAGGAGCTGGGCGACCAGGGCCGCGTCGTGCTGCGTCCCTCCGGCACCGAACCGGTGGTGCGCGTCATGGTGGAAGCCTCCACCGAGGAGCACGCCCAGAAGGTGGCCGACGAACTTGCCGCCATCGTCAAGGAGCGCGTCAGCCTCTGATCGAGGACAACTGGTTCGAGGACAACTGGTTCGAACGCAACTGGACCAAGCACGACGGGCCGTCACCCAGCTGGTGACGGCCCGTCGTGGTCATACGGCTGCGGCCAGCGCGGAGACCTCCGCCGGGGTCAGCGGCTCCTCGCCCTCGTCGGCCGCCACCAGCTTCACCAGGGCCCCGTCGGTCCGAACCACCTCGACCCATCGGGTCTGGTTGGCGGCCATGGTGCGTCGGTCCACCAGCGGATTGCCTTGCTGGATGAGCGTGACGCTCATCGGATCCTGCTGGCCGACGCAGCCCTGCAGGAGCTGGCGGTAGGCCTTGGCGAAGGCCTGGGCCTGCTCGGCGTTGGCGAAGCGCAGGGCCTGGCCCACCGCGCGACGCTGGGAATCATCCCGGTAGTCGGAGGCCAGCACGTGTCGTGGCTGCGGCAGGGTGGTGCCCGGCCGACAGGCCTGCATGCTGAGCCCCTGCACCGCCTGGGTGGGATCCAGCGCATGGACCCACGACCCATTGGGTTGGTAGGTGCCCTCGTCGCCCTCCCCGGGAACCGCCTTCCAGCGGCCCAGGCGGGCGGCGAAGACGCTCTGGTCGAGGTCTCCGGCGGTGGTGGCCGCGGGGCTGGCACTGGTCTGAGGGGCAGCGGCCGTGCTGGGTGCCTCCGGGGTACTGGGTGTCGCTGGTGTGCTGGGGCCAGTCGTGGGCGCCGCGGAGGTCTGCGCCACGGCGGTACTGCTTGGGGCTGAGTTGCTTGGGGCTGAGTTGCTTGGGGCTGAGTTGCTTGGGGCTGGGGGCGGGCTGGCCTGCTGATCGCCGCCCGTGGAGCAGGCGCTCAGCAGCACCAGGCCCAGGGCCCCGGCCGCGATGGTCGTGCGCGTCATGTCACTTCACCTCGAAGTGCTGCCAGTCGAATCCACTGAGCCACTTGAAGCCATTGGCGTGGAAGGACTTGGTCATGGGCGAATCCGTGAAGAGCATGCCCGGGCGACGATTGCTGCGATCCACATAGGGACGCCCATTGACCGGGTACCAGTAGCCATTGGGCTTGCGGTAGGGGTTCTCGACCGGGTTGATGTCGACCGAACGGCCATAGCTGTGCGGGCTCATCACATAGGGGTTGCCGTTGACCTGACGGCAGAAGAAGGCGTAGGTGTTGTCGGCCGCCATGGAATTGTCGTCATTGCGGTAGGGGCTGGGGTCCTTCATGATCCGCATCGGGAAGTGGGCCACGAAGGCGTCGGTGAAGACATTGCGGAAACGGGCCACGTCGGTGCTGCGCACGATCAGGTGACCAGTGTGGATGCGACCGTCGAAGCCGAAATGGTTCATGGAGATGCGCGTCAGCTGGGACGGGCCCACCGGGCAACCCGAACGATAGGTGACCGGCACCATCGCGGAGGTCACCTTGCCGGTGGAGAAGTCGATGCGGGCCGCCTTGTACTCCTTGAAGGTGGTGGAGAACCACACCTTCGGGTTGCTCGCATAGTTGCTCTCGGCCTTCCACTTGCGGCTGATGATCGCGCCATTGTTGTGGCTCAGCACTGTGGAGAAGGTGCCGTCGGCCCCGGTGGTGACGGGAGCGGAGTAGGACCAGCGCGAGACCCTCTCCTTCGGGAACCACGCCCACACCGCCAGGCGCACCGTCCGGCCCGACATGCCAGTGGTGACCCGGCCCTGGACGCGAGTGCCCTTCACCGTGGAGGCGGTGTAGCTGCTGGCGCTCATCTGGACGGCGGGGGCACCGACGGAGAGCCTGGGTGACACGGCTCGGGTGCCGTCGGGGGCCGCGACGGTGAACGTGACGTTGCCGGCATGCAGGACGCGCACGGTGGCGGTGAAGCCCCCGTCGGCGGCCACGGTCGCACGGGCCACCACGCCGTGGGCGCGGGTGCCGGTCTGCTGGCTGATCGACAGCGAGGTGCCGGCGGGGACGCCGGTGGCCCGCCCGGTGATCCGGTAGCTGCCGAAGCCGGCCCAGAAGGAGGTGGCGCTGGGGCAGCCACTGACGCACTGCACCGGATTGAGCGTGATGCTGCCGCTGGCCGCGGCACTGACGCTCGGCTCGGGGGTGGGCGACGGTGACGAGGCAACGGCACTGGGGCTGGGGGTGATGCTGGAGCTGGGTGTGACCGTGGCGCTGGGCGTGGCGGTGGGGCTTGCCTCGGGCGTCGTGGGGGTCTTCGTGGGCGAGGGGGCGGGGCTCTGCGGAGTGGGTGATCCGCTGGCATCCAGCGGTGCCGGGGATGCCGAGGAGGGGCTGGGCGAGCCCGGCGGTGTGGGCGTGGGGGAGGGCGCTGCCTGGGCGCTGATGCTCGTGAGGGCGAGCACGACAGCGCTCGCAAAGGGAACCATGCGAGGGATTCGCATTGGATGACTCCTGTTCAGGGGGGTGTGAGTCGGATCCACGTCGACGTGGTGTGTCAGATCTTACGGATGCGCACCCCCCGCACCTCATGATTGGGGCCCTTGCGCAGGATCACGGTGGCCCGGGGGCGCGTGGGAGCGACGTTCATCACCAGATTGGGTCCGTTGATGTCATCCCAGATCTTGTTGGCGAAGTCGATGGCCTCGGCGTCCGACATCGTGGCGTAGCGCGCGAAGAAGCTGCGCGGATCGTTGAAGGCGGTCTCGCGCAGCGTCAGGAAGCGCTCGACATACCAGCTGCGGATGTCCTGCTCGTCGGCATCCACGTAGACGCTGAAGTCGAAGAAATCGCTCAAGGCCAGACCGGTCGTGCCATTGCTGCGGGTGCGGGCCGGCTGCAGCACGTTGAGACCCTCGACGATGAGGATGTCGGGACGGTCGACGACCTCGACCTCGTCGGTGATGTCGTAGGTCAGGTGCGAGTACATGGGTGCCTCGACGTGCGGCGCGCCCGACTTCACCGCCACCACGAAGCGCAACAGCGCCCTGCGGTCATAGCTTTCCGGGAAGCCCTTGCGATCCAGGATCCCCCGACGCTCCAGCTCGGCATTGGGGTAGAGGAAGCCGTCGGTGGTGATGAGCTGCACCTTGGGCCGGCCGGGGGAACGGCTGAGCAGTTCGCGCAGCAGGCGTGCCGTGGTGGATTTGCCGACTGCCACCGAGCCGGCCACTCCGATCACGAAGGGCGTGCGGCGCACGTCCAGGCCGAGGAAGGCATTGGAGGCGCGGTAGAGATGGCCGGTGTGGCGCATGTGCAGGTGGATGAGCTGGGTGAGCGGCACGTAGACCGCACTGACCTCGTCCTGGTCGGTGGGGTCGCCCAGGCCCCGTAGGTGGTTGAGGGTCTCCTCATCCAGGTCGATGTCGGTGTGGTCGGCCAGATCGGCCCACGTGGAGCGATCCAGTTCGACGTAGGGGCCCGACGGGGCCTCGGCCACGTCCTCGCGGCCCGCTGGCGAGATATCAGTCATCATCCGCGTCGGTTGTTCTTTCCGACGCCTCCTCGCAGGCTAGATTCACATGTGTTGCGGGCGGTGTCCACCATTGCCCGGGGCACGCCGCGCCCGATGACGCCTCAGTTCGCCAATCGCTCATGGTCTTTGTACACTTTTTGCCATGTGTGGAATTGTGGGTTATATCGGGCCGCGTAGCGCCCAGACAGTTGTCGTTGAAGGGCTTCGCAGGCTCGAGTACCGCGGTTACGACTCGGCCGGCATCGCCGTCGAGTCGAATGGCGTCATCTCGGCTCGCAAGAAGTCGGGCAAGATCACCAACCTTGACGCCGAGATCGCGGGCAACCCGCTGCCGGAGAGCAATCACGGCATCGGACACACCCGGTGGGCGACCCATGGTGGCCCCACCGACCAGAATGCGCACCCGCACGTGAGCCAGTCGGGCCGCGTCGCGCTGGTGCACAACGGAATCATCGAGAACTTCGCCGAGCTGCGCAGCGAGCTCGAGGCCAAGGGCGTGCAGTTCAAGAGCGAGACCGACACCGAGGCCGCCGCGCAGCTGCTCGGCCGCCTGGTGGACGAGGGCGCCACGCTGGTCGATGCCATGCACCAGGTGGCCAACCGCCTGCAAGGTGCCTTCACCCTGGTGGCCATCGACGCCCAGGACTCCGAGCGCGTCGTCGCCGCCCGCCGTTCCAGCCCCCTGGTGGTGGGCGTCGGCGAGGGTGAGAACTTCCTCGGCTCCGACGTGGCCGCCTTCCTGGAGTTCACCCGCGACGCCATCGAGCTGGGCGACGACCAGGTGGTGGTCATCACCCGCGACGAGGTCGAGGTCACCAACTTCGACGGCAGCCCCGCCAGCAACATCAAGCCCTACCACGTGGACTGGGACATCACCGCGGCCGAGAAGAACGGCTTCGACTGGTTCATGCGCAAGGAGATCTACGAGCAGCCGCAGGCAGTCGCCGACACCCTGCTGGGCCGCTACGACGCCGACGGCCAGCTCACCCTGGACGAGGTGCGCATCTCGCCCGAGGAACTGCGTCGCATCAACAAGATCGTCATCGTCGCCTGTGGCACCGCCTACCACTCCGGCATGGTCGCCAAGTACGCCATCGAGCATTGGACCCGCATCCCCTGCGAGGTCGACATCGCCAGCGAGTTCCGCTACCGCGACCCGATCATCGACCCCAACACCCTGGTGGTGACCATCAGCCAGTCCGGCGAGACCGCCGACACCCTGATGGCCATCCGCCACGCCCGCGAGCAGCACGCCAAGGTCATCGCGATCTGCAATGTGAACGGCGCCACCATCCCGCGTGAGTCCGACGCCGTGATCTACACCCACGCCGGCCCCGAGCGCGGTGTGGCCTCCACCAAGGGCTACGTCACCCAGCTGGTCGCCTGCTACCTGCTGGGCCTGTACCTGGCCCAGGTGCGCGGCATGAAGTACGGCGAGGAGATCAAGGCAATCACCGACGAGCTGGCCACCATGCCCGCCAAGATCCAGTCGATGCTGGACAACGACCAGCAGATCCTGGACATGTCCAAGCAGTTCATGAATGACCCGTCCTTCTTCTTCCTGGGCCGTCACGTCGGCTACCCCTCGGCGCTGGAGGGCGCGCTGAAGCTGAAGGAGATCGCCTACAAGCATGCCGAGGGCTTCCCCGCCGGCGAGCTGAAGCACGGCTCGATCGCCCTGATCGAGCAGGACATCCCGGTCTTCGTGATGGTGCCCCCGCAGGGCCGCGACCAGCTGCACGACAAGGTGGTCTCCAACATCCAGGAGGTGCGCGCCCGTGGCGCCCGCACCATCGTCCTGGTGGAGGAGGGCGACGACTCGGTGGTGCCCTATGCCGACATCATCATCCGTCACCCGAAGGCCTCCACGCTGCTGCAGCCGATGCTGGCCATCGTCCCGCTGCAGCTGTTCGCCTGCGAGGTTGCCACCCTGCTGGGCCATGACGTGGACCAGCCGCGCAACCTGGCCAAGTCGGTCACCGTCGAGTGACGGCCTGACCCGGACCTTTTCCGATGCCCTCCCCGCGAACCCGCGGGGAGGGCATCGCCGGTTGGGCGGGGTTGGGGAGCGCGCCGCTGGGGCCGAGTGGACGATTCCTCCCGTTGCGGGGATATCGTCGTGGGCGTGACCGATCAGCACATTCCCGGCGGGCCCGGCTGGGTGGTGGACTCCACCACCCTGCGGCCCCGCGTCGTCGACCCGCGGACCTTCGAGGCCGACCGGGCCGACGACGACCTGACGCCCATCCTGCTTCACCTGTGGGGCGAGGATGCGCAGCGCGCTGCCGAGTCCCTCGCGGCGCTGCCCGAGAGCTACCGGCGCCAGGTCCTGTTGGCCGAGGCGTGGTCACGGCTGGGACGCCATCAGGAGTCGGTGCAGCTCCTGGAGACGCTACACGCAAAGACCCGGGAGCCCGGACGCCGCATCCACCTGGCCGACCAGTTGGGACGCGCCCTGTTGGCTGCCGGGCAGCCGGAAGGCGCCCTGGCGCACTTCACCCGGGCGCTGCAGGCCCGCATCGCGTCGGGAGCCTCCGCCGACCAGGTGCAGGTCTTGCGACGTGGCGCGCTGCTGGCCCGCGAGCGAATGGCCGGGTGAGCGGCATGGCGGTGGTTGGCATCGGCACCGACCTGTGCAGCATCGAACGCTGGCAGGCCCTGTGCGAGCGTCGCCCCGGGCTGGTCGAACGCATCCTGAACCCGGCCGAACGGGCCGTGCCCCCGGCCTCCCAAGCCGCCCGCTGGGCCGCCAAGGAGGCGCTGGCCAAGGCGCTGGGCGCCCCGGTCGGCATGAGCTGGCTCGACAGCGAGGTGGTGCGCAGCCCCAGCGGTGCCCCCGTCTTCGAGATGCGCGGCACCGTGCGGGCCAGAGCCGACGAGCTCGGCATCACCCACGTCCATCTCTCCCTGTCCCATGATGGTGGCCTGGCCACCGCCGTAGTCGTCTGCGAGGCACGATGATCCCCGTCCACAACGCACAACAGGTCCGTGACGCCGAAGCCGTCTTCATGGCACGGAATCCCGACGTCGACCTGATGCAGATCGCCGCCGATGGGGTGGCCGAGACCGCCCTGGCGATGCTCGGCGACCGCGGTGAGGCCACCCGCTTCGTGCTGGTCGCCGCCGGAACCGGCAACAACGGCGGTGACGGGTTGTTCGCCGCCGCCCGGCTGGCCCGGGAAGGCTGCCAGGTGGCGATCTGGCTGACCGGAGGAAGCGGACACCCCGACGGCTTGAAGGCCGCCACCGAGGCCGGTTGCCAGGTGGTGGACTGCGTGACCGCGGCGGCCCAGCTGGCCGAGGTCGACCTGCTCATCGACGCCGTGGCCGGGATTGGCGGCAGGCACGGCCTGGAACCCGCCGTGGCCACCTTCGCCGCCGAGGCGCACATGCTCGAGGTGGACGTGCTGTCCGTCGACGTGCCCTCCGGGATCGCCGCCGACAGCTCGGTGCTGCCCGAGGACTGCTTCCGGGCCACCCGCACCATCACCTTCGCCACGCGCAAGCCCTGCCACGTCCTGAAGCCGGCCGCCTCGGCCAGCGGCGTCGTGGAGACCTTCGACATCGGCCTGGAACTGCCCCGGCCAGTGGTGTGGCAGGCGCAGGTGGGCGACGTCGCTCGCCGCTGGCCCCTTCCCGGGCCCACCAGCGACAAGTACTCCCGGGGCGTGGTGGGCATCGACACCGGTTCGGCGCGTTACCCGG
This sequence comes from Luteococcus struthionis, assembly GCF_048595755.1. Classification (GTDB taxonomy): domain Bacteria; phylum Actinomycetota; class Actinomycetes; order Propionibacteriales; family Propionibacteriaceae; genus Luteococcus. The sequence continues at coordinate 2,120,841 of NZ_CP184360.1, forward strand.
GGGCGGCGGTGCTGGGCACCATCGGTGCCCTGCATGCGGGGGCCGGCATGATCCGCTTCGTCGGGCCCGAGGCCGCCGCGAACCTGATCCGCACCACCCTGCCGAGCGTCACCCACGGTGAGGGGGCGGTGCAGGCCTGGCTGGTCGGTTCGGGGTGGGGCCAGACGGAGGCCAATCGCGAGCGGCTCGCCGCGCGGCTCGCGGCCGGCAAGGTGCCCGCCGTCATCGACGCAGACGCCCTGGTGATGCTGCCCGAGACGCTGCCGACCAACTGCCTGCTCACGCCCCACGCCGGAGAACTGTCGCGCATGCTGGGGGTGGAGCGCTCCATCGTCGAGGCCGATCCGGTGCGGCACGGGCGGATGGCCGCCGAGCGGTGGGACTCGGTGGTACTGCTGAAGGGAGCCACCCAGTACGTCGTGACCCCCGACGGGCAGATCACCCTGGCGGTGCCCGGCCCCTACTGGAGCGCCCAGGCCGGTTCGGGTGACGTCCTGGCCGGTATCTGCGCCACCCTGCTCGCCAGCGGGTTGAGCGCTGCCGACGCGGCGCTGCTGGGCGCCTCCGTCCAGGCAATGGCAGCACAGCGTCGACGCGGCCCCTTCCCGCCCGATGTGATCGCGCGAGAGGTCGCCACCATCGTCGGCGAGTTCGACTTCATCGCCTGACCTGGCCCGAGGCCTGCCCGGCCCAGCCGAGCCGGGCAGGGCGAGCGGGGGTCAGAGCAAGGAATTGCTCAACCGGGGGATGGTGACGCCGATGCGGATCGCCTCCCGGTAGTGGTCGACCAGTTCCTCGCAGACATGGCTCCAGGTGCGGAACTCCACCGACTCCCGAGCCGAGCGTCCGAAGGCTTCACGCTTGAAGTCGTCACCCACCAGGTCAAGCACGTAGCCGCGCAGCTGGTCGAGGCGGCCGGGCTCGTACAGCCAGCCGGTGTGGCTGGGGGAGACCAGATCGATCGGGCCACCGCGGCGCGGTGCGATCACGGGCAGGCCGCTGGCCTTGGCCTCCTGCAGGGTCTGGCCGAAGGTCTCGAGCTCGCCGGTGTGCACGAACAGGTCGAAGCTGGCCAGCAGGATGGGCAGCTCCTCGCCGGTCTTGCGGCCCAGGAAGATGGCGTCGGGGAGCTTCTCCTCGAGCTCGGGGCGGCTGGGGCCGTCGCCGATGATCACCAGCTTGATGCCGGGGATGTCTGCGATGGCCACCAGGTCTCCGACCCGCTTCTCGGCCGCGAGGCGGCCCATGTAGCCCACGATCCGCTCACCCTTGGGTGCCCATTCGCGACGCAACTGCTCGTCGCGCTTGCTGGGGTGGAAGCGTACCGAGTCGACCCCGCGACCCCAGATGCCCACCCGCGGGATGCCCTGCTCCAGCAGCTGGTTGCGGGCATAGGTAGAGGGGGCGTAGTTCAGGGTGGCCAGCTCGTGGGCCTGCCGCAACCGGTACCACAGCAGGGGTTCCAGGGCCGGGAACCCGTACTCGGCGGCATAGGTGGCGATCTCGGTCTGGTAGATGCCGACGCTGGGGATGTTCAGCCGGGCCGCGCTCAGTGCGGCCTTGTAGCCGATCGCGAAGGGGGCGGCCAGGTGCACCACGTCGGGACGGAAGTCTGCCAGGCATCGTTCGATCATGAAGCGTGGCGCGGTGTTGACCCGCACGTCGCTGTATCCCGGCAGGCCCACCGAGGCAAGGGTGGTGACCGGGAAGCCTGCGTACTGCTTGGGGACGCGCCCCGCGTCATTGGGCGCCAGCACCATCGCCTCGTGGCCGGTGTCCCGCAGGTGTTCCAGCATGCGCAGGACTGAGTTGGTGACCCCATTGATCTGGGGGAGGAAGGACTCTGTCGCAATGGCTACTCGCACGATTCGATGGTAACCACGACTGGGCAGGCCGACGCACCGGTGGGCCGCCTGCCGGGGTGAAGCTTGCATGACGAATGGGCGGCGCGGCGTCACCGGGCGTTAACGTCGCCGCAGAAGGCTCTGACAAGCAGTTCTCCTGAGGGGGCACTGAGACATGCTGAATTGGGCTGCAGTTCACCAACTGGTAGGCTGACGAGAGTTGTGGGTGATTCGTGCCCGGGAGTCCACACCCGGCGCGGTAGTTGCCCCCAGTGCGAATCAGTTGCAGCTTGGATGAGGCGACTCAATTCGCCCCCAGCGCCTGATGCCCCATGGCTTCGAGTGCCATGTTCCGCCGCCCATCAATCTGCGTGAGAGATAGTGCATGTTGGTGCGCCGCGGTTCCTTTGTGCCGCCCAGGCACGTGATGAACCAGCCGTGACGGCTGCCCCAACGGGCAATGCAATGCCCAGAGAAGTGAGTACCACCATGCCCCGTCCCACTCCGCATGGCCGCAAGGCCGCAAAGACCCCCGGTTTCAAGCCCGCCGGGAAGAAGGGCCCCAAGAACTTCAAGGCCGATGGCACCCCCAAGAATCGCTGGAGCGCCGACAAGCGCGCCGCGATGGGCCATGGCCCCCGCAAGCCGTGGGAGCAGCGCGACGACCGCGGCCCCCGCGGCAACGACCGCGACTCGCGCCCCCGTCGCGACGACTTCCGCTCCGACTCGACCCGCACCGATTCGCCCCGCACCGCCGATGCCCGCGGGCGTCGCTTCGAGCGTTTCGATGCTCGCGAGGTGAATCGTGACGAGCGTCCCCGCGAGGCAGGCTTCGGCGGCCGCGCCCCGCGCCCGGTCGATCGTGGCCAGTTCGACCGCTCCGAGCGTCGCGGTGGCGACCGTTTCGATCGTCGCGATCGCAATGAGCGCTTCGAGCGCGGTGACCGCAATGAGCGCTTTGATCGCAATGAGCGCGGTGGCGATCGCTTCGAGCGTCGCGACGACCGTGGCGAGCGCGGCCCCCGCAAGGAGTACCGTCCCGCCCGTCAGTTCGACGCCGCACCGCGCCCCAAGTGGGAGCCCCGCGTCGACCGCAAGCCGTGGGAACGCCCCGAGCGCCCCGCCCGCGACGAGCGTTCCCGTGGCTACGGCCGCGACGATCGCCTGCCCGCCGACGAGCGGACCTGGCGTGATGAGCGTCCCGCCCCCAAGCGCGACGAGCGGGGCGAGCGCCGATCCTTCGACCGACGCGATGATCGCGGTGGCCGTCCCTCCTTCAAGCGCGATGACCGCGGTGGTCGCCCGTCCTTCAACCGTGAGGACCGCCCCGCGCGTCACTCCTTCGACCGTCGCGAGGACCGTCCCGCCAGCGAGGACCTTGACCAGATGAGCTGGGAGGCCACCGACCTCGGCGAGGTCGACGACTCCGCCGTGGTGGCCACCGAGGGCTTCGCCGCCCTGGGCGTTCCCAGCAAGCTGGTGGCAGCGTTGGACAAGCAGGGGATCACCAGTCCCTTCCCGATCCAGCAGGCCACCATCCCCGACGCGATCGCCGGGCGTGACGTGCTGGGCCGCGGGCAGACCGGTTCGGGCAAGACCCTGGGCTTCGGCCTGCCGATGCTGACCCGTATCGCCGAGGCCGAATCCACCGGTGGCGCCCCGCGCGGCCTGGTGCTGGTTCCCACCCGTGAGCTGGCGCTGCAGTGCGCCGACGTGCTGGCGCCGCTGGCCAAGACCCTGCGTCTTGACCTGACGCTGATCGCCGGCGGCATGGGCTACGGCCCGCAGCTGCGCGCCTTCGATCGTGGCGTCGACGTCGTCGTGGCCACCCCCGGCCGCCTGATCGACCTGCTCGAGCAGGGTGCCGTCGACCTCTCGCAGGTGCTGGTGACCGTGCTCGACGAGGCCGACCACATGGCCGACCTGGGCTTCATGCCCGCCGTCACCACGCTGATGGACACCGTGCCGGCAGACGGTCAGCGCCTGTTGTTCAGCGCCACGCTCGACCATGCCGTCGATCGCATCGTGAAGAAGTACCTGCACGATCCGGTCACCCACGAGGTGGACACCGACCGCGCGTCGGTGAGCACCATGGAGCACGTGCTGCTGCAGGTGCTGCCGCACGACAAGAACGGCATCACCGCCGAGATCGCCAACCGCGAGGGTCGTTCGGTGCTGTTCTGCCGCACCCAGATGGGCACCAACCGCGTCGCCGAGCAGCTGCGTGCTGCCGGTGTGATGGCCGGTGCGCTGCACGGCGGCCTCACCCAGGGCGCCCGTACCCGCATCCTGGCGGCCTTCAAGGAGGGCACCGTGCCCGTCCTGGTGGCCACCGACGTCGCGGCCCGCGGCATCCACGTCGACGACGTGACCCTGGTGCTCGAGATCGACCCGCCGATGAACCACAAGGACTACCTGCACCGTGCCGGGCGCACCGCCCGCGCCGGCCAGAAGGGCGTCGTGGCCTCGATCGTGCTGCCGCACCAGCGCAAGATGATGGCGCGCCTGACCGGCCAGGCCGGCGTCAAGGTGCAGCCCGTCGCGGTGCGCCCCGGCGACGAGGAGCTCGCCAACCTGACCGGAGCTCGTCCGGTGGACGGCATGCCGATCGAGGAGGCCGAGTACGAGCGTCTGATCGCGCCCAAGCGTGGCGGCGGCCGCGGCCCCCGTCAGGGTGGTGGCCGTGGTGGCTTCGGTGGTGGCCGTGGTGGCTACCGCGGCCAGGGCGGTGGCGGACGTCGCTTTGGTGGCGACCGTGACCGTGGCGGACGTGGTGGCTTCGACCGTGACCGTGGTGGCCGCGGCAACAACGAGGGGTGGCGTCGCGATCGCTGAGCAAGATCGAGACCAGCCTGAGCACGCGCGTAGAGTTGGACGACGTGAACAATTCTGACCAGGTTGACCTGCGCATCGCCGAGGTGGCTGACGCCCCGGCGATGCTGCACGTCATCCATGCAGCCTTCGGGGCCCGGCCGGCGGTCGATCCGCCGGCCGCCGCCCTGGACGAGACGGTGGAGAGCATCCAGCGGCGGCTCGCGATGGCCCCAGGCGTCATCGCCGAGGTCGACGGTGAGATCGTCGGCTGCCTGCTGACCAGCATCCACGGGGTGACCGGTGGCCTGCACCGCGTCAGCGTCCTGCCCGGCCGACGCACTCGCGGCGTGGCCGCGCAGATGGTGCGCGGCGCCGGCGAGGTGCTGGCCGAGCTCGGCGCGCACCGCGTCGAACTGTTGTGCCGCAAGGAATTCCCCGAGACCCTCAAGTGGTGGACCGATCACGGGTTCCGGGTGCTTCGGCCCGCCTCGCTGGGGCAGGTCATGGGCATCGAACTGCCTGCCCGGGTGGAGGTGCCCACCGGGGAGGCCATGCGTGAGCTCGGCCATCGCCTCGCCGAGCTGCTGCAGGCCGGCGACGTGGTGGTGGCCTCGGGAGACCTGGGGGCCGGCAAGACGACCCTGACGCAGGGCATCGGCGCCGGCCTCGACGTCGAGGGGCCGGTGATCTCGCCCACCTTCGTGCTCAGCCGCGTCCACGCCTCCCGCAGTGGGGGACCGGCCCTGGTGCACGTCGACGCCTACCGACTGGGGTCGGAGGCCGAACTGTTCGACCTGGACCTCGACCTGACGCTGCCGGAATCGGTGACCCTGGTGGAATGGGGCGCCGGGCTGGCCGAGGGTCTGGCCGACTCGGTGCTGCAGATCGACATCACTCGCAGCTCGGACCCCGATGACGAGACTCGTGTCGTCCACCTGATGGGCTTCGGCCCGCGCTGGTACGAGGTCGACCTGCACCAGCTCGGAAAGGACAACTGATGAGTGTTGACGATGTGACCTCGACAGGTTCGGCCACCGGAGTCGCAACCACGGCCCCCGGAGCCGCAACCACGGCCCCCGGAGCCGCAACCACGATCCCCGAGCTTGTCGAGGGGTGGACCCTCGCGATCGACACCTCCACCGACATCTGCATGGCGCTGGCCCACGACGGCCGGGTGGTGGCCCAGGAACTGATCGCCGATCGCCGGGGTCATGCCGAGAAGCTGATGCCGGCCATCGTCGAGCTGTGCGCCCGAGCGGGGATCGCCCTGCACGAGGTGGACGAGGTGGCCGTCGGGCTCGGCCCGGGGCCCTTCACCGGGCTTCGCGTCGGCATCGTGACGGCGCACACCATCGCTTCGCTGGCCGGCACCACGATGCATGGGGTCTGCAGCCTGGACGTCGTGGCCCACCAGTGGGTTGCGGCCGGGGGTGCCCCCAAGGACGGTTTCGTCATCGCCTCGGATGCGCGCCGCAAGGAGCTCTACTGGGCTCGCTACGATGCCACCGGCGCCCGCGTCGACGGCCCTCACGTCGGGGCTCCGGGCGACCTGCCCCAGGGGCTTCCCGTGGCGGGCCCGGGCCGCAATGCCTACCCCGAGGTCTTCGTCGACGACGGTCCCGAACAGCTGGATGCGGGAGTGCTTGCCACCAGGTGGCGTGAGCTCCCCGACGCCGGTAGCGACGCGATGTACCTGCGCAAGCCCGATGCCGTTGCGCCCACCACGCGCAAGTCGACGCTGCTCTCGAGCAACGGCAAGCGCCTCACCCTGAAGCCACTGACCGGTGGCGACGATCGGGTGGGCGCATGATCTTCGGAGCGGCACGAGAAGCCGACGTGGACGCGATCATGGAGATGGAGACCGGCGCCTTCCACCCGTGGGAGCGCTGGGGGCGCCAGTCCTGGTTGGACGAGCTCAAGGCCGATGACCGCTTCGTCATCACCGCGCGCGACGCCGACGACCGAGTGATGGGTGCCGCCACCTTCCAGTGCGTCAGTGACGATGCCGACCTGCACCGGATCATGGTGGCCCGGGAACATCGCGGCGAAGGTGCTGCCAAGCACATGATGCGCGCGGGCATGGAATGGGCGGCCGCCGTCGGGGCCCGACGCATGCTGCTGGAGGTCCGCGAGGACAACGACGCGGCGATCGCGCTGTACGAGACCTTCGACTTCGAGCCGGTCTCGCGTCGTGAGAACTACTACGGGCAGGGAGTGCACGCCATCCTGATGGCCGCTCCTCTTGCCGCACAGCGCCCCCAGGGGCTGAGTGATGATGGGTTGGACTGATGAGTGAACCGCTGATCCTGGGCATCGAGAGCTCCTGCGACGAGACCGGCGTCGGAATCGTCCGGGGCAATGAGCTGTTGGCCAATGAGGTGGCCAGCTCGGTGGAGCAGCACGTCCGTTTCGGGGGCGTGGTTCCGGAGGTGGCCTCGCGGGCGCACCTGGAAGCCATGGTGCCGGCGCTGGAGCGTGCCCTGGCCACCGCCGACGTCGACCTGTCCGAACTGGACGGCATCGCCGTCACCGCGGGCCCCGGCCTGATGGGCGCCTTGGTGGTTGGGCTGTCGTCGGCCAAGGCGCTGGCCGCCTTGACCAACAAGCCGCTCTACGGCCTGAACCACCTGGCCGGTCACGTCGCCGTCGACCTGCTGGACCACGGCCCGCTGCCGACGCCCGCCGGCGCGCTGCTGGTCTCCGGCGGCCACACCGAGCTGCTGGTGGTCAACGACATCGCCACCGACATCGTGCAGGTGGGCGGGACCATCGACGACGCCGCGGGGGAGGCCTATGACAAGGTGGCCCGCGTGCTGGGGCTGCCCTACCCGGGCGGCCCGGTGATCGACAAGGCCGCCCAGCTGGGCGACCCGAAGGCGATCCGCTTCCCGCGGGGCCTGACCACGAAGAAGGACCTGGAGAAGCACCGCTTCGACTACTCCTTCAGCGGGCTGAAGACGGCCGTCTCACGGTGGGTGGAGGCCAGGGAGCGCGACGGTCTGGACGTCCCGCTGAACGACGTCGCCGCGAGCTTCCAGGAGGCGGTCTGCGACGTGCTGACCGCCAAGGCCGTCGACCTGTGCGAGCACCACGGGTTGAAGCACTTCCTGATCGGTGGTGGCGTGGCCGCGAACTCCCGGCTGCGGACGCTGTTGGAGGAGCGCATGGCGGCCGCCGGCGTCGAGCTGCGTCGCCCCCGTCCGGGCCTGTGCACGGACAACGGTGCGATGATCGCCGTGCTGGGCTCCGAGGTCATCAAGAAGGGTGGCAAGCCGTCGAGCATGGACATCGGCGCCAACTCCGGCCTGCCGATCTCCACGATCCTCGTCTGAGCCCTCGACAGGCTCGGGCAACGATTGGGGTGGCCACAGGGCGGTCCTCGTTTTCCCGGCGGCCGAGCCTGTCGAGGCCTCGCGGCAACCAATTCCGCGGGTGTGTATGCGCATACACACCCGCGGTCTTTCTTTCCCCTCAGCGGTGGGCGAGCCAGCGGAAGAAGAGCAGGGCGCCGGGGCCCCAGAGGGGACTGACGGCCAGCAGCCACCACCAGAAGGCGGGCAATGCGTTCGGGGTCTGCCCGGTGCGGGGGTCGATCATCCGGTCCCGGGTCCAGAGACAGGCACCTACCGTCGCGATCAGGAGCAGTGAGAGACAGACCAGCCAGAGCAGCCATACCGGGGCGTGGAATGCGGTCGTCGTCCACGAGCGCATTGCGAAGGAGAACTGCTGCCAGCCCATGAAGACGACCATGAAGAGCAGGAATCCTTGCCAGAGCTGGGACTGCATACGGCGCTGGGCCACCGCGATGCCCACCATGGCGAGCAGGCCGGTAGGCACCAGTGCCAGCGAGCCCCAGGCGATACCGAGTGCTTCCCGCATTGGCATCAAGGGGAGGAAGCCGGCCATGTACAGGCCGATGCAGCCCAGCGCCAGAGCCCCATAGGTCAGGGTGACGGCGCGAGCACTGCGTCGTTTGGCAGTCAGTTCGGCGGCGTAGGCAACGGGATTCCCGAAGGCTGCGGTCAGTCCGTCGCCCGTTTCCTGCAGATGGGCCTCGATGGTGGCCCACGCCTCACCCATCTGGTGTCCGGAGGCCCCGCGCAGCCGCATCTCCTCCAGGAACACGCTCCGCCACCGCTCGACATCCTCCGTCCGGCTGTTCCAGACGATGCCCTTCTTCATGGCCATGTCACTGTCCTTCCGCGCCGCAGATGAAGCTGTGGGTGAGCCGGCTGAAGCGGTCCCAGCGGGCCGCCTCGTCGGCCAGGTATTGCTCGCCGGTGAGTGTCAGACGGAAGTACTTGCGGCCGGGGCCTCGGGAACCCATCTGCCATTTGGTCTCGACGCGGCCGGCCTCCTCGAGGCGGGCGAGCAGGGGATACAGGGTGCCGCCCTTCACGGTGCCCAGGCCGATCTCCTCCAGGCGCGTCGCGATGGCATAGCCGTAGGTGGGGCCCTCGGACAGGATGCGCAGCACGGAGAGCTCCAGCACTCCGCGCAGCCATTCCGTCGGCCATCCCTCGTCCATGGAATAGACAGTACGCCTATCTAGTCAGGCGCGCTACACAAATTGGCGCGCTACCCAAAATTCTTCGTGACGTGTGGGCCTTCCCCCGAAAGTCGTACCCAGGATTCCTGCCCCCGCGCGACGCGCGTCGAACCCCACAAGGGCAAGGATGTCGAGTGTGAACGACTCTGCTGCCGCCATCTCTCCGGTGCGACGCGTGCCCGGCATCGCGTGGGCCGCGGTGATCGCTGCCTGCTATGGCCTCGTGACGATGGCCGCCAGCGCCTGGAGTTCAGGCTTCCCCGATCCGCTGGGGCCCAGGTCACTGGGGGAAGCTGCCCTGGTCGCGGCCGTGGTCCTGACCGCCTTCCTTGCGCTCATGCGCTGGCCGGTCGCCTGCTTCCTGGTGGTCTGCGTGGCCGTTTTTCAACTTCGCTTCATGAACCTGCCAATGGGATTCGGTGTGGAGACCATGCTGATCCCGGCCGGCTACCATCTGGGCCGCCGAACCAGGACGTGGCCCGCCGTGATCCTGGCGCTTGTCGCCACGGTTGTCGGCGTCGCCGCCTCAGCGGTCCAGTACCGAACCCAGCTGACCGCCACCGGTGTGGACGGGGTGACCCTGCCGCAGGAGATGCACTATTCGGCGTCGATCATCCTCGGCTTCTTCACCGGCCACCTGCACGACGTCCTGCTCCCGGTGCTGGCCGGCATCGTGGTCAAGCGCCAACTGGTCAGGGCCGAGGCCGTCCAGGCTCGCGCCGCCCAGGCCAGGGCAGAGGCGGACGCCGCGCTCGTCGCCGCCCTGCGTGCGGACCGGGAGCGGCTGGCGCGGGAGCTGCATGACCTGGCAGCGCACCACTCGACGGCCGCAGTCATCACAGCCAAGGCCGCGCGCAAGGTGAATGCGCAGGATCCCGCGACGGCCGGCGGCCTGATCGACGACGTCGTCACCGAGACCCAGGCAGCCCAGTCCAGCCTGCACCAGATGGTCCGGGTGCTGCACGACCCGGACGACGGGGTGCCATTGCACCCACAACCGCGTCTGGACGAGATTGCGGCACTGGTCGGGCGCGCCCGACAGATCAACCCGGACATCGTTCTGGAGGCGGATCACCTGACGCAGATCCCGGCCTCGGACTCGACGGCACTGGCCGCAGTGCGGATCGTGCAGGAGTCATTGACCAACACCCATCGCCACGCCCCGGGTGCGCCGGTGACCGTCAGTGTCGGACGGGACGGCGACTGGCTCCTGGTGGAGGTGGTCAACGGACGCTCGTCGCGTCTGGTGGACGATGCGGGCCTGGGCATGGGTCAGGGGATCGCCGGCATGCGCCAGCGCGCAGACCTGCTCGGTGGAAGTCTGGAAGCCGGGCCGCACGGCCGCGGGTGGCGCGTGAGTGCCGAGCTGCCGCTCAATCCCGCCGAGGAGGCGCTGTGATCCGTGTGCTGATTGCCGACGACCAGGCTCTGGTCCGGCGCGGGCTGGCGCTCTTCCTGTCCGGTGAAGAGGGTCTGGAGGTGGTGGGGGAGGCCTCCAGCGGACCCGACGCCGTGCGCCGAGCCAGAGCACTTGCCGCCGACGTGGTCCTGATGGACGTCCGGATGCCGGATGGTGACGGGATCACGGCCACCCGCGAGCTGGCCCAGCAACAGCCCCCGGTGGCGGTGGTCGTGGTCACCACCTTCGACCTCGACGAATACCTCTTCGGGGCGCTGGAGGCAGGCGCCGCCGGATTCCTGCTCAAGGACTGCGAGCCGGCCGAACTCGTCGCCGCGGTGCGGGCCGCCGCGAGCGGGGAGGCCATGGTGCAGCCGCGGTTGACGCGCCGGGTGATCGACGAGTTCGCCCGTCGTCGGCCCGTCTTGGAGCCAAGGACCACCGCCCAGCTCAGCGCACGCGAGCTGGAACTGGTCCGGGCCCTGTGTGAGGGCTTGAGCAATGCCGAGCTGGCAGCGCACCTGCACATCGAGGTGAGCACGGTGAAGACCCACCTGACCAGGATCTGCACCCGGCTCGGGGTCCGGGACCGGGTGCAGCTGGTGGTGTGGGCCTACCGGTGTGGTCTTGCTGGATAGGCTGCCTGCCATGGCACTCACCCCGATCATGACCACGCTGGCCTTTGTGCTGCACCCCGACGGCGAGCGGGTCCTGATGGTGCACCGCACGGCGCGCCCTGGTGACGAACAGCTGGGCAAGTACAACGGTCTGGGCGGAAAGCTGGAGCCCGACGAGGACGTCGTCGCCTGCATCCGCCGCGAACTGCGCGAGGAGGCCCACATCGAGGCCACCGGGCTGCGGCTGCGCGGCACGGTCAGCTGGCCCGGTTTCGGCCGCAACGGCGAGGACCACTTCGGCTTCATCTTCGTCGTCGACGCATTCACCGGCGACGTGCCCGAGGCCAATGAGGAGGGCAGTCTGAGCTGGGAGCGCATCGACGAACTCGACCGCCTGCCCATGTGGGAGGGTGACCGCCATTTCCTGCCGCTGGTCTTCGACGAGACCATCACCCAGTTCCACGGCTGCCTGCCCTATGACAAGGGTCACCCCACCGGCTGGAGCGTGACGACGCTGTGAGCCTGCTGCACACTCCGGAGGGACAGCAGGCGCTGGCCGCCGCCATGGGGGAGCAGGACCCCGCATCATTGTCGGCCGCCACCCGGCTTCGCAAGGCCCATGCCCCCGATCTGGCCGCCGAGGCGCTGGCGCAGGTGGCGCTGCGGCGCAAGGCGCGCGCCAAGTTCGGGCCGCTGGCCGACGAGTTGTACTTCACCGCCGATGCCCTGGAGCAGGCCACCCGTCCCGTGGTCTCCACCTGGCGCGCCCAGCGATTGCGCGACGAGGGGATCACCCGAGTGATCGACCTGGGCTGCGGCATCGGCGCCGACTCCCTGGCCTGCCTGCGCGCCGGGATCGACGTCGTCGCGGTGGAGCTGGACGAGACCACCGCCGAACATGCCCGGGCGAACCTGGCCACCGGATTGCCCCTCGACAAGCTCGGGGAACGTGGCTTCGAGGTCAGCGTGATTCCGGCGGGCGAGCCTGTCGAGGCCCCTACCGGCTCCGTCATCCACGGCGACGCCGTCGCCCTGGCCCCGGAGCTGCTGTCCGGCGCTGGCCCGGAGACCTGCGTCTTCATCGATCCGGCTCGACGCACCGAGTCCGGCCGCACCTGGCAGGTGGAGGCCTTCACCCCGCCGTGGGACTTCGTGCTCTCCCTGCTGGATGGGCCCCACTCCACGGTGGTCAAGCTCGGGCCGGGCGTTCCCAAGCAGATCCTGCCGGAAGGCGTGGAGGCCTTGTGGGTGGCCGACGGGCACGACGTCGTCGAGTGCTCGCTGTGGTCCACCCCGCACGCCGGTTGTGCACAGGGGGCCGTCCTGCTGGATGCCCGCGCTCCCGACACGCAGTTTCGTCTGGATCGAACCGACCGGGCGTCACTGCCGGTCGGGCCGGTGGGAAGCTACCTGTTGGAGCCGCACGGCGCGGTGATCCGGGCCGGGGCCTTGGACCGCATCGACGCCTCGGCCTGGTTGCTGGACGAGCACGTCGCCTACCTGTGCACCGACGAGCCGATCAACAGCCCCTTCGCCACCTGTTTCGAGGTGCTGGAGGACCTGGACTTCAACCCGAAGACCCTCAAGGCCTGGGTGCGGGAGCGCCGCATCGGCACGCTGGAGATCAAGAAGCGCGCCCTGGACGTGGAGCCTGCGCAATTGCGCAGGAAGCTGCAGCCCAAGGGGCCCAACAGCGCCACTGTGGTGCTCGCCCGGACGCAAGAAGGCACTCGTGCGTTGGTGGTTCGCCGCCTCATGGACTGACTTGTTGGCACTCGGCTTGAAGGAGTGCCAACGTCGGTATAGCTTTGTTTCTGGCACTCGACACAGTTGAGTGCCAACAGCCGTCGGCGGCACCCGCGACGACGCCTCGGCTGCTCCACATGACCTTGAAGATCGACGCCTCAACAGGCGCTACTAGTCAGAAAGGGGTTTGACGTGGCAACCACGATCAAGCCGCTCGAGGACCGCGTCCTCGTCCAGCCGCTGGAAGCAGAGCAGACCACCGCCTCGGGCCTGGTCATTCCCGACACCGCCAAGGAGAAGCCGCAGGAGGGCAAGGTCGTCGCGACCGGTCCCGGCCGCTTCGACGAGCAGGGCAAGCGCGTCCCGATGGACGTCGCCGAGGGCGACGTCGTCGTGTTCAGCAAGTACGGCGGCACCGAGGTCAAGTACGACGGCCAGGAGTACCTGCTCCTGAACGCCCGCGACATCCTCGCCATCGTCACGAAGTAGTGAGCGAGGGGGGCGACCCCCTCGAACCCCCGCGCTCGGATCGCGCACCGCTCGCAGGCTCGCTGCGATCCGAGTAAGGAAATCTCCTCGCGCGCGGCTGGCGTCCGCGCTGGCCGCGCGCGAACCCTTTCACTTCCACTCCACAGGAGTATTGAATGCCCAAGATCCTGCAGTTCGACGAGGAGGCCCGCCGCTCGCTCGAGCGTGGCGTCGACGTCCTCGCCAACACCGTCAAGGTGACCCTCGGCCCCAAGGGCCGCTACGTCGTGCTCGACAAGAAGTGGGGTGCTCCCACCATCACCAATGACGGCGTGACCGTCGCGCGTGACGTCGAGCTGAACGACCCCTACGAGAACCTCGGCGCCCAGCTCGCCAAGGAGGTTGCCACCAAGACCAATGACGTCGCCGGTGACGGAACCACCACCGCGACCGTGCTGGCCCAGGCCCTGGTCCACGAGGGCCTCAAGGCCGTCGCCTCGGGTGCCAACCCGGTTGGCCTCAAGCGCGGCATCGAGAAGGCCGTCGAGGCCGTCGAGGCCGAGCTGAAGCAGGTGGCCAAGCCGATCGAGACCACCGAGGACATGGCGGCCGTGGCCACCATCAGCTCCCGCGATGAGGTCATCGGCAAGCTGATCGCCGATGCCTTCGACAAGGTGGGCAAGGACGGCGTCATCACCGTCGACGAGTCCCAGACCTTCGGTACCGAGCTCGACTTCACCGAGGGCATGCAGTTCGACAAGGGCTACCTGAGCCCCTACATGGTCACCGACGCCGACCGCATGGAGGCCGTCCTGGACGACCCCTACATCCTCATCCACTCCGGCAAGATCAGCGCGATGAACGAGCTGCTGCCCGTGCTGGAGAAGGTCATCGAGGCCAAGGGCACGCTGTTCATCGTGGCCGAGGACGTCGACGGCGAGGCCCTGTCCACCCTGGTGGTCAACAAGATCCGCGGCACCTTCACCAGCGTCGCCGTCAAGGCCCCGGCCTTCGGTGACCGCCGCAAGGCCATGCTGGAGGACATCGCGATCCTCACCGGTGGCCAGGTCGTCGCCCCCGAGGTTGGCCTGAAGCTCGACCAGGTGGGTCTGGAGGTGCTCGGCCGCGCCAAGCGCGTGGTGGTCACCAAGGACAACACCACCATCGTCGATGGCGCCGGTGAGTCCGACGAGGTGGAGGCTCGCGTCCAGCAGCTGCACGCCGAGATCGAGCGCTCCGACTCCGAGTGGGACCGCGAGAAGCTGCAGGAGCGCGTCGCCAAGCTCGCCGGCGGTGTGTGCGTGATCCGCGTGGGCGCCGCCACCGAGGTGGAGCTCAAGGAGACCAAGCACCGCATCGAGGACGCCGTCAGCGCCACCCGCGCCGCGATCGAGGAGGGCATCGTCGCCGGTGGCGGCTCCGCCCTGGTTCACGCGTCGAAGGTGCTGGAGGACGGTCTCGGCCTGGAGGGTGACGAGAAGGCCGGCGTGCAGATCGTCAAGAAGGCCGTCGTCGAGCCGCTGCGCTGGATCGCCGAGAACGGTGGCGAGGCCGGTTACGTGATCGTCAGCAAGGTTGCCGAGCTGGAGCCCGGCCATGGCTACAACGGCAAGACCGGCGAGTACCAGGACCTGGTTGAGGCCGGCGTGATCGACCCGGTCAAGGTCACCCGCTCCGCCCTGGCCAATGCGGCCTCGATCGCCGCGCTGCTGCTCACCACCGAGACCCTGGTGGTGGACAAGCCGGAGGACGAGGACGAGCAGGCTGGTCACCAGCACTGACAATCGTCCAGCTTCCTGGATCGTACGAGGAGGGCCCCGCCACACGGCGGGGCCCTCTTCGTTGCCCCCACGCCCCTTGCTGCAGTCAGTGACCTACCATGATGGTGACTGAACCACCGGATCTGCAGGGTGAGGTCACCCGGCAGATCGGGCAGCGCAGGGCAGCGGAGGCTCTCCGCCTGTGAACGTTCAAGTTGTCATTACCGTGGCGCGCAGGCGCCCGACGAAAGAGAAGCACCATGTCCACACCAGCCGCCCCATCGGGGGCCAAGAAGGCGCAGGCCAGCGTCCAGCGCTTCGGCACCTTCCTCTCGGGCATGATCATGCCCAACATCGGCGCCCTGATCGCCTGGGGCCTGATCACCGCACTGTTCATCGAGGTGGGCTGGCTGCCCATCCTGTTCCGCAACATTGGCTCCGGCGTCGTGCCCGACTGGGTCGGAGCGATCGGCGGCTGGGGCACCCACATGGTCGACGGCAAGGAAGTCGCCTGGGATGGCCTGGTCGGCCCGTCGATCTCCTACCTGCTGCCCCTGCTGATCGGCTACCAGGGCGGCCGCATGGTCCACCCGGCCAACCCGACCCGCGGCGGCGTGCTCGGCGCCATCGCCACCATGGGCGTCATCGTCGGCGTCCCGTCCAGCCCGATGTTCCTCGGCGCCATGATCATGGGCCCGCTGGGCGGCTGGACCATGAAGAAGCTCGACGAGAGCTGGGACGGCAAGATCAAGCCCGGCTTCGAGATGCTGGTCAACAACTTCTCCGCCGGCATCTGGGGAATGATCGTCGCCATCTTCGGCTTCTTCGCCATCAGCCCGTTCGTCCGCAAGCTGATCGAGCTGCTGGGCAAGGGTGTGGACTTCCTCGTCGGCCACAATGCGCTGCCCGTTGCCAGCGTCATCATTGAGCCCGCCAAGGTGCTCTTCCTCAACAATGCCATCAACCACGGCGTGCTGACCCCGCTGGGCACCGAGCAGGTCACCAATGCCGGCAAGTCCATCCTGCTGATGCTGGAGTCGAACCCCGGCCCCGGTCTGGGCATCCTGCTGGCCTACATGCTGTTCGGCAAGGGAATGAGCAAGGCGTCGGCCCCCGGCGCCGCGATCATCCACTTCCTGGGCGGCATCCATGAGATCTACTTCCCGTACATCCTGATGAAGCCTGCCCTGCTGCTGGCCACCATCGCCGGCGGTGCCTCGGGTGTGGCCGTCAACCAGCTCTTCAAGACGGGACTTGTCGGCCCCGCTGCCCCCGGCTCCGTCTTTGCCTACATGATGATGGCCGCCCCCGGCGACCTGCCCAAGATCCTGCTGGCCATCCTGGTCTCCACCGCCGTCACCTTCGCGGTGGCCATGCCCATCCTCAAGATGGACAAGTCCAGCGACGGCGACCTCTCGAAGGCCACCGCGGAGATGGAGGCCATGAAGGGCAAGAAGTCCTCCGTGGCCGGCAATCTGGTCGCCGCCCCCACGGGTGAGATCAAGAACATCGTCTTCGCCTGCGACGCCGGCATGGGCTCCTCCGCGATGGGCGCCTCGGTGCTCCGCAACAAGATCAAGGAGGCCGGCTACGGCGACGTGAAGGTCACCAACGAGGCCATCGCCAACCTCAAGGACAACTACGACATCGTCGTGACCCAGGAGACCTTGGCCCCGCGCGCCATCCCGAAGGTGCCCAGCGCCACGGTGCTGACCGTCGACAACTTCATGAACTCGCCTCGCTACGAGGAGGTCGTGGAGATGATCCGCACCCAGCGCGAAGGTTCCGGCACCGCCGCTCCGGCACCGGCCGCAGCCGCCGCGCCCGCCCGTGCGTCCGAGGAACCGGCCGAATCGGCTGGGGCTTCCGAGATCCTGTCCACCGACAGCATCAAGCTGGGGGTCAAGGCGGCCGACAAGGCCGACGCGATCACCCAGGCCGGCACCATGCTGGTGCAGCGCGGCGCGGTCGACCAGGCCTACGTCGAGGCCATGCACAAGCGCGAGGAGTCGGTCAGCACCTACATGGGCAACTTCCTGGCCATCCCGCACGGCACCAATGACGCCAAGGAGCACATCAAGGAGTCCGCGATGAGCTTCCTGCGTCTGGACGAGCCGCTCGACTGGAACGGCAACCAGGTGAAGTTCGTGGTGGGCATCGCCGGCCGGAACAAGGAACACCTGCAGATCCTGGGCAAGCTGGCCAAGATCTTCTCCAACAACGAATCGGTGCAGGCACTGGAGAATGCCAACTCCGCCGACGAGGTGGCAGCCATCCTGGGAAAGGTGAACTCGTGAGCCGCAAGACCGCCGTGCACTTCGGTGCCGGGAACATTGGACGTGGTTTCGTCGGGCTGCTGCTCGACGAGGCCGGATATGACCTGGTCTTCGCCGACGTCTCGGAGGCCTTGATCGACAACCTCAAGGCCGCCGAGAGCTACACCGTGCACGAGGTGGGTGAGGGCGGGCGCGACCACGTGATCAGCGGTTTCAAGGCCATCAACTCCACTACGGAGGCCGATGCCCTGACCGCCGCGATCGCCGAGGCCGAGATCGTCACCTGCGCCGTGGGCCCGAACATTCTCAAGTTCATCGCCCCGGCGATCCGGGCTGGGATCGATGCACGCCCGGCCGGGGCTGACAAGCTGGTGGTGATGGCCTGCGAGAATGCCATCAACGCCACCGACGGCCTCAAGGGATTCGTGCTGGGGGAGGACCCGGCCGACGTGGAGAGCAAGGCGATCTTCGCCAACACCGCGGTGGACCGCATCGTCCCGAACCAGCCCGAGGGCATGGGGCTGGACGTGAACGTCGAGCCCTACTTCGAATGGGCCATCGAGGAGCCGGCCTTCGGAGGCAATGCGCCACAGATCCCCGGCGCGACCTATGTGGAGTCGTTGGCGCCCTACATCGAGCGCAAGCTGTTCACGGTGAACACCGGGCACGCGGCCACGGCCTACTTCGGCTACGGCGCGGGCATCGAGAAGATCTCCGATGTGCTGGCCCAGCCGGAACTCAAGGACAAGATCTACGCGGTGCTGGCCGAGACCAAGGCCTTGCTGGTGGCCAAGTACGGCTTCGAGCCCCAGGTGCAGGAGGCCTACGTCCAGAAGATCCTCAAGCGCTTCGCCAACCCCGAGCTGCCCGACACGGTGACCCGCGTCGGCCGTTCCCCCCTGCGCAAGCTCTCGCGCAAGGAGCGCTTCGTGGGGCCGGCCGCCGAGCTCGCCGAGCGCGGCTTGGAGTCGACGGCCCTGCAGCAGGCCATGCTGGGCGCGATGCTCTTCGACGTCGCCGAGGATCCGGAGGCGGTCAAGGTCGGTGAGATCCTGGCTGCCAACTCCGCCGAGGATGCCGTGGCCGAGCTGACCGGACTGGAGCCCAACCATCCGCTGTTCGCGCAGCTGGTGGAGGTTGCCACCCGGGCCAAGGCGCAGCGCGCCTGACCCACACCGATGGCCGAGCTTGACCCACACCGGTGGCCGAGCCTGTCGAGGCCATCACCCTGACGGTCGTCCCTTCCCTCGGGAGGGGGCGACCGTCGCGCGTGTGGGGAACTGTCGGCGGGCGCGGATAGGATGGTTCCACTGTCTAGCGCGAAGGTGGTCCAGGTGTCCTACGAGCCGTCCGTCAACAATGTCCCGAGCAGCGAGCTGACCGGCTCCGGCGTTCCCGAGAAGTTCCTCCCCCTGGGCCTGACCTATGACGACGTGCTCCTCCTGCCGGGGGAGACCGACGTGATCCCGTCCGAGGTGGACACCACCGCCCAGTTGACGCGCGGGCTGCGGCTGCGCATCCCGTTGGTCTCGGCTGCGATGGACACCGTGACCGAGTCCCGCATGGCGATCGCGATGGCGCGTCAGGGCGGTCTGGGCATCCTGCACCGCAACCTGTCGATCCAGGACCAGGCCTACCAGGTGGATCTGGTGAAGCGGACCCAGACCGGACGCATCACCAATCCGGTGACCATCGGCCCCGACGCCACGCTGGAGGACCTGGACAACCTGTGCGGCCAGTACCGCATCTCCGGCCTGCCGGTCGTCGACCAGGAGAACCACCTGCTGGGCATCTGCACCAACCGCGACCTGCGCTTCACCCCGGTCGACGAGTGGGCCACCACCAAGGTCAGCGACGTGATGACCCACCAGCCGCTGTTCACCGGTCGTGACGACATCAGCAATGAGGAGGCCACCGCGCTGCTGCGGCAGAACAAGCGCGAGCGCCTGCCCCTGGTGGACGAGCAGAACCGTCTCACCGGGCTCATCACCGTCAAGGACTTCGTGAAGTCCGAGCAGTTCCCCGACGCGTCGAAGGACCAGCAGGGACGTCTGCTGGTGGGGGCGGCCGTCGGCTACTTCGGTGAGGCCTGGGAGCGGGCCACCACCCTGATCGAGGCCGGTGTCGACGTGCTCGTGGTGGACACGGCGCACGGCCACGCCCGGTTGCTGCTCGACATGATCCGTCGCCTCAAGGCAGACCCGGCCACCCAGCACGTGCAGATCGTCGGCGGCAATGTCGCCACCCGTGACGGTGCGCAGGCCCTGGTCGACGCCGGTGCGGACGCCGTCAAGGTGGGCGTGGGCCCGGGCTCGATCTGCACCACCCGCGTGGTGGCAGGGGTTGGCGTGCCCCAGGTGACCGCGGTCTACGAGGCCGCCCAGGTCTGCCGTCCCGCCGGTGTCCCGGTGATCGCCGACGGTGGTCTGCAGTACTCCGGCGACATCGCCAAGGCGCTGGTGGCTGGCGCCTCCACCGTCATGGTGGGTTCGCTTCTGGCCGGCTGCGAGGAGAGCCCGGGTGAGACCGTGTTCATCTCCGGCAAGCAGTACAAGCAGTACCGCGGCATGGGATCGCTGGGTGCCATGAGCAGCCGCGGCAAGAAGTCCTACTCCAAGGACCGCTACTTCCAGGCAGACGTGACCAGCGACGACCAGCTGATCCCCGAGGGGATCGAGGGCAATGTGCTCTACCGCGGCCCCGTCAGCCAGGTGGTGCACCAGCTGGTGGGCGGCCTGCACCAGTCGATGTTCTACGTGGGCTCCCGCAACCTGGACGAGCTCTACGAGCGGGGACGCTTCGTGCGGATCACGCCGGCCGGACTCAAGGAATCCCACCCGCACGACGTCGCCAACATCGCCGACGCCCCGAACTACTCGCGCTGAGGCGCAGGAGAACCGACACATGTATGACTTTGGACGCAGCAAGCGCGCCACCCGGGCCTACGCCTTCGACGACATCTCGATGGTCCCCACCCGCCGCACCCGCGGCATCGACATGGTGAACCTGAGCTGGAAGATCGACGCGGTCACCTTCGACTTCCCGATCATCGGCGCTCCGATGGACTCCGTGATGAGCCCCGAGACGGCCATCACGATGGGGCGGCTGGGCGGTCTGGGGGTGCTGAACCTGGAGGGTCTGTGGACCCGCTATGAGGACCCGACACCCCTGTTCGAGCAGCTGGCCGCCATCGAGGATCGTTACGAGGCGACTCGCTTCCTGCAGAAGATCTACGCCGAGCCGGTCAAGGCGGAGCTCATCACGGAGCGGATGAGCCAGATTCGTGAGGCCGATGTGCCGGTGGCCGGCTCGCTGAGCCCGCAGAATGCGCGCGAGTTCAGCGACGTGGTGGAGAAGGTGGGTGTCGACTTCTTCGTGATCCGTGGCACCACCGTCTCGGCCGAGCACGTCAGCGAGGCCACCGAGCCGCTGAACCTCAAGAAGTTCATCTACGACCTCGAGGTGCCCGTCATCGTGGGCGGCTGCGCCACCTACCGTAGCGCCCTGCACCTGATGCGCGCTGGCGCCGCCGGTGTGCTGGTGGGCTTCGGCGGCGGCGCCGCCCACACCACCCGCGACGTGCTGGGCATCGAGGTGCCGATGGCCTCGGCCATCGCCGACGTCGCCGAGGCCCGTCGTGACTACATGGACGAGTCGGGTGGCCGCTATGTGAACGTGATCGCCGACGGTTCGGTGGGGCGTTCGGGCGACATCGCCAAGGCGATCGCCTGCGGCGCCGACGCCGTGATGGTGGGTGCGCCGTTGGCGCGGGCCGCGGAGGCACCCGGCAAGGGCTGGCATTGGGGCGCGGAGGCCTGGCACGAGTACCTGCCGCGTGGCGAGCGGGTCCACTTCGACCCGGTGGGCACCTTCGAGGAGGTCGTGGTCGGACCGTCGCACATCCCCGACGGCACCATGAACCTGGTCGGGGCACTGCGTCGTTCGATGGCCTCTTGCGGCTACACCGACGTCAAGGAGTTCCAGCGAATCGAGCTGGTCACCCGCTGACCTTGGCGGTGGCCGAGCCTGTCGAGGCCCCGTCCGACCCATGGGCAGGCCCGCTCCTTGCAGCGGGCCTGCCTAGGCTGGTGCCATGACTGAGGCCGCCGATCCCGAACTGCTGCGTCTTCGAGGCAGCATCGACAACCTCGACGCCGCCCTGGTGCACCTGCTGGCAGAGCGCTTCAAGGTGACCCAACGAGTGGGGGAGCTGAAGGCTTCCAAGGGCCTCCCGCCCGCCGACCCGGACCGCGAGAAGCGCCAGATCGAACGGCTCCGGGCCTTGGCCGTCGACGCCCAGTTGGACCCGGAGTTCGCCGAGAAGTTCCTCACCTTCATCGTCACCGAGGTGGTCCGCCACCACGAGCGGATCGCCAAGGATCACGCCTGAGGGAGCGTCCGGGTGACCCAGCGGCCACCTAGCGTGTTGGCCATGGAAGAGTTCTTTGCCTCCATCCAGCCCACACTCAACCAGAACCTGGCCGACGAGTTCGCCCTGCTGCTCGACGCCGTAGCCGGCCAGACGCCCTACGCCGGGGCCATTGCCACCGCCGAAGGGCTGGCTTGGCGCGTCGACCTCAACACCGAGGAGGCATTGGCCACCACCATTGACGTCGCCGGCCCGCGATACGCCGAACTCAACCTGGACCTTGACGAGGCCCAACTGCGTTGGTGGCCCGACGAGTGGCAGGCCGTCCCCGAAGACCCAGACACCGGCATGCGAAGGATCGCAAGCCCAACCGACGAGACATATGCCCTGGTCAGGAAGTATTTCGAGACGCTCGACCTGGACGGGGACGGCGTCTACGAAGAATGGCTGATGCAGGCAAGCCGGTTCTTGGCCCGCGGCCTGGGCTCCGACGAGGTGCGTCGCGTCTGGGCGGGGCGGAATGTGACGCCCTTCCTTGTGGTCACCGAGACCGACGGCGACGCCGGCCCGGCGCTGGAGGCCTTCCAGGAACTGAACGCCAGCCATCCCGACCAGGAGCGTTACCAGGAGGGCCTGCGCTACTGGCAGGAATACGCCGGCTGACCAGGCGCTCTCTCCGTGGGAAGGCTTGGGCTACTGCTGGCTGAGCCGGCGGATGGCGTCCAGCTGCTCCCAGTGGCCCTTCAGCGCGGCACGCCCCGCGGGGGTGATCTCCTGCATGGTGCGGGGGAGCTTGCCCTGGAAGACCTTGGTGACCCGGATCAGTCCGGCCGCCTCCAATTTCGACAGGTGGCTCGACAGGTTTCCCTTGGTCAGTCCGAGTACCGACTGCAGGAACTGGAAGTCGGCCTCCTTCTGGCCCTCCAGCACGCTCAGGATGCCCAGTCGGGCCGGTTCGTGGACCAACTTGTCGACGGCGAGGTCCGGGGTCGGGATGTCATCGCTGCTCATCGACGACCCCCGGTCCCAGGACGCTGACCAGCCGCTGGTGGTCCACCAGCCCGATCACGACCAGCGGCACGGCCACGGTGCCCATGGCGAACCAGTGCGACGGGTGGTTGCCGAACAGGGGGATGAGGGCGCACAGGGTCAGCAGGATGCAGCTGATCCAGTGCCAGATCGTCAACCCGGTGTGGCGAAGCCCGGCCCACTCACCGAGCAGCATGAGGGGGCCGGCGACGAGCGGGGTCCACAACAATGGGCCGGGGTGCCAATGGTCGAAGCCGTTGGCGATGATGATCACGCCGATGGCGACGAGGGACAGCAGGAGCGTCCACAGACTCCGGGTGCGCGTGGTGCGGGCCTTGCCGTAGCGCTTTTCGTACCAGGCAGCCCCGAAGGCCGCACTGAGGCCACCGCCAATCGCCATCCAGATGAAGTCTCGATTGGCTGCCGCCAGGAGCACGGAAAGACCTGTGCCCACCGCAATCATCCCCTGCAGCATGTCGTAGTCCTTGCTCACGGCGATGCGTCGGCGCAGGTCGTCCGCCGGGTCTGAGGTGACGTTCATGACAGCCTCCTGACTGCAAACTGGTTTATAATGCAAACCTAGCATCAGGCAAACCAGTTTGCAATACAAACCAGAGGGCTTCGACAGGCTCAGCCGCCGTGTAGGGGTCGACAGGCTCGGGGACGGCCCCCGAGCCTGTCGAGGGGCCTCAGCGCACCTCGAAGCTCGTCGCCAGCTCCGCCGTCGACGAACCACCCACCCAGATGTCGAAGGTGCTGGGCTCCTGCACCCAGTCGCGCTCGGCGGCATTCCAGTAGCGCAGCTGGTCCGGTCCGACCTCGAAGGTCAGCTCGCGGCTCTCGCCGGGGGCCAGATTCACGCGCTGGAAGCCCTTGAGTTCGCGCACTGGGCGAGAGGCGCTGCCGTACTGCTGGTGCAGGTAGAGCTGGGCCACCTCGTCGGCCTCGCGATCCGAGGTGTTGGTCAGGCGTACCGTCACCGTGGCCGTCTCGCCAACGCCCACCTGGGCGGGCTCCACGCGGACGTCCGAGTACTCGAAGCTGGCATAGGACAACCCATGGCCGAAGGGGTACAGCGGGGTGGAGGGCTCGTTCCAGTAGCGCTCGTGGGCACTTTCCGGCTGGAAGGTCGTGTAGTGCGAGAGCGTCATCGGCACCTGGCCAACGTTGCGCACCCAGGTGAAGGGCAGGCGCCCGGCGGGGGAGAGGTCGCCCACCAGCGCCGCGGCCACCGCCTCGCCGCCCCGGGTGCCCGGATACCAGGCCTGCAGGATGGCTGGCAGGTGCTCGTCGGGCCAACGCAGGTCGAGGGGGCGGGCCGACATCAGCACCAGCACCACGGGAATCCCGGTCGCGGCCAGTCGTTGCAACTGTTCCAGCTGGCGCCCCGGCAGGTCGAGCGAGCTCACCGAGGCCTTCTCGCCGGTCTGGTTCTGGCGCTGCCCTGCCACGACGACCACCACATCCGACGTGCGGGCCAGTTCCACGGCACGTTCGATCTCGGCGTCGTCGTCATAGCCCTCACCGGTGACGGTGGGCTCGGGCTCCATGGCGTCGAACATCGACGGGAAGATGCGGTCGGGGATGCTCGCCCCCGGTGCCCACGCGACCTCGACCTGCTCGCCCAGCCGGGCGCGCAGTCCGTCCAGGATCGTCACCGTCTCGGTCACGTCGAAGTCGAAGATCCACGGTCCGAGCGAGTCGCGAGCGCTGTCGGCGAGCTGTCCCACGACGGCCACCTTGGTCAGGCTGGCCGGGTTGAGGGGCAGCAGGCCGTCATTCTTCAGCAGCACCAGGGACTTCTCGGCGGCGCGGCGGGCCACCTCACGGTGTGCCGGGTCGGCCAGCACCCGTGCGCTGCGAGCCTCGTCGGTCAGCGGGGCGTCGAACAGTCCCAGCCGGAATTTGGCGGTCAGGACGCGGCGCACGGCCTGGTCCAGCTGCGCCTCGGTCACGGTGCCCTCGGCGATGGCGCGGGGCAGGCGTGAATAGGCCGGATCGGTCATGGTCATCTCCATGTCGAGCCCCGCGTGCAGCGCCCGTGCGGCGGCATCGCCGAGGTCACGCGCATAGTGCTGGGTGGCCAGTGAACGCACGGCATTGGCATCGGAGACGACGAAGCCCTCGAAGCCCATCTCGTCGCGCAACACCTCGGTGAGCAGCCAGCGGTTCCCTGTGGCCGGAACCCCATTGAGGTCCATGTAGGCGCTCATGATGTTGGCCGCACCGGCCTTGACCGCCGCGTGGAAAGGCGGCAGGTAGACATTCCACAGCTCGTTGTCGCTGATGTCGGAGTCCTCATAGTCGCGGCCACCCGTGGCCGCACCGTAACCGGCCAGGTGCTTGGGGCCGGCCAGCACGTGGGAGTCGTCCAGTCGCCCCTGCTCGTCGAACTCGCCCTGGAAGCCTCGCACCTGCGCCGCCGCCATCGCAGAACCGAGGAAGGGATCCTCGCCCGCCCCCTCGAACATGCGTCCCCAGCGAGGGTCGCGGGCGATGTCCACCATGGGGGCGAAGGTCCAGTGGATGCCGACGCTGCGCGCTTCGCGAGCGGCCACTTCCTGGCCCTGCCGGGCGGTCTCCGGGCAGAAGGAGGCGGCGAGGCCCAAGGGGGCGGGCATCACGGTGCGGAAGCCGTGGATCACGTCGAAGCCGAAGAGCAGGGGAATGCCGAAGGGAGATTTCTCGGTGGCGAGCCGCTGCAGCCGATTGGCGGTCTGCACGTCGCGGACGAAGAGCACCGAACCGGCGCGGCCCTCCACGATGGCCTGCTCCACCTCATTGGCATCGTTGTCCGGGTTGTCGCCAGCCGCCTCGGCGGAGCCGAAGTAGAAGAACTGACTGACCTGGCCGGCCTTCTGCTCGATGCTGAGCCTGCCCAGCAGGTCGTCGACTCTCTCGGCAATGGTCAGGTTGGGGTTTCGGAAGCCCTCGGTGCTGGTCACTGCACCCTCCTTGCTCGGGTGACGCCTCGGTGCGCCACTGTCCTACCACTAGGTTAGTTGCTGGGGTGGGGCAGTGCACTGGGGGCGATCAGCTATCACGACCAGCTGGGGGAGATTTCTTGAATTGTGAGTCTTGCAAGGGAAAGCCGACGATCTGACCCCCTGCGTGGCCAAGGATGACAGTGTCATCAATGTCGATGACGCACCCCCAGGGTCCGATCGGACCCTCGTCGCCAAGGAGACACATGTCATCACGAAAGCATCGTGCGGCTGTTGTGACTGCTGTGGGAGCTGCCGCTGGGCTGGTGGCCGGCCTCAGCCCGACGGGCGCCACCCAGGCCGTCGCGGTCCCGCCGCAACGATCGGCGAAGGAAACCGCCGCCGTGCAGGCCATCAAGAATCCTCGAGTCGCCTGGCGACGCTGCGCGCCCGGGCTGCAGTGCGGTGAGCTCACCGTGCCATTGGACTACCAGGATCTGGACAAGGGCGTCATCAAGCTGCCGATCACCCGCCGTCCCGCAGACCAGCCGAAGCGCAGGATCGGCTCGCTGTTCACCAATCCGGGAGGCCCTGGTGGGCCGGCCACCCAGACAGTGCCCTACTTCTCCGAAGTGGTCGGCAGTGAGGTCAGGGCTCGCTTCGACGTGGTGGGGTTGGCTCCCCGAGGCGTCGAAGGGGAGGACTACGCCCTGTGCGAGGGGGATCTGCCCGGCGCCGACGATGCCGTGGCGAGGCTGACCTACCCGCTCAACGCCGACGAGGCGAACAGCCTGCTGGCCGGCGACGAGAAGATGCGCAAGGCCTGTGCGAAGGGCCCCGAGATCCTCAAGCACATGTCCACCGCCGACGTGGCGCGCGACATGGACCTGGCCCGTCGGGCACTGGGTGACAAGAAGCTCACCTACTACGGCGTCTCCTATGGCAGTTACCTGGGAGCCACCTATGCGGCGATGTTCCCCGGGAAGATCCGGGCCCTGGTGGTTGATGGGGTGCTCGACCCGGTTGCCTGGTCCACCGGCCACGGCAGGGAGGGCACTGCGATCCCGGTGACCGAACGCATCCTGTCCGGCCAGGGCGCGAAGCAGGCCTTCGAGGCGCTGCTCGACGAGTGCGAGCGGGTGGGCACGTCGCGCTGCCCGGAGGCGGGAACCCTGCGCCGTGACTGGCACGCCATCATGGCAGCGCTGGCGGATGGCCCGGTGGACCTGGGCGAGGACGTGGTGCTGCGTGAGGACGACGTGGTGGGCATGGTCACCACGATCCTCTACAGCTACGAGGAGGCCGGCATGCTGCCCCAGAGCCTGCACGGCCTGGCCACCCAACTGGGTGTGCTGGCGAATGCGCAGACGATGCAGGCTTCCTCCAAGCGCGCCGAGGCCCGCAACAAGGCCCGCAAGGCGGAGGCCGAGCAGAAGGCGCGAGCGGCCCTCCAGGACCTGCGGGAATCGGCCAGCGAGGCCGAACGCAGCAGGCCGGCGGGCAAGGCCAAGCAGACCGGGGCGAAGGTCTCGCAGGCGGCGCAGCAGTCCTCACGTGCCCAGCAGGGCCGCCGAGGTCCGGGCTTCGTGCCCTTGGAAGGGCCTGCCGTCGGCGGCACGGAGGAGGAGCCTCCCGCGGGACCGATGCGCTATGACGCGAGCTTCCACGGCGTGCTGTGCAGCGACAGCGTCAACCCCTCATCTCCCTCGGCCTGGCTGGCCGCCAACCAGCGGGTGCGGGAGGAGAACGGCGGGTTCGGGCAGCTGTGGCTGTGGAGCTCCAGTGTCTGTGCGGGCTGGCCGGCCCAGGCCGCGCAGGCCTACCGCGGACCCTTCACCAAGAAGACCTCCGCGCCCGTGCTGGTGATGACCTCCGAGTACGACCCGGCCACTCCGGCGAGTGGGGCCCAGGCCTACCGCGGCATGCTCAAGACCTCACGACTGGTGACGGTCAAGGGTGCGTGGGCACACGCCACCTTGGGGCTCTCGCAGTGTTCCGACAAGATCCGCACCCGCTACCTGGTGACTGGCAAGGCGCCGGCCAGGGACGTGGTCTGCCAGCCCGACCATCCGCTGTTCACCCAGCTCGACTGATTCCTGCAGCAGCTCCCCGCACGACAGCACGGCCCCGGTTCCCGCGAGGGAGCCGGGGCCGTGTGGTGATTCGGGGATCAGCCCATCAGGTCGCTGAACAGCACGGTGGACAGGTAGCGCTCACCGAAGTCGGGCAGCACCACGACGATGGTCTTGCCGGCCATGTCGGGACGCTCGGCGATCTGCTTGGCGGCCACCAGCGCGGCGCCCGAGGAGATGCCCACCAGCAGGCCTTCCTCCTTGGCGGCGCGACGAGCCATCTCGATGGCCTCCTCGCCCTTGACGGAGAGGACCTCGTCGGGAATGTCCTGGTCCAGGGTGTCGGGCACGAAGTTGGCGCCCAGCCCCTGGATCTTGTGCGGGCCTGCCTTGCCCTCGGTCAGCAGCGGGCTCTCGGCCGGCTCGATGGCGAAGACCTTGACCTCGGCCTTGTTCTCCTTGAGGTACTTGCCGGCGCCCGAGACGGTGCCGCCGGTGCCCACACCAGCGATGAAGGCGTCGACGCTGCCCTCGGTGTCCTCCCAGATCTCCGGGCCGGTGGTCTTGTAGTGGATCTGCGGGTTGGCCTGGTTGGCGAACTGGCGGGCCAGGATTCCGCCGCGCTCGGCGGCGATCTCCTCGGCCTTGGCCACCGCACCCTTCATGCCGTCGGCGCCCGGGGTCAGCACGAGCTCGGCGCCATAGGCACGCAGCAGGGCGCGACGCTCCAGGCTCATCGTCTCGGGCATCGTGAGGACGACGTCGTAACCGCGGGCGGCGCCAACCATGGCCAGGGCGATGCCGGTGTTGCCACTGGTGCCCTCCACGATGGTGCCGCCGGGCTTGAGCTCACCCGAGGCCTCGGCGGCGTCGATGATGGCCACGCCGATGCGGTCCTTGACCGAATTGGCCGGGTTGTAGAACTCCAACTTGGCCAGCACGGTGGCGTTGTCACCGGTCAGCTTGTTGATCTTCACCAGCGGGGTTCGGCCCACGACTGCGGTCACGTCATCGAAAGTCTTCATGCCGGTTCAACCATCTGGTCGGCTGTTTTGTTCCACGTCGCCCGAGAGTTCTTCTGTCGACGGCTGGGGTGGGCCGGTGGGGGAGCGTGCCGGGACGATCGCGTTTCCCCTAGACTGTGGCCCATGCTCGCTGCCCATGATCTCGTCGTCGTCATCGACTTCGGCGCCCAGTACGCCCAGCTGATCGCCCGCCGCGTCCGCGAAGCCGGTGTCTATTCCGAGATCATGCCGCACACGGCTCCCGCGGAGCGGATCCTGGAGCGCAAGCCCGCGGCGATCATCCTGTCGGGTGGACCCCAGTCGGTCTACGCCGAGGACTCCCCGCACATCGATCCGGCCATCTTCGAGGCCGGGGTGCCCGTGATGGGTATCTGCTACGGCTTCCAGGAGATGTCGGCCGCGATGGGGGGCGTGGTCGCCAAGACCGGCCTCAGCGAGTTCGGTCGCACGCCCGTCGAGGTCGACGAGCCCGGCGCCCTGCTCGAGGGCTGCTCCGGAGCGACGGTCTGGATGTCCCACGGCGACTCGGTGACCCAGGTCCCCGAGGGCTTCACCGCCCTGGCGCATACCGCGGGTGCCGCCGTCGCGGCCCACGAGAACCTCGACAAGCGCATGGCCGGGGTGCAGTGGCATCCGGAGGTGTTGCACTCCGACATCGGCCAGCAGGTCATCGAGAACTTCCTGGTGAAGATCGCCGGGTGCTCCCAGGACTGGCAGGCCAGCTCCTTCGTCGACGAGGCTGTGGCCGCCGTCCGGGAGCAGGTGGGCAACAAGAAGGTGCTGTGCGCGCTGTCCGGTGGCGTCGATTCCATGGTTGCCGCGGCGATCGTGCAGAAGGCCATCGGCGACCAGCTCACCTGCGTCTACGTCGACCACGGGCTGCAGCGCAAGGGCGAGTCGGAGCAGGTCGAGAATGACTTCGTCGAGATCACCGGCGCCAAGCTGGTCGTCAAGGACGTCAGCGACCGCTTCCTGTCCAAGCTCGCCGGGATCACCGATCCGGAGACCAAGCGCAAGACCATTGGCAACGAGTTCATCCGCGTTTTCGAGGACACCGCCCGGGAGATCGCCGACGCCGACGGCATCGACTTCCTGGTGCAGGGCACCCTGTACCCCGACGTCGTCGAGTCCGGCGGGGGAGAGGGCGCCGCCAACATCAAGAGCCACCACAACGTGGGTGGGCTGCCCGAGGACATGCAGTTCCAGCTGATCGAGCCGCTGCGCACCCTGTTCAAGGACGA
This sequence comes from Luteococcus struthionis, assembly GCF_048595755.1. GTDB lineage: Bacteria > Actinomycetota > Actinomycetes > Propionibacteriales > Propionibacteriaceae > Luteococcus. The sequence continues at coordinate 2,150,974 of NZ_CP184360.1, forward strand.
GGTGCGCGCCGCCGGCATGCAGCTCGGCCTGCCCGAGAAGCTCGTCTACCGCCATCCCTTCCCAGGCCCCGGCCTGGGCATCCGAATCATCGGCGAGGTCACCAAGGAGCGTCTCGACATCCTGCGCGAGGCCGACTTCATCGCCCGTGAGGAGCTCACCAAGGCCGGTCTTGACCGCTCGATCTGGCAGTTCCCCGTCGTGCTGCTGGCCGACGTGCGTTCCGTGGGCGTGCAGGGCGACGGCCGCACCTACGGCCACCCGATCGTGCTGCGTCCGGTCACCAGCGAGGACGCCATGACTGCCGACTGGGGTCGGTTGCCCTATGAGCTCCTGGAGAAGATGAGCACCCGCATCACCAACGAGGTCCGTGAGGTCAACCGTGTGGTGGTCGACATCACCAGCAAGCCGCCGGGCACCATCGAGTGGGAGTGAGCCTCCCGACACCGTGGCAGCGCCCCGCATCTCCGTCTGGAGGTGCGGGGCGCTTGTCATCTCGACGTGCGGAGTCATCAGCGCACGTCTGGCAGCCCGACGCACGTGCTGCAGCGCGTGCGCCTGCGTTCACGACGTGCGGCGTTGACCGCGCACGTGAAAGTGCCCGCCCCACGAGGTGGGACGGGCACTGGGCATTGGGTGAAGGTCAGTTGCGAGGATCCTCATAGGGATTGAAGACATCCTGGGGACGCTCGGCGCTGGGGGCTTGGTTCTTCTTGGCGTCATTGCTGGCCTTCCACTGCTTGGCCTGGTCGACCAGCCCGTCGACGGCCGCTCGGTCGGAGCCCTCCTCCGGCATCAGCAGCCAGGCGAGCGGGTAGATCCACAGGCTCACCCCACCGAAGACGATGGCGATGAAGGTGACTGCACGGACCAGCCCCACATCCACCTTGAGGTAACGGGCGATTCCGGAGCAGACGCCGGCGATCATGCGGTCGTCGACCGGTCGGACGAGGTTCGGGATGAGTGCCATGACGCTTTCTCCTTGAGATCGCAGGGCGTGGGGCCCTGCTCCAGTGGTGGCGACGGCCGGGTGAGGCCGTCGCCGAGGGTTACTACCTGCTGTGTGCCTCTGCCTTCAATCCTGCCCTCACAACGGGCTCGATGCCATCGGGTACAACCCTGAACAAGGCCCGGACCGTGGCTCAGGGGCTGGCGCCAGGCCCGCGCGCGTGTGACCCTTGGAGCACGATGTCATCGTCCAGTTCCGCAGGGCAGCCCGCCCAGCCGCCCGCCTCCGACCCCGTCGGCTCGTCGCCGGGTGATTCGGCGTCCCCGGAGTTGAGATCCCCGGAGTTGAGATCCCCGGAGTTGAGGTCCCCGGAGTTGAGACAGCGGCAGCAGACGCAGGACCTGCCGCGTGCGGTGCGAGACCAGGAGCAGGCCTGGCTCGGGGGAGTCTGTGCCGGGATCGCCAGCCACCTGGGCTGGCCAGTGCTGCTGGTGCGTGGCGGCTTCGTGGTGCTGGGTGGCATGCAGATGATCGGCATCCTGCTCTACGGCCTGTTGTGGATGCTCATGCCCGGGCAGGACGAGAAACCCACCGCGGAAACGGCGCAGGCCCCGGGCCTGGAGTCTGCCCAGCGCCGCGGGATGCGAGGCCCGTCGTCCGCGGTGCAGCGTGCGCGACGTGACAGCGCGGCCGTGGGGGCCCTGACCCTGCTCAGCGGTGGCGTCGTCCTGCTGGCGCACCGCTTTGGGATGGGGCCCTCCACGGCCCTGTTCTGGCCCTTGGCCTTCGCCGCCGTGGGTCTGGCAATCGTGTGGCGCCAGGCCGACGCCCCCCGCCCCGACGAGGACGATCTGGCCAGCGGACCGCTCACCAGGCTGGTGCTGGGACGTGGCTGGGCGGAGCTACTGCGCATGGTGGTGGGCTTCGGCCTGGTGGGCACCTCGATCTCGCTGGTGGCCGTGAGCCAGATCGGTGTGCAGCAGTTGCCCGTCGTGCTGGGGTTCTCGGCCCTGATGCTGCTGGGTGTGGCGATCGCGGCCGCGCCCTGGGTCACTCGCTGGCGTCGTGCCTCACGAGCTGCCCAGGAGCGACAACTGCTGGACCAGGCGCGGGCCGACATGGCCGCGCACCTGCACGACTCGGTGCTGCAGACCCTGGCCCTGATCCAGCGGCAGTCGGACGACCCCAAGCAGGTGGCCGCGCTGGCGCGACGCCAGGAGCGCGAGCTGCGCAGTTGGCTCTACGGCGAGCAGCCGACCGACGCCTCCCTCAAGGCGGCACTGACCCGGGCCGCCGCCGAGATCGAGGCCGAGCGCGGCGTGGACGTGGAATTGGTGTGCGTGGGCGACGTCGAGACCACCAGCAGCACCGATGCGGTGGTCCGCGCTGCCCGGGAGGCCATGATGAATGCCGCCAAGCACTCGGGTGCTCCGCGCGTCGACGTCTTCTGCGAGGTGGAGGCGGGCCGGGTGGAGGTCTTTGTGCGCGACCGCGGCGCGGGCTTCACCATGGACGAGATCGGCGATGACAGGATGGGGGTACGACGTTCCATCGTCGAACGCATGGAGCGTCACGGCGGCAGCGCCCGGATCAGGACCGCCCCCGGTGAGGGCACCGAGATCCGACTCGTCATGGAGATCTGAGAGGACCCGGCATGGACAGCGAGACCACCCCGACGCCCCAGGCGCCCGAGACGCAGCCCGCAGGGCCGCGGCGCATCGTGCTGGTGGACGACCATGCGATGTTCCGGGCGGGGGTGCGTCACGAGTTGGGCGCCTCGCCCCGCGTCGAGATCGTCGGCGAGGGTGAGGACGTCGCCACCTCGGTGGCCGCCATCGTGGCCACCGAACCCGACGTGGTGCTGCTCGACGTCCACCTGCCGGGTGGCGGCGGGGCAGAGGTGGTCAAGCAGGTGCACGCCACCCATCCCGGGATCCGCTTCCTGGCGTTGAGCGTGTCCGACGCCGCGGAGGACGTCATCGGCGTGATCCGCGCCGGGGCGCGCGGCTACGTGACCAAGTCCATCTCCAGCGACGAGCTGCTGGAGGCCATCGATCGTGTGGCGGGTGGCGATGCCGTCTTCTCGCCGCGGTTGGCCGGTTTCGTGCTGGACGCCTTCAGCGGGTCGATCGACGTGGCGAGCATCGACGAGGACCTCGACCGGCTCAGCGCCCGGGAGCGCGAGGTGCTGAAGCTGATCGCCCGCGGCTATGCGTACAAGGAAGTGGCGCGTGAGTTGTTCATCTCGGTGAAGACCGTCGAGACCCACGTCTCGAGCGTGCTGCGCAAGCTGCAGCTGTCGAACCGGCACCAGCTCACCAAGTGGGCCACCGACCGCAAACTGGTCTGAGCGGTCTCAGCGGCCTCGACTGCTGAGCACCAGTCCGAGGATTCCCAGCAGGATCAGCACGAAGGGCGCGCCCAGCAGTACCTGGTGCACTGGCACGTGGTGGCCCGTGCCGTCCCACAGCAGCAGGCCCGCAGCCAGGGCGAAGGCGATGCCCCACAGCAGGGCGCCCAGGTCACGACGATCATCCATGGTCGACCTCCGCAGCAGATCCCTGGAGTTCCAGCACGACGACCAGCCTCGGTGCCTTGTCGTCGGGACCGCTCTCGGGCCAGGTTCCCGAACTGTCGCCCGCGGTGGCGAAGGGGGGCAGTCGGTCGGAGTCGACCTCGAGACTCGAGCCAGTGAGCTTGTACTGAACGGCGACGGGCGCGTCCTCGGGCAGCGACAGGGAGACCAGGCTCAGGGTGCCCTTGACCGTCAGTCGAGCGGGATGCCGGGGGTCCTGGTCTGAAAGGTCCAGGTCGTCCAGCCGGATCTCCGCCGGGGTGGCGGTCAGTTCCAGCGGCTCGCGGGGCAACTGCGCGACGCTGGTGTAGTCATGGTCCTGGACTCGCGCGCCCAGCCTGCCGTCGTCGGCCATCGTGACCGGGCTCACTCCGAGCACCAGGCACAGCAGCCCTATGAGCCCCGCCAGCCGGGGATGCGGAAGTCGGAAGGCCCACGTCGCCAGCAGGGCGACGGCCAGCACTGCGAGCGTGGCGCCCGTGGCCAGTCGCACCGTGCGGGGGCCGGGGCCGGTCAGGGCGAAGACCAGCATCGCGGCGCCGGTCATGAGCCCAATCACGAGCAGTCCGAAGAGCCAGGAGGCGCGACGAGGGTGCCGTCGTGACGAAGCCTGCGCGACGCGTCCGGACGGCGGCCGGGCAGGCGCCAGCACCGGCGGTTGCTGGGGTGATGACAGGGCGGCAGGGGTAGTCGTGGCCCCTGGTTCGAGGCGCACTGGTTCGACGCCCAGTGGACCTGCATGGGGACTGTGGGCCACCTGCTCGAGGCGGGCGCGCCAGGCCACCACGGCCCGGTGGAAGTCTGCCTCCGCCGCAGTGGGAATGGTGTGGCCGAGGCCGGGAGCCGGCGGCGTCGCGGGCAGGGCAACCTCGTCGCGGCGGGAACGGCTGCGGTGGGCCAACCAGATCACCACGCACAGGACCACGGCGGGGCCGATGCTCCACGCCGTGCTGGAGAGCAGGGGCAGGCAGGCCACGGCGCAGACGGCCAGCATCGTGGAGAAGAGTCGTTGCGTGGTCCATTGGGCGGTCTGTGGAAACCACCGCGAGACCAGCCGCTCCCGCGCCCCCTCCTGCGGCATCACGGCCCATGCTCCGGCGTAGAGGACGATGCCCACGCCACTGGCAAGTGCCAGCACGACCGCGGCCACGCGTACCAGCAGGGGATCGATGAACAGCTGACGCGCCAACCCATGACAGACGCCGGCGATGACGGCGTCGTCCCGGCTGCGGGGCAGCTCGGGCAGGGTGCGTGGATCCATGGTCTCCATCTTGCGCTGCGCGGAGCCCGGATGCATCAGGTCTTTCCCTGAGTCCGACCCGAACCTCGTGCTCCAGTGACGGGGAGGGGGACAAGGCAACAGGGCCCCGGCCAGAAGGCCGGGACCCTGTTGGATCTTGTTGGGGAAGGTAGAAGGTCAGATCAGACGCGCTTGCGGCCGGTGACGGCGCCCCAGATGCCCAGGACGATCAGCGAACCGACGATGGCGAGCAGCCACGACCGGAGGTCGAAGAAGCCGCCCAGCGAGACGTTGAGGAGCAGCGATCCGAGCCAACCGCCCAGGATCGCGCCGACGACACCCAGGATCATGGTGACGAACCAACCGCCACCCTGCTCACCCGGCATGATCGCCTTGGCAATGGCACCGGCAATGAGGCCGAGAACAATGAATGCAATGAATCCCATGTCATCGACCATAGATCCTTGTGGCCGTGTTTGTCGCGCCATTCCACTCGCGGCGAAAACCCCTCACCCCACGGGGTGGAATTGGGGCCCGCCGGTGCTCAGAAGAGCGGACGCCACGGCGACAACAAGGTTTCGGTGAACTTCGCCACCACCGAGCGCTTGTCCCACTCATCTCGGGTGAGCTCGATGCAGTTGGCCTCGTCCACCTCCCAGATCTGCTCCATCCGTTCGGCCACGCTGCGGCTGAGGAACTCGGCATTCACCTCGTAGTTGCCGGCCAGGCTGAGCCGATCCAGGTTGGCGGTGCCGATGGTGGACCAGAATCCGTCGATGGTGCAGGTCTTGGCGTGCACCATGGCGCCCTGGTACAGGAAGAGGCGCACACCGTACTTGAGCAGGTCGTCGTAGAAACCGCGCGAGAGCCAGTCGGCCACCACGTGATTGGACTGCGCCGGGACGATGATGCGCACGTCGACGCCGCGTCGGGCTGCGGCGAACAGCGCGGCCGTCAGGTCGTCGTCGGGGATGAGGTAGGCCTGTGTCATCCAGATGTGGTCCACTGCCCGATCGATGGCCTCCAGATACATGTTGCGGATCGGGTAGACCGAGATCTTGGGGGTGTTGCGATGCACCCGCACCTGGGTCTGCCAGGAACGGGTGCCCTTGTTGACCAGCTCGTCGCCGGTCTCGCGCCGAGAGCTCAGCACACCCACGTGGCGCAGGTTCCAGTAATCGACGAAGGCATTCTCGATCTCGGCAACACCGGGGCCCACCAGGCGTGCATGGGTGTCACGCCACCGATCGGCGTAGGTGTCACCAATGTTGTAACCGCCGATGTAGGCCACCCGGGAGTCGACGACCAACAGCTTGCGATGGTCACGTCCGATGTTGCGCGGCGTGGGGATGGGGCTGGCGACCACCGGATGGGTCTGCACGTGCACATTGGGCGGCAGTTTGAAGAAGCTGCGCGGGACGACCAGGTTGGCGAACTCGTCGTAGACCACGCAGACCTTGACACCCCGGTCGGCGGCGTCGATGAGAGCCTGCTTGAACAGGTGGCCGACGTGGTCACCCTTCCAGATGTAGGTCTCGAAGTAGACCGTCTCGGTGGCCTGGGCGATGTCGGCGAGCATGTCCTCGTAGAGGTCGTCACCAAAGGTGTAGATCGTGACCTCGTCGCTGCCGGCCTCGACCGGGATCGGGTCCGCGACGGGAAATCGGTAGGGGAGGCGATTGCGCCGTTGGACCGCGTCCACCGCAGTGAGACCAATCGCGGCACACATCTGGGCGGTGAAGACGCCAGCCATGGCACGCACGGCGAGCTGGCGCAACGGCAGCCGGTTGAACATGCCTCCCACGATAGTGCGCCACGTGGCGGGGGCCAGCCCTGGTGGGCCGGAAGCACGGCCGCCAGCGCATAGGGTGTACCTGCCATGAATGACCTGCCAATGCCCGACCTGTTCAGCGCCTTCGAGCCCGATCCCTCCCCGCGGACGCGTCCCGCACCGCAGCCCGCAGCGGAGGGGGCGCACCGACGGCCCGCGGTGAGCACCGAGGAGCTGCTCGAGGGGCTCAACCCGCCGCAGCGTCAGGCCGTGCTGCACGCCGGCGGCCCGGTGCTGGTGGTGGCAGGCGCCGGCTCCGGCAAGACCCGGGTGCTGACCCGTCGCATCGCCCACCTGGTTGCCGAGCGTGATGTGCATCCCGGCTCCATCCTGGCCATCACCTTCACCAACAAGGCGGCCGCAGAGATGCGCAGCCGCGTCGTCGACCTGGTGGGCAACCGCGCCAAGCTGATGTGGGTCAGCACCTTCCATTCCTCGTGCGTGCGGATGTTGCGGGCCGACATCGACAAGTTCGGCATGAACCGCAACTTCTCGATCTACGACGACACCGACGCCAAGCGCCTGATGACCTTGGTGACGCGTGAGCTCGAGATGGATCCCAAGCGCTACCCGGTGCGGGCCGTGATGAACTGGGTCAGCAACTGCAAGAACGAACTCATCGACCACGAGAGTGCGCTGCAGCGAGCGGGGGAGGGCAACGAGCGGGCCATGGCGGAGGCCTATGCCGAATACCAGCGGCGGCTGGTGGCCGCCAATGCGCTGGACTTCGACGACCTCATCATGACCACCGTCCACCTGCTGCAGGCCTTCCCCGACGTGCGCGAGGGCTACCGGCGTCGCTTCCGCCAGGTGCTCGTCGACGAGTACCAGGACACCAACCACGCCCAGTACCAACTGATCCGCCAGTTGTGCGGCACCCTCGACGACGCGGGCTCGGCGGCCGTCCTGGACGGCACCCCCACCGTGGAGCCCCCCGAGCTGATGGTGGTGGGTGACTCCGACCAGTCGATCTACGCCTTCCGCGGTGCGACGATCCGCAACATCCTGGACTTCGAGAGCGACTTCCCGGGTGCTGCCACGATCCTGCTGGAGCAGAACTACCGCTCCACCCAGAACATCCTCACCGCGGCCAATGCGGTGATCGGTCACAACCCCAACCGGCCCGAGAAGCGGCTGTGGAGCGACCAGGGAGAGGGCGCCCTGATCACCGGTTACGTGGCCGACACGGAACACGACGAGGCCCAGTTCATTGCCACCGAGATCGACAAGCTGGTCGACGAGGGCAAGACGCGCTACGGCGAGGTGGCGGTCTTCTACCGCACCAACGCCCAGTCGCGAGCCTTCGAGGAGGTCTTCATTCGCGTGGGGCTGCCCTACAAGGTGGTGGGCGGCGTGCGCTTCTATGAACGCAAGGAGATCCGCGACGCGATCAGCTACCTGCGCTCCATCGCCAACCCTGCCGACGACGTGAGCACCCGGCGCATCCTCAACGTTCCCAAGCGCGGCATCGGCGACCGTGCCGAGGCAGCGATCGATGCACTGGCCACCAGCGAGCGGATCAGCTTCAGCGCGGCCCTCGAGCGGGCCAGTGAGGCGCCGGGGATCGCGACCCGCAGTTTCAAGCAGATCCAGTCCTTCGCGGAGATGATGGCGCGCCACCGCGAGATGGTGGCGCAGGGGCGGCCCGCCGACGAGATCCTGACCTCGATCCTCAAGGACTCGGGCTACCTTGCCGAGCTCGAGAACTCCAAGGACCCGCAGGACGAGACCCGGTTGGAGAACCTCGTCGAACTGGTGGCCGTGGCGGGGGAGTTCGTGGCCGCCGCGCACTCGGTCGACCTGACCGACGACGATGCGCCGCTGACCGATGAAGGGGCCGGTTCACTCACCGATGGCATGCCGGAGCCCGACGACAGCCTTCCCGCCTTCCTGGAGCGCATCGCGCTGGTCGCCGATTCGGACCAGATCCCCGATGCCGAGGACGGGGCAGGAGTGGTGACGCTGATGACCTTGCACACTGCCAAGGGCCTGGAGTTCGACACCGTCTTCCTGACCGGCTTCGAGGACGGGGTCTTCCCCCACATGCGCGCCTTGATGGACCGCGACGAACTGCAGGAGGAAAGGCGCCTGGCCTATGTGGGCATCACGCGCGCCCGTCAACAGCTCTACCTCTCGCGCGCGGCGGTGCGCACCGCCTGGGGTGCGCCGCAGTACAATCCGCCGAGCCGCTTCCTGGAGGAGATTCCGCCCCATCTGCTCGACTGGCGACGCACGGGTGCCGCCCTGAGCGGCTGGGCGAGCACCTCGGCCACCCGCACCGCGCAGGCCCGGCAGGGCACCGGGCGTGGCGGCTACGGCAGCAGCCGCACCCTGGGCTCGAACTCCGCGCCCAGCTTCGGCTCGGGCAAGCCGGCGGTCAAGAAGGTCAGTTCGCTCGCCCCGGGGGAGCGGGTGCTCCATTCCACCTTCGGCATGGGAACGGTGGTGGCGGTCTCCGGTGCCGGCGACCAGATGAAGGCCGACGTCGACTTCGGCTCGGCAGGGTTGAAGCGCCTCAGCCTCAAGCACGCTCCGATGGAGAAGCTGTAGGCCAGGCCCCGGCCAGACAGGGAATGCGGAAAGTCCCGCGCACCGAAGGGTGCGCGGGACTTTCCGAGGATCTTCGCCGTGTCCGTCAGACGTGGACGCCCAGGGTGAGCAGGAAGCTCACGGGATTGCTGGACGAGTAGACGTCGCCGGGGGTGGTGCCCTTGGGGTAGTACTCGAAGTGGAGGTGGGGGCCGAAGGTACGGCCCTTCATGCCGTTGTAGCCGATGATCTGGCCAGCCTTGACCACCTGGCCGGGCTGGACGGTGTAGCGGCTCATGTGGGCGTACAGCGTGGAACCGCCGTTGCCGTGGTGCAGCACCAGTGCGCTGTCGCCGGCCCAACCCTGGCAGCCGCCACAGTTTGTGGCAGCAACGCCGTCGGCCACAGCGCGCACCGGGGTGCCCACCGGGGACGGGAAGTCCTGGCCGGTGTGCCAGCGCGACCAGGAACCGTACTGGCCCCAAGAGGCGCCCACGGTGTACTGGCCCGCGGGCAGCGGGGTGGTGCCACCGCCGCCGGTGACCTTGGCCGCAGCCGCGTCGACGGGAGCATCCTTGGGCTCATCGGCCTTGGGCTCGGCGGCCTTGTCAGCCTTGCCCTGCTGCTTGCTCTTGTCACCGCTCTTGGCGGCGGCCGCAGCAGCGGCCTTCTGGTCCTTGAGGAGCTTCTCGGCCTTGCGCTTCTCCTCGGCGATGCGGCCGGCCTCACGCTTCACGCGCTCCAGGTCCACCTCGATCTGGTCGTCGCGGTTCTGGGCACCGGAGTCGGCGGCCTCGGCCGTGACGGTCTGGCTGATCTCGTCGAGATTGCCCTGACGGGTGGTGGCGCCCTCGTTGGCGATGGCCTTGCTCAGCTCGGTCCGGGCCGCGGTACGCGAGATCGTGGTGCGGCCGGCGTAGGCAGCCAAGGTGCCCTTGGTCTGGCCCTTGACCTTGCTGGCCTCGGCCACCTGCGACTGCACCTGCTGCTCGATGGTCAGGGCATCGGGTGCGGCGACGGCGCGAGTGATGTCATGCGAGTTCTTGTCGGTCGAGACGGCCGACGTGTCGACCCGCTCCGAGTCTGCGGAGGATGCGGCGATGACACCACCGATGGTGACAAGGCCCAGCGTGCTCACGGCAAGCGCTGCAATGCTGCGCTTCAGGACGCCCGGGCCGGTCTCTTCCTCGGCGGTGTCAAAGACACTGTCGAAGTCGAGCTCGTCGCGGGTCTCCTGAACCTCCAGCACGCGCTTGGCGCGAACCCTCCGGAATGGAGTGTGGGACACGGTTCTCCTTGGTGACAGACAGTAGGCACATCATATGGCGGGCGGCTTGGTCAGCTCAGGCCTTCCACACGATCGTCCCGATTTCTCAAGACCTGAGAACCTTAGCATTTCTCAGGAAGCGAAAACCAATCTCAGTCTCCCTGAGTGGCACGCTGGCCCGCTCGCAAGGCGATTTGCCCGAATTTTTTCCCACCCAGGTCATAGGAGGCGCTGGGGTTGTTGGTCAGGAAGACCACCTGGTTGCCGGCCTGGACCGTGGCGGTGCGGAAGCGAGCCGTCTCCTCGCCCCCCATGGCCTGCTCGACCAGCAGGGTGTCGGCCTTGATGTCGGTCTTGCCCGCCTTGCCCTCCACCGTGGCCGGCTCCGAGACCGTGGCGGTCTCCTGGCGGTCCGGGCACTTGTTCAGGTTGCCGGTCAGTTTCTCGGCGAACTTGGCTGCCGCCTGGTCGTCCTTGAAGGTCAGGATGACCTCGTCGACGCCGAAGGTCTGCGGCGCGGCATTGTCCTGGGTCATCAGGTAGGTCCGCTGCTCCCGCTTGGTGGGGCCCGCCTCGGAGGCCAGCGTCATGTTCTCGCACTGGCTGCCCTTGGTGGACACATTGCCCACCTCGGTGGCCGACCACAGGCCGGCGCCGGGGGAGACGCGCGGCAGGTCGGAGATGACCATCCAGCCCGGGGTCCCCGCGGGAGGCGGAATGGCGGCCGCGGTCTTGGGATCCTTCGCGCAGGTGCCCTTGGCGCGCGAACACTGGCGGTTGATCGTCTCGCCGGCGGCCTTTGCCACCGCGAGCGCCGAGACGGGCTTCTTGGCCTGGATCACGTCATAGGAGTGCACCGTGGTGCCGGTGCGCACCAGCAGCAGCGTGTGGTACTCGGGAATCACGTCCTCGAAGACCACCGTCATCAGCTGGGCCTCGTCGCCGATACCGCTGACGCCGGTGCCGCTGTAGATGTAGGTGGGCACGTCGTCGCACTTGGCCATGTTCTCGGCGCGCAGCTTGTAGGTGGTGGTGGCGTCGGCGGCGGTGGCGTAGTTGTCGATCTGGTGCCGGGCCACGATGGGCGTCTCCGACTTGGTGGTCAGCGTGCGCTGCTTGGTCTGCGTGGGATTGGGCTGCCCGGTGGAGGAGTTCTGGCAGAAGATGCGCCGCGAGGTGGGGGAGAGCTTCTGCAGCGTCTCGGCCGCGGTCCAGCCCTCACCCTTGGCGATCAACTCCGCATCCTTGGCTGCCATCAGGTCTGCATTGACCACCACCGGCGGCTTGGTCACCGAGGGGGTGGGCGTCGGGGTGACGACCACGACGGGCTTGCGGGTCTGCTGGAAGACGACGGCGAAGGCGATCAGGGCCAGCACCACGGCGCCGATGAGCCAGGGGAGCCAGCGCAGGAATCCACCGCGCTTGTCCTGTTCCCCGTGGCGGGGAGCCGTCGGAGCCAAGTCGACGCCGGACTCGTCCTCACGCTGCAGTGCCGCGCGGGCACCGACGCTGGCCGCCATCGGCGCGGTCTGGTCGGCCGGGCCCGAACCCTCCTGGTCGGACTCCTCGGGGGTCACGGGGGCGGCTTCGTCGAAGACGTCCACCGGGTCTTCGGGCAGGTCCTCGGGTTCGGTGGGCTCGGGTGCCAGGGCACCCACCACCTCCGAGGTGCGCACGTCCTCACCCACGGCCGGGCGCATCCAGGCACTGTGGTCCACCTCGGGCTGGGTGGGCTCAGACTGCTTGGCCGCTGCAGTAGGGTCGGTGTCGCCTTCCGGCACCTGCGGGCCGGTCCCGACGATGGGCTCGTCCTGGGCGCCGTCGGGACGGGGCTGAGGGTTGTGCTCGTCGGTCACGCGGGATCCTCCGGGAGTGCGGGAAGGGGCAGCCGCCCCAGATCATGGTTCTCGGGGAGTTTACCCGCCACGGGGATGAGCGGCGATCCAGCCGCGCAGGCAACAGTGAAGCTGAAGGGTGTGTGGCACATGGTGGGGTTCCCGACGCGAGCAGGACGTCAGGGCGGACGATCGCGCAACCGGCGCCAGCCGGGGCTTGGCAACCACGACGCCCCGCAGCGCCAGCAGCCGAGGACGTCGATGCTTCCCTGGCCGGCACTGGCGGCCCTGGCGGCGGTGCTCACCGCCCTGGCAGGAGTCCTTCCGCCGGTGGCGCTGGCCGCCGTTGCGTGGGTGCAGGCGCCCGACCTGGGCTTCTGGTCGGCGGTCGGGGTCGGCGTGCGCGGTTGGTTGCTGGCCCACGGCGCCGACGTGCAGCTGGGGCAGAACCAGTTCGGCCTCATCCCGCTCGGGGTCAGTGCCCTCATCGTGGTGATCGGCAGCGGCCTGGCCGCCTTCGCTGCCGCCCAGGCCGCCGGGGACGCGCTGGTCGAGATGGGCCAGCGGGAGCGCAAGGACCTCACCGTGCGAATCGGGGGAGTCTTCCTGGTGGCCTACGTGGTGTGCGTGCTGGTCGCAACCGCGCTCGCCGATGCCGGACAGCAGACCGGAGCGGCCCTGCTGGGCGGGGTGGTGCTCGGCGGCCTGGGAGGTTTCATCGGAGCAGGACGTGCCCTCGGCTGGGCACCGCTGCAGTGGTGGCCGGCCTGGGCACGAGCCATTCCCCGTGCGGTGGGTGCGGCACTGTGCGTGATGATCGCCACCGGGGCGCTGGCGGGCGCGATCGCGCTGGTGCAGCACCGCGACCGGGTTGTCGATCTGCACAACTCCCTGATGCCCGGCACGGCGGGCGGGGTGGCACTGCTCGTGCTGCAACTGGTCTGGCTGCCGAACCTGGTGATCTGGTGCGGGTCCTGGGCCCTGGGAGCCGGCTTCACCGTGGGCGCGGGCACCGTGGTCTCTCCCGCACACAACCTGACGGGCATGCTGCCCGCCATTCCCGTGCTCGGCGCCATTGGCGCCAATGGGGCCGGCCCCAAGCTGGCGCTGTTGTGGCTGGCGAGCGGCGTGCTCGCCGGGGCAGCGGCCGCCTGGGTGGTGGTGCGCTCCCGGCCCGGGGTCCGCGCGGACGAGACCTCGCTGGTGGGAGGCCTGTCCGGAGCGCTGTCCGGCTTGTCCTTCTGGTTGCTGGGCCTGCTGTCCAGCGGCGACCTGGGTGCAGAGCGCCTGGTGGGCGTCGGTCCGCGGCTGGTTCCGCTGGCCGTGATGGCACCCACCGTGATGGGAATCTCGGGACTGGTCACCGGCTTGCTGCTGGGCCTGCTGGGGCGTCGCGCCGACAAGCCCGACGACGACCTTGACGACGCCCCCGATCCTGAGGGGCAGGGGGCGCCGACCGTTGGCCGATAGGGTGTGCAGGTGACCTATCGAGTGCTCGTCCTGGTGTCCGGCAGCGGCACCCTGCTGCAGTCCTTGATCGACGCCCGCGACGCGGGCCGACTGGCCGCCGAACTGGTGGCAGTCGGAGCCGATGTCGAGTGTGCCGGGATCGAACGGGCCAAGGCCGCTGGCATCGCCACCTTCGTCCATCCGATGCCGCGCCTGTTGCGTCGGGGCACCCCCGAGCGACTCGACTGGGATGCGCAGCTGGCGGAACGGATTGCCGAACACCAGCCAGATCTGGTGGTCTCCGCCGGTTTCATGAAGTTGCTCGACCAGCCCTGCATGAGCCGCTTCGGGGATCGCATCATCAACACCCACCCGGCGCTGCTGCCCAACTTCCCGGGAGCCCATGCGGTCCGCGATGCGCTGGCCGCCGGCGCCACCACCACCGGTGCGTCGATCTTCTGGGTCAATGACGGCGTCGACACCGGCGAACTCATCACCCAGGAGGCCGTCGAGGTGCTGCCCGGCGACGACGAGGCCAGCCTGCACGAACGCATCAAGATCGTCGAACGTCGGCTGCTGGTCGACGTCGTCAACCAGCTCGCCGCCCAGCACTGAGCGGCCCCACGATTCTGTCCACGGCACGAAACATTCAGGAGAAGCAGTGAGTGACAACCGAATGCCCATCAAGCGCGCTCTGGTGAGCGTCTACGACAAGACGGGCCTCGAAGAGCTCGGCACGGTGCTGGCCGAGGCCGGCGTCGAGCTGGTGAGCACCGGTGGTTCGTACAAGAAGCTCGTCGACGCGGGACTGCAGGTCACCGAGGTGGCCGAGCTCACCGGCTTCCCCGAATGCCTGGACGGCCGCGTGAAGACCCTGCACCCCAAGGTGCACGCCGGGATCCTGGCCGACCGTCGCCTCGAGGACCACCGCAAGCAGCTCGATGAGATGGGGATTGCCGCCTTCGACCTGGTGGTGAGCAACCTGTACCCCTTCACCCAGACCGTGGCCAGCGGTGCCACCCCCGATGAGTGCGTGGAACAGATCGACATCGGCGGCCCCTCCATGGTGCGCGCCGCCGCGAAGAACCACCCCAGCGTGGCCATCGTCACCTCGCCCGAGCAGTACGACGACCTGAAGGCGGCGCTGGCCCAGGGCGGTTTCACGCTGGAGGAACGCAAGAAGCTGGCTGCGGCCGCCTTCAAGCACACCGCTGCCTATGACATGGCCGTGGCCGGCTGGATGAGTTCGGTGCTCACCGACGGCACCGATGGCACCGGCTTCCCGGAGACCGTCTTCGGGTCCTACGAACGCCTCGACGTGCTGCGCTACGGCGAGAACAGCCACCAGCAGGCGGCCCTGTACCGGAAGAATTTCGGGCCCGAGGGGCTGGCCACCGCCGAGCAGCTGGGCGGCAAGGCGATGAGCTACAACAACTACGTCGACACCAATGCCGCGCACCGCGCCGCCCATGACTTCGACGAGCCGGCCGTGGCCATCATCAAGCACGCCAACCCGTGCGGCATCGCCACCGGCTCCGACATCGCCGAGGCCCACCGCAAGGCCCACGAGTGCGACTCGCTGAGCGCCTTCGGTGGTGTCATCGCCGCCAACCAGACCGTGACGGTGGCCATGGCAGAGCAGGTCAAGCCGATCTTCACCGAGGTCATCGTCGCGCCCGACTACGAGCCCGAGGCGCTGGAGATCCTGCAGACCAAGAAGAACCTGCGCATCCTCAAGTGTGGTGCCCCCGCCCGTGGCGGCGTCGAGACCCGCGAGGTGGACGGCGGCCTGCTGATGCAGCAGATGGACGTGCTGCAGGCCGACGGTGACCAGCCCGCCAACTGGATCCTGGCCGCCGGTGAGGCCGCCGACGAGCAGACCCTGGCCGACCTGGCCTTCGCCTGGAAGGCCTGCCGCTCGGTGAAGTCCAATGCCATCCTGCTGGCCTCCGGCGGTGCCTCGGTGGGCGTTGGCATGGGGCAGGTGAATCGCGTCGACTCCTGCAAGCTGGCCGTCGAGCGCGCCGGTGAGCGCGCTGTCGGCTCGGTGGCGGCCTCGGATGCCTTCTTCCCCTTCAGCGACGGACCGCAGATCCTCATCGACGGGGGAGTCAAGGCCATCGTGCAGCCCGGCGGCTCCATCCGCGACGAGGAGACCATCGATCTGTGCAAGTCCAAGGGCGTCACGCTCTACTTCACCGGCACCCGCCACTTCTTCCACTGACAGATCAATCAGCAAGGGGGGACGACCCCCTTGGACCCCCGCGGCCCAACCTGTCGAGGCCCCTCGACAGCCTCGGGGATCGTGGTGGGGAATCCAGGAGAGGACATGCAATGACTGCAGAACGCATTGATGGCAAGGCGGTTTCCGCGCAGATCAAGGACGAGCTGAAGGTGCGCGTCGACGCACTGCGCGCGAAGGGCGTCGTGCCCGGGCTCGGCACCGTGCTGGTCGGCGCCGATCCGGGCAGCCAGATCTACGTCGGTGGCAAGCACAAGGACTGCGCCCAGGTGGGCATCGAGTCGATCCGCGTCGACCTGCCCGAGGACACCACCCAGGCGCAGCTCGACGAGGCCATCCAGGCCCTCAACGAGAACCCGGCCTGCACCGGTTACATCGTGCAGCTGCCGCTGCCCAAGCACCTGGACGAGCACCGCGCCCTGTCGCTGATCGACCCGGACAAGGACGCCGACGGCCTGGCCCCCGCCAGCCTGGGCAAGCTGGTGCTCACCGAGCCCGGCCCGCTGCCGTGCACCCCGCGCGGCATCGTCGAGCTGCTCAACCGCTACGAGGTGCCGCTGTCCGGCGCCGAGGTCTGCGTCGTGGGCCGCGGCACCACCGTGGGGCGCCCGCTGGGGCTGCTGCTCACCCGCAAGAGCGAGAACGCAACCGTCACCCTGTGCCACACCGGCACCAAGGATCTGGCGGCCCACACCCGCGAGGCCGACATCGTCATCGCCGCGGTGGGGCGGGCCGGCTTCCTCACCGCCGACATGGTCAAGCCCGGCGCCGTGGTGATCGACGTCGGTGTCAGCCGCGTCGACGGCAAGCCGGTGGGCGACGTGGCCGCCGACGTGTGGGAGGTGGCCTCCAAGGTGACCCCCAACCCCGGCGGCGTCGGACCGATGACCCGCGCCATGCTGCTGAGCAATGTGGTGGACCGGGCCGAGCAGCTGGCGGTTCGGCAGTCCTGATGTCCGGTGCGCACGATGAGCGGAGGCTGGCGCGGTCGCGGGCGCGGGCGGCGGCCGGCTCGCTCAACCAGTGGCCCTTGGCCCTGGTGATGGTGGCGCTGCTCACCAGCCTGGGAGTCACCGCCACGGGGCACTGGCGACGCGGTGCCTTCGCGATCGGCTGCAGCGTCCTGCTGGCCGGGGCACTGCGGGCCGTCCTGCCTGCCCGGGTGGCCGGCCTGCTCGCGGTGCGGCAGCGATGGTTCGACGCCACCCTGTTGCTGCTGGTGGGGGGAGCCATGCTGGTGCTCACCCTGCTGGTGCCCCACTCCAAACCGGGCATCTGAGCACGGCCACCACGACGCCGAACAGGCCGCCACCCCGAGGGGTGGCGGCCTGTCGTGTGCCTGGCCTCACGGCCACGCAGGAGAAACTCAGATGAAGCCCAGCTCCTTGACAGCGGCGGCCTCTTCCTGCAGCTCGGCAACCGAGCGGTCGATCATCGAACGGCTGTAGTCATTGATCTCCAGACCCTGGACGATCTCCCAGTCGCCGTCCTTGTGGCGCACGGGGAAGGAGGAGATGAGGCCCTCGGGGACGCCGTAGGAGCCGTCCGAGACGACGCCCATGCTGGTCCAGTCGCCACCCACGGTGCCCAGCTCCCAGTCATGCATGCAGGAGGCGGTGGCATTGGCGGCCGAGGCGCGGCTCGACAGGCCAGTGGCGTCGATGATCTCGGCGCCGCGCTTGGCGACCTTGGGGATGAAGGCGTTCTTCACCCACTCGTCGTCGTTGATCTCCTCCAGCACCGGCTTGCCGTCCACGGTGGCGTGGAAGAGGTCGGGGTACATGGTGGAGGAGTGGTTGCCCCAGATGGTCAGACGCTCGATGTGGCGAGTGGTGACGCCCAGCTTCTTGCCGATCTGCGCCTTCGAGCGGTCGAGGTCGAGGCGGGTCAGCGCACCGAAGCGCTCGTTGGGGATGTCGGGGGCGTTGTTCATGGCGATCAGCGCATTGGTGTTGGCCGGGTTGCCGGTCACCAGCACGCGGACGTCGTCGGCGGCCACCTTGTTGAGGGCCTTGCCCTGCTGGGTGAAGATGCGGCCATTGGCGCTGAGCAGGTCGCCGCGCTCCATGCCGGCCTTGCGGGGGAAGGCACCCACCAGCATGGCGATGTTGGCGCCCTCGAAGACCGTCTCGGGATCGTCACCGATGACGACATTCTTGAGGTTCGGGAAGGCGCAGTCGTCCAGCTCCATCACGACGCCCTCGAGGGCCTTCATGGCGTGCGGGATCTCGAGCAGGCGCAGCTCGATCGGGGTGTCGCCCAGCACCGCGCCACTGGCGATTCGGAAAAGCAGGCTGTAGCAGATCTGGCCGGCGGCACCGGTGACGGCAACCTTCACTGGGGTCTTCTTCATTGGATTCCTCTTCTCGACGGAGGGCTGGCACGAAAAACAGTACAGGGCTGTCGTGCCTCACTGGAGGGCCACCCCTGATGGTGTCCGGGTAGCCGAATGGACTTTCCCCCGAGCCTAGCGGGCCGGTTCGCGCGGTCGTCGGTGGGGGGACGACGAACGGCCGTCCTTCCGCAACGGAAGGACGGCCGTCGTGCACCAGGACGAACCGGTCAGTGCGCGATGGCACCCTCTGCACCGGCACCGGTCATGGAGCGGACCTCCATCTCGGTGTACTTGGCGGCGTTGTGCTCCTTGCTGGTGATCGAGCCAAGCCAACCCAGGATGAAGCCGACCGGGACGCTGACCAGGGCCGGGTTGTCCAGCGGGAACCAGGCGAAGTCGGCATTGGGGAACATCGAGGTCTTCTCGCCGGAGACGGCGGGGGAG
This sequence comes from Luteococcus struthionis, assembly GCF_048595755.1. Lineage (GTDB taxonomy): Bacteria > Actinomycetota > Actinomycetes > Propionibacteriales > Propionibacteriaceae > Luteococcus. The sequence goes on from NZ_CP184360.1 coordinate 2,169,668, forward strand.
AAGGTGATGAGCACCAGTGCCGAGATCAGGCCACCGTAGATCGACCAGACCGCACCGCGGGTGTTGAAGCGCTTCCAGTACAGCGAGTACAGGATGGAGGGCAGGTTGGCCGAGGCCGCCACGGCGAAGGCCAGCGCCACCAGGAAGGCGATGTTCTGACTCTTGGCCGCGATGCCGCCCACGATCGCCAGCAGGCCGATCACGATCACGGTGTTGCGGGCCACCTTCATCTCGGAGTCAGGGTCGGCCTTGCCGTCCTTGAGGATCGAGTTGTAGATGTCATGCGCGAAGGAGGCGCTGGCGGTGATGGCCAGGCCTGCCACGACGGCCAGGATGGTGGCGAAGGCGACGCCGGCGATGACGGCCAGGAAGACCGTGCCGCCCAGGCCCTTGCCGGGCAGCCAGAAGGCCAGCGCAGGAGCGGCCGCATTGGCCTTACCGGGCAGCGCGTTGATGACGTCGTAACCCACCAGCCAGGCGGCGCCGTAACCGAGCACCATGGTGAACAGGTAGAAGGCACCGATCAGGCCGATGGCCCAGGTGACCGAGCGGCGGGCCTCCTTGGCGGTGGGCACGGTGTAGAAGCGCATCAGCACGTGCGGCAGGCCGGCGGTGCCCAGCACCAGGGCCAGCGCCAGCGAGATGAAGCCCAGCTTGTTGGAGCCGTACTTGCCCATCGGCTCGGTGAGGTCCTTCCACGCGGCACCCATGGCGGCCGGGTCCGCGGCCTTGATGGCGTCGGCCTTGGACTGGGCATTGCCCACCAGGGTGGAGAGGTTCATGCCGGCCAGCCCGAGCACCCAGAAGGTCATGACGGCAGCGCCCGAGATCAGCAGCACGGCCTTGATCATCTGCACCCAGGTGGTGCCCTTCATGCCACCGATCAGCACGTAGATGATCATCAGTGCGCCCACCAGCAGGATGACGAGGTTCTGCATCATCGGGCTGGTGACGCCCAGCAGGAGCGAGACCAGGCCACCGGCGCCCGCCATCTGGGCCAACAGGTAGAAGAAGGAGACGGCCAGGGTCGACAGCGCTGCGGCCATGCGTACCGGCTTCTCCTGGGTGCGGAAGCTCAGCACGTCGGCCATCGTGTACTTGCCGGTGTTGCGCAGGGGCTCGGCGACCAGCAGCAGTGCGACGAGCCAGGCGACCAGGAAGCCGATGGAGTAGAGCAGGCCGTCGTAACCGGTCAGTGCGACGGCGCCGACGATGCCGAGGAAGGAGGCAGCCGACAGGTAGTCACCGGCGATTGCCAGGCCGTTCTGGCGGCCGTCGAAGGAGGCACCACCGGTGTAGAAGTCTCCGGCCTCCTTCTTGCCGCCGGTGGAGACGCGGATCACGATGGTCAGCGTGCCCACCACGAACAGGGCGAAGATGATGATGTTGGCGATCGGGTTGCCCAGCTTGACCGCGGTCTCGAGCAGCGGCAACTGCATCAGGGGGTCGGTGTTCATCGGTGGCCCTCCAGTTCGGCGCGCAGCTTGGTGGCGATCGGGTCAAGGTTCTTGTTGGCGTGACGGATGTAGAGCGCCGTGATCACGAAGGTGGTCAGGAACTGCAACAGTCCCAGGAACAGGCCCAGCGTGACGTTTCCGAACAGCGGCTTCTTCATCAGGTCGATGGCATAGGTGCTCAGCAGCACGTAGGCGAAGTACCAGATGAGGAAGGCAGCGCTGAGGGGGAAGGCGAACTTGCGGAAACGGCCCTTGAGCTCGCGGAACTCGTCAGAGGCATGGACGCGGGCCAGCGCCTCGTCATTGGCGACATAGGGCGTGGGGCCCTCGGAGGCGGCGCGTTGCGGTTCGGCGGGCGGCAGGTTCTGTGCGGGATCCTCGTGATGATCGGCGCGGTGTGGCGTGCTCATCGTGCTCCTTGCGTCTACTGCGGTGGTGCAGTCGTCGTGCCGGCGTTGGCACGAACTGGAGCAAAGCTAGTCGTCCTTGTGAACAATGTCACTAGGAAGATGAGAAATTTGTCACAAGGATTTTTGGAGTGATCCGCACGCCACGACGGTGGTCGTGGCGTGCGGAGGCGAGAAATCCTTGGTGGGCAAAGGGCTCAGCGGAAGATGACGGTGCGATGCCCGTCCAGGAAGACCCGCTTCTCGGCGAAGAGCTTGACCGCCTCGGTCAGGGTGCGGCTCTCCTCGTCCTGTCCGATCGCCACCAGCTCCGGCACGGTGCGGGAGTGGTCCACCCGAACCACGTTCTGTTCGATGATGGGCCCCTCGTCCAGGTCACTGGTGACGAAGTGTGCGGTGGCGCCGATGAGCTTGACGCCCCGCTCGTGGGCCTGCCGGTAGGGATTGGCGCCCTTGAAACCGGGCAGGAAGGAATGATGGATGTTGATCGCACGGCCGGCCAGTGCCTCGCACAGTTCCGGCGAGAGGATCTGCATGTAGCGGGCCAGCACCACCAGTTCGATGTCGTGCTCGTCCACCAGCTCCAGGATCCGGGCCTCGAAGTCGGCCTTGGTCTCGGGCAGCACGGCCTGGTGCTCGAAGTCGATGCCGTAGAAACCCGCCAGATCGGCCAAGGTCGGATGGTTCGACAGCACCATGGGGATCTCGATGTTGAGGTGGCCCGAGCGCTGCCGGAAGAGCAGGTCGTTGAGGCAGTGGCCCGCCTTGGAGGCCAGCACCAGCGTGCGAGTGGGGCGGGAGGCCACGTCGAGCAGCCACTCGGCCTGCAGGTCCTCGACCACGGGGGCCAGCGCCGACTCGATGCCCGCCCGGTCCAGTGCGGTGTCCACGGTGACGCGCATGAAGAATCGTCCGGAGTCCTGCGACGTGAACTGCTGCGACTCGGTGATGTTGCCGCCTGCCGCCACACAGGCCCCGGAGACGGCGTGCACGGTGCCGGGGCGGTCATTGCACGAGACGGTCAGTACCCAGGTCTCTTCCTGGACGGCTTCGGGATTCCCGGGGGTGTTCTGCTGGGGCGGCTGCGCGTTGTTCACGCGCACACCTTACCCATGGCGGGGCGGGCCATTCTCGAAGCGAGTGCGGGGCAGTCGGTATCCTGAGCGGGTGAAGACCCACGCACGTTCGCCGCGCAGCAACCGTCACGACCAGGAGGGCCACAGTCCCAGGCGTCACCGAGGTGACGCATGAGTCCTAGTGAAATCCTCACCAATGTCGGCCTGATCTTCCTGTTCATCTGTGTCGGCGGTGTCTTCTCCGGCGCCGAGATGGCACTGGTCTCGCTGCGCGAGAGCCAGGTCAAGGCCCTGGCCTCCCGCGGCAAGCGCGGCGAGGCCGTGGCGCGCCTCACCTCCGACCCGAACCTCTTCCTGTCCGCCGTCCAGATCGGCGTCACCGTCTCGGGCTTCCTGTCGGCCTCCTTCGGCGGTGCGACGCTGGCACCGGCGCTGAGCCCCCTGCTGGTGGGCCTGGGCATGCCCAGCGGGCTGGCCAGCACCCTCGCCCTGGTGCTCATCACGGTGACCATCTCCTACTTCTCGATCGTGCTCGGCGAGCTGACCGCGAAGCGCATCGCCATGCAGCGGGCGGAGGGCTTCTCGTTGGCGATCGCGCCGCTGGTCGACACCATCGCCCGCGTGGCGCGTCCGATCATCTGGTTCCTGGGCAAGTCCACCGACGTGGCCGTGCGATTGCTCGGCGGGGATCCGTCGGCCTCGCGCGAGGAGGTCACCGACGAGGAACTGCGCCAGATGGTGATCGGGTCGCAGACCCTGGGTGCCGAGGAGCGCCACATCGTCGACGAGGTCTTCGAGGCGGGCGAACGCAGCCTGCGCGAGGTGATGGTGCCGCGCACGGAGGTGGACTTCCTGCCCGGTGACATGCCCGCCTACAAGGCGATCCGCGAGGTGCAGGGCGCCCCGCACTCGCGCTACCCGGTCACCGACGGCTCGCGTGACCGCATCCTCGGCTTCCTGCACGTGCGTGACCTGATGGATCTGGCGCCCGACGCCCGCTCGGCCCCGATCCGCCAGCTGGTGCGCCCGGTGCTGGGCCTGCCCGAGACCGTGCGTGTGCTGCGGGCCCTGACCGACATGCGTCGGGAGGCCTCGCACCTGGCCATCGTCAAGGACGAGTACGGCGGCACCGCCGGCATCGTGACCCTGGAAGACCTGGTGGAGGAGCTGATCGGTGACATCACCGACGAGTACGACCGTGAACCCGAGCCGGGGCACAGTGAGCTCAACGACATCGACGGCCTGATGACGCTGGAGGAGTTTGCCGACAAGCACGGCTACTTGCTGCCCGAGGGTCCCTATGACACGGTGGCGGGCTACTTCATGGCCCAGCTGGGCAAGCTGGCCCAGCTCGGCGACCAGCTGGTCGTCGAGTTGGAACGTGACCCGGAGGGGCAAGAGGTGGATCGTCTGCCCGAGCGGGCTCGCATCGTGTTCACGGTGACCGAGCTCGACGGGCGTCGCGCCGCGTGGTTCTCCGCGCGCAAGCAGGGGGCCGAACCCCTGCCGGTCGCCGTCGCCCAGGAAGGAAGCGCATGACCCAGGACCAGGACGGACAGGAACTGCTGACCACTGCGGAGGTGGGGCCGCTGCTGAGCGCCGCCGCCGAGCACGCCGGGGGTGAGCTGTTGGACTGGCGGCTCGACCACGTCGACCACGACCCCTTGCGCTCGACCACCGCCACCTATGTGGCCGAGGTGCGGTGGAGCTTCGGGCAGCGCACCGAGCTCTTCGGCTGCAGCGTCCGGGCCCAGGGGCCGGCGGCCACGGACGAGCGTGCGCAGCTCTTCGAGGCGGGTGGCCGCAGCGCCGCCGTCTGGATCTACCCGGCCGATCCCGACCTGCCCGGCCTGGCGCGAGCCGCCTACCCCGAGCGGATGAGCGAGATCGTCAACGAGTTCTCACTGCTGGGACGCCCGGTGGGCCCCGACGAGGTGAACCTGACCATGGTGGGTTACCGCCCACGCCGCCGCGCGGTGGTGCGGATGGAGGTGGGCTCCCAGGTCTTCTACGTCAAGGTCTTGCGCGCCGAGAGCGCGGCCGAGGTGGCCGCGCGCCACGTGATGCTGGACGAGGCCCAGGTTCCTGCCCCCGAGGTGGTGGCGGTCACCGACGACCACCTGTTGGTGCTGCGCGAAGCGCCGGGACGGCCGCTGGCCCAGGCGATGTTCGACCCCGAACCGCCATGTCGTGCCGAGACCATCGTCGCGCTGCTGGACAGCCTGCCCCCGGCGGTGGCGCAACTGGAGCGCCGGGCACCGTGGGCCGACGGCGTGGCGCACTACGGCCAGATCGTCGCGCAGGCGCTGCCCGAGGAAGCGGAACGGCTGGACTGGCTGGTGCCGGTGATCGAGGACGGGCTGCAGGGCCTGGCGCTGGGCGTCGAACCCACCCACGGCGACTTCCACGAGTCGCAGCTGCACGTCGAGGGCGGGCGGATCGTCGGGATGCTGGACGTCGACACGTTGGGGCCAGGACGTCGGGCCGATGACCTGGGCTGTCTGGTGGCCCACCTGTCGACGGTGCAGCGCATGAATGCCGAACAGACCGAACGGGTGCACCGGATCATCCGGGAATGGGTCCCCGTCTTCGACGAACGCGTCGATCCCACCGAGCTGCGGTTGCGTGCGGCGGCCGTGATCGTCTCCCTCGCCACCGGACCGCACCGGGGCCAGGAGGACAACTGGCAGGCCGAGACCAGCACCATCCTCGATGCCGCGGAGGCGCTGGTGCGGCAGGTGGGCTGAGCACGGGTGGGCCGAGGACGGGGGCCGGTAGGCAACGGTTGCGCAACACTTGTCGGAGAAGCTCCGGAAGCGGCCTCCGCAGCGGGTGAACGGCAGGTTACGATGTGCGCGCACCCTCACCCCAGGAGCATCCACAGTTCATCTGCTCAGGAGGCAGTTCAGTGAAGAAGTCCCTCGTCGCCCCGGCCCTGTTGTCGGCGCTTGCCCTGTCCTTTGCCGGTTGCGCGAAGGCGCCCGACGCGGCCACCCCGTCGACCAGTGCTGGCGGCGCGAGCGCCTCGGCCGGTGGAGCCGCCGCCAGTGGTGACTTCAAGGCCTGCATGGTCTCCGACGAAGGAGGCTTCGATGACAAGTCCTTCAACCAGACCTCGCACGACGGCCTGGTGAGGGCGAAGAAGGAACTCGAGATCGAGACCGGCGAGATGCAGTCGGCCACCGCCAATGACTTCGCCAAGAACCTCAACGAGATGGTGGACGCCAAGTGCAACATCATCGTCACCGTCGGCTTCATGCTCGGTGATGCCACGGTGGCCGCCGCGAAGAAGAACCCCGACGTGCAGTTCGCCATCGTCGACTGGAATGACGCCGCGAAGACCGCCGGGCTGAAGAACCTCAAACCGCTGATCTTCAACACCGCCGAGCCCAGCTTCATGGCCGGCTACACCGCTGCCTCCATGAGCAAGACCGGCTCGATCGGCACCCTGGGTGGCATGAACATCCCCACCGTGACCATCTTCATGGACGGCTTCCACCAGGGCGCCACCTACTTCAACACCCAGAAGAAGAAGAACGTGAAGGTGCTGGGCTGGAATCCCAAGAACCCCAAGGGCGGCCAGTTCGTCGGCAACTTCTCCGACGTCGCGGGCGGCAGCCGCATCGCCAGCACGCTGACCAGCCAGGGCGCCGACGTGATCTTCCCCGTCGCCGGCCCCGCCGGTGAGGGTGCGCTGCAGGTGGCCAAGAAGTCCGGTGGCAAGGTCAATGCCGTCTGGGTGGACACCGACGGCTGCGTCTCCTCGGCCAGCTACTGCTCCAACATCATGACCTCGGTGCAGAAGGCCATGGACGTGGCGGTCTTCGACGCCATCAAGGCCGCCAAGGACGGCAAGTTCAGCTCCGATCCCTATGTTGGCAACCTGGCCAATGACGGCGTGAAGCTGGCCGAATTCCATGAGTTCGATTCGAAGATTCCGGCCGAGCTGAAGGACGAGCTGGAGACCATCAAGTCCGACATCGTCTCGGGCAAGATCAAGATCGAGTCGGCCTCGCAGCCCAAGTGATCTGAACCGCAGCAGACCCAGGTCAAGGCCCCGTCGGCCGGCCCACAGTGGCGGCCGGCGGGGCCTTGCCCACCGCAACGAGTGTGGAAGTATGTGCCCCGTGACAGAGACTGCAGCCGACCGCGGCGCGTCCCACGAGCAGGCCCCCGGCCTGCAACTGCGTGGGATCACCAAGCGATTCGGAACCCTGACCGCCAATGACAGGATCGACCTCGACATCCGTCCCGGTGAGATCCACTGCCTGCTGGGGGAGAACGGCGCCGGCAAGTCGACGCTGATGAATGTGCTCTACGGCCTGCTGCAGGCCGACGAGGGCACCATCACCGTCGACGGCAAGGAACTCCACCTGACCAACCCGAAGCAGGCGATGGCCGCCGGCATCGGCATGGTGCACCAGCACTTCATGCTGGTGGAGGTCTTCAGCGTCGCCGAGAACATCGCCCTGGGCCGCGAGACCGGCCCGATGGGCACGCTCGACATGAAGGCAGCGCGCGTCCGGGTGCGTGAACTGTCCGACCGCTACAAGCTCGAGGTGGATCCCGATGCGATCATCGAGAACCTCCCGGTGGGCATCCAGCAGCGCGTCGAGATCCTCAAGGCACTGGCCAATGACGCCCAGTACCTGATCTTCGACGAGCCGACCGCGGTGCTCACCCCGCAGGAGATCGACGAGCTGATGGCCGTCATGCAGGCCCTGCGCGACGAGGGCCGGGCCATCGTCTTCATCACCCACAAGCTGCGCGAGGTGCGCGCCATCGCAGACCGGATCACCGTGATCCGACGCGGCGCCGTCGTGGGGGAGGGCAGCCCCGACATGAGCGAGGCGCAGCTGGCCGAGCTGATGGTGGGCCGGGCCGTGAGCCTGCGCGTCGACAAGCAGGAGGCCCACCCGGCCGATGAACGCCTGAGGGTGGAGGACCTGGTGGTCGCGGCCCCCTCGGGCGCGATGATGGTCGACCACGTCGAGCTTGGCGTGCGCGGCGGTGAGATCCTGTGCCTGGCCGGTGTGCAGGGCAATGGCCAGACCGAGCTGGCCGAGGCCCTGCTGGGCACCGCGCCGGTCACCAGCGGCCGGATCCTGGTGGACGGCAAGGACGTCACCAAGCTGAACCCGCACCAGAGCCTGGAGGCCGGCATCGGCTTCGTGCCGGAGGACCGGCAGCGCGACGGCTTCGTCGGGTCCTTCAGCGTCGCGGAGAACCTGGTGCTGAACCATGTCGACCAGTACGCGCGTGGGCTCGCGCTCGACATGAAGAGGATCCGCAGCAATGCCGAGGAGCGCGTGAGCGAGTTCGACATCCGCACCAATGGCATCGACCTGCCGGTGGCGAGCCTGTCGGGCGGCAACCAGCAGAAGGTGGTGCTGGCCCGCGAACTGAGCCGTCCGCTGAGCGTCCTGGTGGCCAACCAGCCCACCCGAGGCGTCGACGTGGGGGCGATCGAGTTCCTGCACGAGCGCATCGTCGCCGAGCGGGATCGCGGCACCGCGGTGGTCATCGTCTCCACCGAACTCGACGAGGTGGAGGCCCTCGCCGACCGGATCGCGGTCATGTACCGCGGCAAGATCGTCGGCATCGTCCCCTCCGACACCCCCCGCGACGCCCTCGGCCTGATGATGGCCGGCGTCCCCGAGGCCGAGGCGCTTGCCGCCAGCCAGGAAGGAGAGCGGGCATGAGCACCCCCGCACCCGCGGCCCAGCAGTCGCGCAGGGCCACCATCCCGTGGGGCGAGGTGGTCACCACGGTGGCGGCCTTCGTCCTGGCCTTCCTGATCGGCGCCATCCTGATGGTGGCCGCCGATCCCGAGGTGAGCGGCAAGTGGGCCTATTTCTTCGATCGCCCCAGTGATGCCCTCGACGCGTCCTGGGAGAAGGTCTCCAGCGCCTACGGTGCCCTGATCCAGGGCTCGGTCGGCAGTTGGCAGGCGATCACCGAGACCACCGCCGCCGCCGCACCGCTGATCAGTGCCGGTCTGGGCATGGCGCTGGCCTTCCGCGCCGGCCTGTTCAACATCGGAGCCCAGGGCCAGGCCATCATGGGCGCGATCCTGGCCGCCTACATCGGTTTCAGCCTCACCGGTCTGCCGCTGCTGGTGCACCTGCCGCTGGCCCTCGTGCTCGGCGTGCTGGGCGGCGCGATCTGGGGCGGCTTCGTCGGCTGGCTGCGCGCGGTCACCGGCGCCCACGAGGTGATCGTGACCATCATGATGAACTACGTGGCCTCGCTGACGCTGGCGTGGCTGTTGACCACCAAGGCCTTCCTGCGTCCGGGGCGCAATGACCCGATCGCACCCGAGGTGCAGTTCAGCGCCACCTTCCCCCGCCTGGAAGGTGGGCAGCTGCACCTGGGCTTCGTGCTGGCCCTGCTGGCCGCGGTCGGTGTGTGGTGGCTGATGGAACGCTCCACCACCGGTTTCAGGATCAAGGCCGTCGGCGCCAATCCGCACGCCGCCGCCACCGCCGGCATGAGCGTGGCCCGCACCACGGTCGTCGCCATGACACTCTCGGGCGCACTGGCCGGGCTGGCCGGTGTGCAGGCAGCCCTCGGCCCCGGCGAGTTCGGGCTGCCGACACCCTTGTCGGCCGGCCTGGTGGGATCGATCGGCTTCGACGCGATCACCGTCGCCCTGCTGGGGCGTTCCAGGCCGCTCGGGACGGTGCTGGCCGGCCTGCTCTTCGGCGCGATGCACGCCGGTGGTCTGGCCATGCAGTCGCAGGCGGACACACCGCTCACCCTCACCACCGTGCTGCAGGCGCTGATCGTCATGTTCGTCGCCGCACCCATGCTGGTGCGCACCATCATTCCCTTCCTCAAGGCCCGCAAGGCACAGCCGCCGTCGCTGGCCGGTGAGGCCACCGCCACTGCCACCGCACCCGTGGCCGCCGAGAACGGAGCCAAGGCATGAGGGCCACCAAGTACCCCCAGCAGCCGGCAGCGGCCACCCCCGCCGCCGACGAGATCGTGCTGCGCACCACCGAGAGTGCCGATGCACGACGCAGCCGCCTCACCACCGGTGCGCTGGTCACCCTCTTCGGACTGCTCCTGCTGGTGCTGGCCCTGAAGGCCGAGGGCCAGGCCCGCTTCGCGCTCTCGGACGCCTTCGACGCCGTGCAGCTGCCCACCATCACGCTGCCCGGCATGGCCACCGTGCTGGTCTGCGGACTGTTGACCCTGCTCGCCGGGCTGGGCTACCTGTCGGGTCGGCTCAGCGGCAGGCTCCCCGCCGTGGCGGGCACGGTGGCCGGGCTGGCCGTGATGATCGGCTTCCTGGCCTGGGCCGTCGCCGGACGGGACCTGCCCTTCCCGCTGACCAACCAGCTCAATGGCACGGTGGCCATCGCCACGCCGCTGGTGCTGGGCGCCCTGGCCGGCGTCCTGTGCGAGCGCGCGGGCGTGGTGAACGTGGCCATCGAGGGCCAGTTCCTGGTGGCCGCCTTCGCCGCCGGTGTGGTCGGTTCGGTGACCAAGTCGATTCCCGTCGCACTGGTCGCCGCGGTGATCGCCGGCGTGCTGATGGCGGCACTGCTGGCGCTGTTCACCATCACCTACCTGGTGGACCAGGTGGTCATGGGCGTGGTGCTGAATCTCTTTGCCACCGGCATCACCGGCTTCCTCTTCGACCAGCTGGTGCAGCCCCAGTCCGGGGAGCTCAACCAGGCACCGCAGATGCAGAACATCGCCATTCCCGGCCTGTCGCAGATCCCCTTCTTCGGGCCCATCCTGTTCAACCAGACGGCCTTGGCCTACCTGGCCATCGCCTCGGTGATCCTGGTCTGGTTCCTCGTCTACCGCACCAAGTGGGGCCTGCGGGTGCGCGCCGTCGGTGAGCACCCCAAGGCTGCCGACACCGTGGGCATCAACGTGGCCCTCACCCGGTGGAGCTCCGTGCTGGCCGGTGGCGTCTTCGCGGGGCTGGGCGGTGCCTTCTTCACCATCGGTTCCACCGGCGCCTTCGCCAAGGACATCACCGTCGGCAATGGTTTCATCGCGCTGGCCGCCCTTATCATGGGCCGCTACCACCCGGTGCTGGCACCCCTGATGGCGCTCTTCTTCGGCTTCGTGAAGCAGATGGCCTCGCAGCTGTCCGCCGTCGGCGTCGAGGTGCCCAGCCAGTGGCTGCTGATGCTGCCCTACCTGGCGTGCATCATCGCCGTCGCCGGTCTGGTGGGACGGGTGCGCGCACCCGCCGCCGACGGCCAGCCCTATGTGAAGGAAGGCCACTGAGGTGTCCAGCTCGGGGCAGGAGTGGATCGACTGGGAACTGTTGCGAGGCCGTGCCCGAGAACTGTGCGAACGCGCCTACGCCCCCTATTCCAACTACCGCGTCGGCGCCGCAGCCCTGGTGGACGACGGCCGGGTGGTGGCCGGGTGCAATGTGGAGAATGCCGGTTACGGCGTGACGCTGTGCGCCGAATGTGGCCTGGTCAGCGAGTTGGTGGCTGGCGGGGGTGGCCGGTTGTTGGCCTTCACCTGCTGCAATGCCCAGGGCGAGGTGATCATGCCCTGTGGCCGCTGCCGCCAGCTGCTCTTCGAGCACGGCGGTGACGACCTGCTGGTGGAGACCCCGCGCGGCATCCTGCGGATGCGCGAGGTGCTGCCGCAGGCCTTCGGCCCCGACGACCTCAGCGGCCAGCGCGGCTGAGCTCGTCGGCCAGGATCGGGGTCATGATCCGGGCCGCCGCCGAGGTGACGTGGCTGTGGTCGCGGTAGAGCACATTGTTGCGGGTGACCATCGGGCAGCCATCGGCAGTGCACAGGGGAGCCGAAAGGTTCGCGTAGCGTCCGCCGAGGTCCTGGACGAATGCGCTGTTCAGCTTCTCGACCGCCGCGACATCCGGCATCCGGGCGGGGATGAGGCACTCACCGGCCTGGGCGTCGCCCTCGCTCAGGCACTTGCCCGGCGCCGGGGTCTGGGAATGGGCGGGGTCGAAGGACGGTGAGTCCCCCAGGAAGAGGACCGTCGACTTCTTGGGCAGCTTGGCCAGCGCCTGGGGCATCGCGGTGCGCCATCGGTCGACGAAGCCTTGGGGATCGGGGGAGAAGACGCGGTACTCGGTGACGGTCTGGCTCGCCACGATGACCTCGGGTTGCAGCTCGTCGAGGGTCCGGAAGGCGGCGTCGCGGAAGTCCTGGCAGGAGCGGTGCTGCTTCGGCGTGCGGTTGGTGGGACGCTCGCCCAGGTCATTGATCGGGCAGGCATTCGCCGTCAGGCCGAGCACTCGATAACCCTCCTGCCGCCCGATGGCATCCCAGGCGGGCCACCAGTGGCTGGCGTGCGAATCCCCGAAGAGCACCAGGACGCGCTTGGCACTGGGATCCCCGCCCCAGCAGGAAGCAGTCGAGGCGGCCTTGGTGTTGTCGGCACAGCCATTGGTCTGGATGGTTGTCAGGTCTTGCTTGAGGTCTGCAAGGGCGGGAGTCAAGGTCAAGGGGGTGACCACCTGCCCCGTGGCCGTCACGGACTCGTTGGCATACCGCTCCAGGACGGCAGCAGGGACCTGGGACAAGCGCTGCTCCAGCGCCTCGATCCGCACGGAGCCGGACCGACCCTCCATGCGGTGGTTCGCCCAACCAGTGGCGCAGAGCGTCACCAGGGTGAGTGCCAGCGTGGCGCCCAGGCTGGTGAGGTAGATGGCCTTGCGTCGGCCCGCCAGCGGCATCTGCTGGAAGGGGCGCTCGATCCACACGTGGGTCGCCCAGGCCGCCAGGACCGAAAGCGCCGCCAGGGCGAGGTGGTGCTGCAACCGCAGGGCCCCTCCGTGTGCGGCGGCCGGCAGGACCAGGATCGGCCAGTGCCACAGGTAGAGCGAGTAGGAGATGTCACCCAGCCACACCATGACCCTGTTCTCGAGCAGGAGCTTGGACAGCCGCACCGTGCCATGGTTTCCGGCGATCAGCATGACCGCGGTTCCCAGCACACAGGGCAGGGTGGCCCAACCGGGAAAGGTGGTGTCCGAGTCGACGGCAAGGGCGCTGCCCAGGACTGCGAGGCCGCCGGCCGCGAGCAGTCCCGTGCGCAGGGCCGGCCCGAAACGGTGTCCCAGCAGGGGGAAGCAGGCCAGCAGGGCACCGATGCCCAGCTCCCAGGCCCGGGTGTGCAGCAGGTAGAAGGACGGCGTCGGGAAGCGAGGCGTCAAGGTCACCGCGAGCAGGAAGGAGACGATCACCACTGGCAGCAGGACCTTCGCCACGCGGGCACGGACGTTGCCGGAGGCCCCGCGTGTGGCCAGGAGGATCACCAAGGGCCACAGCAGGTAGAACTGTTCCTCGACGGCCAGCGACCAGAAGTGCAGGACGGGTGAGGGGTCACCATCGGCGAAGTAGCCCGCGATGTCGGAGGCCAGGACGAAGTTGGCGACGTACAGCAGGGCTCCCACCACGTGGGGTCCGTACTGGGCGATGTAGAGCGGCGGAAGGGCTACGGCCATGGCCACCACCGTGAACAGCAGCACCAGCAAGTAGACGGGTGCCAGCCGCTTCAGCCGCCGTGCGTAGAAGTCGAGGAAGCCGATCCGGCCGCTGCGCTCGACCTCACGCAGCAGGACGCCGGTGATCAGGAAACCCGACAGGACGTAGAAGACGTCGACGCCCACGAAACCGCCCTCCAGGCCGGGAACATGGGCGTGGAAGAGCAGGACCGAGCCCACTGCGATGGCACGCATCCCCTGGATGTCGGGACGAAAGCCACGTTTGCGGGGTGGTGACGGTGCTCGTTTCGAGTGAATCAAGGTGGGCCTGACGCGGTGGGCACGGGAAACAGGGTCACGATAGCGTGGCTGGGCAGTGGAGCAGGACCGACGACACACCAGTGCTGGGAGCGGCATGACGGCGAAATTGAGCAGTGAAGTACTCCGAGGCCTGCCCAAGGTGACGCTGCACGACCACCTCGACGGTGGGCTGCGTCCCCAGACCGTGATCGACCTGTGCCGCGAGAATGGGCATCCGTTGCCCACCACCGATGCGGGGGGCCTGCAGGAGTGGATCTTCACCCAATGCGATGCCGGCAACCTGGTGGACTACCTCAAGCCCTTCGAGCTGACCGTGGCCGCCATGCAGACCCCCGAGCAGTTGGCCAGGGTGGCGCACGAGTTCGTGCTGGACATGGCCGCCGACGGCGTGGTCTATGCCGAGACCAGGTGGGCTCCCGAGCTGCACCAGCGGCGGGGACTCGGCCTGACCGAGGCTGTCGTGGCGGTGCGCGACGGCCTGGCCAGTGGCATGGCCGAGGCGAGCGTGGCGGGGACCCCCGTGGTGGCACGACAGTTGCTGGTCAGCATGCGACACCAGGAACCGACGCTCGCCATCGCGCAGCTGGCGATCGACCTGCGCGACGAGGGCGTGGCCGGATTCGACATCGCCGGCGCCGAGGAGGGCTTTCCTCCCAGCCGGCACCGGGAGGCCTTCGACCTGCTCAAGCGCAACAATGCCCACTTCACCATTCACGCCGGGGAAGCCTTCGGGCTGCCGAGCATCTGGGAGGCGGTGCAGCTGTGCGGTGCCGAACGGCTGGGCCACGGGGTGCGCATCGTCGAGGACATCGACACCTCGGGGGAGGAACCCGTGCTGGGGCGGCTGGCGGCCTACGTGCGCGACGCACGCATCGCGCTGGAGCTGGCGCCCACGTCGAACCTGCAGACGGGGATCGCGCCGAGCATGGGGGAGCACCCGATCGGCCTGCTCTTCGAGCTGGGATTCCGGGTGACGGTCAACTGTGACAACCGGCTGATGAGCCACACCACGCTGAGCGGCGAGTTCGCTGGCGTCGCCCAGGCCTTCGGTTGGACGCTGGCCGATGTGGAGCGGTGCACCATCTCTGCCATGCACTCGGCCTTCTGGAGCCATCAGGAACGAGAGCGGCTCATCACCGAGGTGATCCGTCCCGCCTTCGCCGCCGAAAAAAATTGAGCGTGTTCGACTCAGGGTGGGAATAAGTCGCTGGAGTCGTTGGTTGGAAGGGATGCACGGCCACGAAATGGCCGCCGGACCAACAACACAATGACAGGAGTGACTTGATCATGGCTCGTAGCTTCGACCCCTTCCGTGAGATGGACCGCTTCGTCAACGAGTTCGCTCGCACGCCCAGCGCCGCCCCGATGCCGATGGACCTGTACCGCGACGGTGACACCTTCGTCGCACGCGTCGACCTGCCCGGGGTGGATCCCTCCTCGATCGACGTCGACGTGGAGGAGCGCACGCTCGCCATTCGCGCCGAGCGCAAGCCCGACGAGGGCAGTGAGGATCGTCGTTGGCTGGCCAAGGAGCGCCCCGCCGGCACCTTCGCCCGGCAGCTGAACCTCGGTCAGGGCCTTGCCCTGGACAAGATCGAAGCCGACTACCGCGACGGTGTGCTCACCCTGACCATCCCCGTGGCCGAGCAGGCCAAGCCCCGCAAGATCCAGGTGAACCACTCCGGTGCCGCCGCTCAGATCGAGGGCTCGGTGGACAATGAGCAGCAGGATCCAAGCCAGGAAGAGGAGCAGCAGGAAGGCTGATCCCAGCGGAAGACAATCGACTTTGAGGGGGCGGTGCCAGGTGGCACCGCCCCTTTCTGCTGCCCGCTGGCACAATGTCCCGGTGATCACTGCAGCAGCTGACGGCTCCTCCCTGTCCAATCCCGGCCCGGCCGGATGGGCGTGGTACATCGACGACAACAACTGGGCCGCCGGAGGGTGGCCGCGCGGCACCAACAACATGGGCGAACTCATGGCGGTGCTCAACCTGCTGCAGCAGACGGCCGTGGTACCCGACGAGCCGCTCCACATCCTGTGTGACTCGCAGTACGTCATCAACTCGGTCAGCAAGTGGATGCCGGGGTGGAAGCGCAAGGGGTGGCGCAAGGCCGACGGCAAACCCGTGATGAACGTGGAACTGCTGCAGGAGATCGACCGCCAGTTGGTGGGCCGCACCGTGACCTTCGAATGGGTCAAGGGCCATGCCGGCCACCAGATGAACGAGGCCGCGGACTCCCGTGCCCAGGCCGCGGCACGGGCCTACCGCGACGGCACGCAGGTGCCTGCCGGGCCGGGTTTTCGAGGATCGGGCCAGGCTGATGCCATCAGCCTGGACGTGGCGCCCACCCCGACCGAACCCGTCGAGATCGACCTGTTCAGCTTCGACGACCCCGAACCGGGCACCGACGTCGACGATGTCATCGCCCTGGAGGAGTCACTGCTGCTGGATTCGGTGCGCTCCGACAAGCAGCGAGTCGAGAATCTGCTGCACCCCGAGTACACCGAGATCGGCGCCTCCGGCAAGCTGTGGAGCCGCGCGCGGATGCTGGCCACCATCGAACCACTGACCAATCGCACCACGCTCGAGGTGATCGGAACCGACCGCCTCGCCGACGATGTGGTGCTCCTGCGGTGGCGTTCCCGCAGTCGCGGCGCGATTGCGGTGCGCAGTTCCATCTGGGTACGCACCCCCAAGGGCTGGCAGCTCCGCTTCCACCAGGGAACCCCCGCCGACCTGTGACCCGGCGCGGGAGCGGGCTCACCGGGTGGACAGGCCCACCTCGGCGAAGCCCTCAAGCTGCACGCTCGCCTGCTGCCCCGGTTGCAGGGCCACGGCTTCGGTCATGGCCCCGGCCAACACCGGGGCGCCGGCGGGCAGGGGGATGTCGTGCTGCAGGGCGACAGCGGCCAAGGCCGTGAAGACCTGGCGCGGATCACCCAGGATCGCGTCGCTGCTGCCCGCGGAGACCTGATGGCCGTCCACCAGCATGGACACCGCCAGACCGCTCATCGGGCGCGGGTAGGGCTGCCAGTCGCCCACCACGAAACGGCAGGCCGAGGTGTTGTCTGCCACCACGTCGGGAAGCGAGAAGCGGAAGTTGCGATAGCGCGAGTCGATCACCTCCAGCCCAGCCGCCACCGCGTCGGTGGCATCCTCCAGGCGGCGGCCCAGGCTCACGGCGTCCTCGCCCGGCTCGGCCACCACGTCGTGGGCCAGCCGAAAGACCAGCTCCGGCTCGACGCGGGGATGGACCAGGCCGGCCAGGGACAGGGTGCTGCCGGGGGCCAGCTGCATCCGGTCGGTGAGGAAGCCGACGATCACCTCGTCCACGCCCATCTGGGCCATCTTGGCGCGGGAGGTGAACCCGAGCTTGGGGCCCAGGAAGGTTTCGCCCCGCTCGATCCGCAACTGTTTGATCGCCGCCTGCACGGCATAGGCCTGGGCCAGGCTCAGCCCGTCGCCATGCTGCTCGAGCGCTTCTCCGCGCTCCTGGGCCCGGTCGAGGCGCCGGGCCAGTTCGTCGATGCTCGGGGTCACGTGGGGCTCCTGGTCGGGGTGCGTGGAGGACCACGCTAACCGAAGGATGCGGTTCCCGGCAGCAGATTCATCCGGACGACGGATGCTGCTGACCCCACTGGTGCGACAGACTGCGGGGACACCCCACCCAGGAGGAATCCCTTGTCCACCAAGACAACCGTGTCCACCAAGACCAATCGCAGTGTCATCGGCGTGCTCGCGGCAGGGCTCGCGTTCACCGGGCTGGGCGCAGCGCCGGCCCAGGCCAGCCCGGACAACACCGATGAAAAGCCCCGTCCCATGACCTCGGCCGAGGCTCGCACCACCCAGCTGCAAGTGCAGAAGGTGCGCAAGGCGGTTGCGCGGGCTGGTCTGGAGTCCCGAATGCGCGCAGAGCTGGCCAAGCACGGCATCGAATGGCCCGCACGCCCCGCGATCCAGCGCACCTCGGACGAGCTGTGCCAGAGCGAGACCGAACTGAGTCGGGCCCTGGAGGCCCACCAGGCCAAGCTCACCCTCACCGACCGGGTCTTCCTGACCCTGACCCTGGCCGACATGCTGCCCAGCCTGGAGGTGATGCTGGCGCAGCAGCCCTCGGACGCGCCCCTGGCCGACACCGGCAAGGCGAAGCAATTGCAGCAGCACCTTGCCGGGCTGCAAGGTTTCTGGGACGTCGACGGATCTCGCATCCAGCTGATGGGCATGTCGGGGCAGATGCTGGCCGACGAGCAGCGGGTCCAGAAGGTCTACGAACGCCTGCTGGTGCCCAGCTCTGTCGCAGAGGTCCTCGCCGAGGCGATCTCCACCTATGTCAAGACCAGCCCCGGGCTGGACGGCGGCCGCAACCCCGTCTTCAGTTTCAATGCCTACGCGGTGCGCGATGCCGAGGACGTGCAGCGGGGCGGTCGGATCGCCATGGGGCAGGGCCTGCTCGACGTCTACGACGAGCTGGGGCACGGCGACGTCGCCCCGCAGGTGGTCCTGGCCCACGAGTACGCCCACCAGGTGCAGTACCGCAACGGCATGATCGACGACCAGACCCCGGCCAGTCCCGAGCAGACCCGCTACACCGAGCTGCACGCCGACGCCTCGGCCGGCTACTACACGGTGCACCAGCAGGGCGGTCGGCTGCTGCCGGCGCGAACCCCGGCGGTGTCGCAGGTGCTGTACGGCATCGGCGACTGCAACCTGGACAGCAATGGGCACCACGGCACCCCCGCCCAGCGCCGTCGGGCCGGGCAGTGGGGGATCGGCCTGGCCACCGCCGATCCCGGCCGGGTGATGGGCAATGCGCAGCTGCGCAGCCTCTACGACCAGCAGTTGCCGCAGCTGCTCGGCGGCACCGCCGCGGCTGCCGGGCGCGACGCCGCCTGACAGGCGAGGGCCACCCGGCGGGTCAGGAGGTGGAATCCGGGATCTGCGGGGAGGCGGCGTAGGCCTCGGTGGGGGTCATGGGGACACCCTTGATCTCCACCGTCTGCTGGGTGCTCACCTTGGCGCACTGCTTGGCCTCGGCCGAGACCATCGGGCTGCCGGAGTCCGAGGCCTGCGGCTCGCTGGGCGTGGCCTGCGCCGAGCGTGAGGCGGCAGGGCTCGAGCTGGCCGAGGGCGAAGCCGAACTGGTCGAGTTGGCCGAACTTGCCGAGGGCGAGGGCGACGGTGTGGCCAACGGCGCGTCCTGCGCGAGCTTGCGGAAGAGCGCCTCGGCCTGCGGCGCCGGCACCACGGTGTTGGGATTGTCCGGGTTCTGCTCGGTGGGCAGGGTGACGAAGGCGGTGGCCTCGGTGGAGACGCCACCCAGCGTCATGCCCAGGCTGGCCAGGTGCCGCACGTCGTCCAGACCGGAATCGACGGTGAGGGCCTTGGTGCCGGCCTGCGCCAAGCGGTAGACCTTGGTCGGGTTGAGCAGGGTTCCCAGGCTCTCCAGCTCACGCTGCAGCGAACTGAGGTACAGGTGCTGGGCGCCGGTGCGGCCCAGGTCCGAGCCGTCGCCGAAACCGTGGCGGGTCCGCAGGAACTGCAGCGCCGCCTCACCCTGCAATGTGTGGTCACCCTGCTTGAGCTTCAGGTGCGAGTAGGTGTCGTAGACGTCCGCGTCGACGCACACGTCCACGCCGCCCACGGCGTCGGACAGGCTGATCACACCGGCGAAGTCGACCATCATGAAGTGGGTGATCGGCAGGCCGGTCAGCTCGTGCACCGCGCGCAGGGTGCATTCGACGCCGTTGTTGAGGGTTCCGTTGATGCGGCCCCGGCCCCCGGTCTGGGCCTCCTCCTGCCCCGAGGGGGAAGGCGTCGAGGTGGCGCGGCAGTCGGGAAGATCGATCACGGTGTCACGGGGGATGCTCACCACCGACAGCGACTCGTGGTCTGCCGAGAGGTGCACCAGCATCAACACGTCTGCGTTGTTGTCCCCGTCGAGCTTGTCGTCGCCGCAGGAGCCTCCCAGCCGGCAGTTCTCCGCGCTCTGGCGCTGGTCGGTGCCGATCACCACGATGTTCTGGGCAACCCCCTTGGGCAGACCCTGCAGCGCCTCACCGCCACCGATGCCCTCGGGCAGCTCGATGCTGGTGAGGTTGTTGTTGAAGTGGCGGTGCAGCCCGTACCCCGCCGCGGCCAGCAGCAGGACCAGGGCGAGCAGGGCGGTCAGCCAACGTTTCATGCCCCAGCCACGACGGCGCGGTTCGGGAGAGGTCTGCAGGGTGGGGGAGGCCATGGAAGCAAAGAATACCGATGTGGGCTGAGAGGGCCCCGTGAGGTTGGGGGTGGCGCGAGCAGGGGGCGACGGGCGATAGTCTGTGCCGCATGTGCGCTCATGTTCTTGCTGCCGTCGCGTGGCCCTATGCCAATGGTCCCCGTCACATCGGACACGTCTCCGGGTTCGGTGTTCCCTCCGACGTGTTCAGCCGGTTCATGCGAATGTCGGGCCACGAGGTGCTGATGATCTCGGGCACCGACGAGCACGGCACCGCCATCCAGGTGAAGGCCGACTCCGAGGGGCTCACCGCCGAGCAGACCGCGGACAAGTACCACCGCATCATCGCCGAGGACCTGCAGGGCCTCGGCCTGAGCTATGACCTCTACACCCGCACCACCACGGACAACCACCGCCAGGTGGTGCAGGAGATGTTCACCGTCCTGCACGACAACGGCTACATCATCAGCCGCACCGAGATGGGCGCGATCAGCCCGTCGACCGGCCGTACCCTCGCGGACCGCTACATCGAGGGGGAGTGCCCGCACTGCGGCTTCGACGGTGCCCGCGGCGACCAGTGCGACAACTGCGGCCGCCAGCTCGACCCCGTCGACCTGAAGAACCCGCACAGCCGCATCGACGGCGAGGTGCCGAAGTTCGTCGAGACCGAGCACTTCTTCCTGGACCTGCCCGCCTTCGCCGACGCACTGGCGGCCTGGCTGGAGACCCGTCAGGACTGGCGCCCCAATGTGCTGCGCTTCAGCGCCAACTTCGCCAAGGAACTGCAGCCCCGAGCCATCACCCGTGACCTGGACTGGGGCATCAAGATCCCGCTGGAGGGCTGGGAGGACAACAACCTCAAGCGCATCTACGTCTGGTTCGACGCGGTGATCGGCTACCTGAGCGCCTCCATCGAGTGGGCCAAGCGCACCGGCGATCCCGACGCCTGGAAGAAGTACTGGACCGACGAGGCCACGCGCAGCTACTACTTCATGGGCAAGGACAACATCGTCTTCCACTCGGTGATCTGGCCCTCCATCCTGCTCGGCGTGAACGGCAAGGGCGACAAGGGCGGCCGTACCAGTGAGTGGTTCGGCACGCTGGACCTGCCCACCGAGGTGGTCAGCTCCGAATTCCTCACCATGGGTGGCTCCAAGGTGGCCAGCTCCCGCGGCGCCTCGATCTTCGTCGGCGACTTCCTCAAGGAATTCGGCCCCGACGCTCTGCGCTACTTCATCGCCGTCGCCGGCCCCGAGAATCAGGACACGGACTTCACCTGGGACGAGTTCGTGCGCCGCACCAACTACGAGCTGGCCAATGAGTGGGGCAACCTGGTGAACCGCTCCATCTCCATGGCACACAAGAACGTCGGATCGATCCCGGAGGCGGGGGAGTTCACCGAGGAGGACAAGGAACTGCTCGCGGCCTCCTCGACTGCCTTCAAGACCGTCGGTGAACTGCTCAAGGTGTGCAAGTTCAAGGCGGCCATCACCGAGGCGATGCGCATCGTGAGCCTGGCCAACAAGTACATCTCCGACCAGGAACCGTGGAAGCTGAAGGACCAGCCCGAGCGTCGCAACACCGTGCTGCACGTGGCGCTGCAGGTGGTCAGCGACTGCAACACACTGCTGACGCCCTTCATGCCGCACGCCGCCCAGAAGGTCTTCGAGGCCATGGGGGGTACCGGTGTCTGGGCGGCCCAGCCGCAACTGGTCGAGGTCACCGAGGCTCGCGAGGACGGCTCCGAGAAGTCCTACCCGATCCTGCAGGGTGACTACGCCGGCGAGCTGGCGGAATGGGTCTCACGCCCCGTGGTCGTCGGCAGGCCGCTGTCCAAGCCGAGCCCGATCTTCCCCAAGCTCGACGAGAAGCTGGGTGAGACCGGCCCCGAGTGGGCGCCGATCAAGCACGACTGACCCTTCCCCGGAGTGGCCCCCCTTCTTGGGACCATGGGCGCATGACCAAGCTCCGCGCGCTGCTCCTTTGGCTGCCGATCACGTTGCTGCTCCTGGCCGGCCTGGGGGCAGCGGGCGGGGTGCCCGCGTCGGCCGCGGCGGGGGACAGCATCCGCAAGCTGGACGTCACCTACACCATTCGCCCCGATGGCCTGGTCGACATGGACTACAAGGTGGACTACCACTTCGGTGAGCCCGGCCGGCGCGGCATCACCTTCACGATCCTGACCGGTGAGGTCTGGGGAGCCGACCGGTCCAAGCTGGCCACCTACCAGCTCAGTGACCTGCAGGTGACCGATGGGGCCGGGAAGAAGGTCCCCTTCACCAGCGAGACCGAATCCGCCCATGACGGCGCCAGCCGACAGGCCCTGAAGATCGGCGACCCGGACAAGACCGTCGAGGGTCAGGAGGCCAGCTACCGGATCCGTTACACCGCCAAGGGGGCGCTGCGCACCTTCGATGGGCAGCCCGAGTTCTACTGGGACGTCACCAGCGATGACATCCCCACCCTCGAGGCCTTCCGAGTCACCATCAAGGCGCCGGGTGCGCTCAGCGGCCCGAAATGCTCCGCCACGGACTGCCGCACCACACCGCAGGACGGCAGCGTCACCTTCTCCGGAACGGACCACTACGCGGGCAAGGCACTGACCGTCGCCGCGTTGATCGCCAAGGGATCGGTGCGCAATGCCACCCCCACGCTGGTGGATCGACCCTTCGATTACCCCAAGGCCCTGTCCGCGAAGACCGGCATCAGGCTGGACGCCGACGGCAGCGCGCAGGTCACCCACACCGCCACCGTCTCGCCATCGCCGAATGCCGGCAGGATCTCGCTGCAAGTTCCCACCCGGATTGCCTATGACCGGGAACGGGACCAGGTCTTCACGGTGGACAGGCTCAGGGTGACGCTCGACGGGAAGCAGGTGCAGGCCAAGCAGCAGACAACGTACGGGGCCAAACCCTCCTGGGCGGAGGAGACGGTCGAGGTGCCGGTGCAGCCGGGTACCCGGCCCCAGACATTGGTGCTGAGCTATCGGGTGCAGGGCGCCGGTGTGCGCGACGGGGACCAGGTGCGCTTCAGCTGGCCGGCGGCGGCGCTGCAACCCGACGGCGATGCCCCGGCTGGTTACCGCCTGACCGCCCCCGGCCCGGTGGATCGGGTCGAGTGCGTCAGCCGGATGCTGAAGCGTGACCAGAAGTGCTCCACGCTGGAGCAGGAACCGATCGTCGACGGGTCGACGGTCACCTTGGCCGAAGGGCCGGGGTGGGATGGCGACTTCCTGGACGTCTGGCTGCCGGCCTCTGCCGTGCCAGGCGCGGACCAGTCCGCGCTGCAGCCCAGCGAACAGCTGCGCGAGACCACCCACGGACAGTGGCTGATCGGCGGCGCCGTCACTGCCTTCCTGTCCACGACGGTGATCCCGATGCTGGGCCGCCGGGTGGGGCGCGTGAGGGACCAACGCTTCGCCGGCGTCGCGCCCGGCGTCGTCCCGGATTCGGGGGCGCGTGAGGTCGACGACGACGAACCGGGGGTCCCGGTCGCCTTCACCCCGCCGGAGATCCCGCTGAGCGAGGCCGCCGCGCTGCTCGACGACAAGTACCACCCCCGGCACCTGGCGGCGGTGCTGACCAAGTTGGCCGTCGAGGGTCGGATCACCTTGGCCGCCGATCCGCTGCTGGTGCGTCGGGTGGAGGGTGGACAGGCCGGGGCTTCGGGAGTCGAGGCCAGTGTCCTGGCGGAGGCCCTGTCGGCCGGTTCGACCGCGTCGCTGCCGCCGGAGGCGGCCAAGTCGATGGCCGACGAGGTGCGCCGCAGCGTCAGCCGGTCCCATCTGACGTCCTTCTTCCAGCCGGTGCGCTCCGGATGGAAGGTTCCGCTGTGGTCCGTGGCGGTGCTGCTGGGTGGATCGCTCGCGGCGGCCTGGCTGCTGTTGCCCACCTGGGGCACGGCCCGGTCCGTGGTGCTGGCCGTGGCGGCGGTGCTGGGCAGCATCATCGGCTTGACCTTCAACCGGATGGGGCCGCCGAAGTATCGGCGCACGGGGCTGGGCACGGCGCGGCATGACCAGCTCGTCGGTTTCAAGCGTTATCTGGCCACCGCGGAGGCCAGCCAGATCCGCTTCGAGGAGGAGCAGGACATCTTCAACCGCTACCTGCCCTGGGCCGTGCTCTTCGACGTGACCGACCGCTGGGTCCGCGTCTGCCGCGAGGCGGCCGCGCAGGGGCGGACCCAAGCCGTGGAGGCCAGCGTGCCCTGGCTGGTGGCGGGCGACGTGGGTCAGCTGGGGAAGCTGGATCGCTCCATCTCCGACGCCATGCCGCGCAGTTCCAGCAGCTCCTCGGGAGGCGGCGGTTGGAGCAGCGGCGGATCGGGTTCCTCGTCCAGTTCCTCCAGCTTCAGCTCCGGCGGCGGTGGCGGCGGAACCAGCATCGGCAGCTGGTGAGCGGCCCAGCGCGGGCACCGGTCGGCATTGATAAGGCACGGCAGGTGATTGAGACGGGTTCGAAACTGTGCCCACGAAGTCGCCGGGTCCTGTGTCAGGGTGACGTGTGTGAATTCCCGATCCCTACGCCGTGACGCCAGCCTGTCGGCACTGTTCGCCGGACTCATCGCCGTCGTCGTCTCCTATGCGGGACCGCTCCTGGTGGTCCTGGAGGCGGCACGTCAGGGCGGTCTGGACGCCCGGCAGACGGCATCCTGGGTGTGGGCCATCTCGGTGGCCTCGGGCCTGCTGTGCCTGTTCGCGTCGTGGATCACCCGCACCCCGGTGATGGTCGCCTGGTCCATCCCCGGCGCGGCCCTGTTGGTGGGCCTGTTGCCGCAACACGAGTACTCCGACGTGATCGGAGCCTTCATCGTGTGTGGTCTGCTCTCGGCCCTGCTGGGCTTCACCGGTTGGATCGGCAAGCTGATGCGGGCCACACCGCGTCCCATCACCGCGGCGGTGCTGGCTGGCGTGCTGGTGCCCTTCGCCCTCAAGGTGGCCCAGGCCGTGGCGCAGCAGCCGGTGGTGGCCGGCGGCCTGGTGATCGGCTACCTGCTGGGGCGGCGGTGGGAGCCACGCTTCGCGGTGATCCTGGCCATGACCTTCGGAGGCATCCTGGCGGTTGCGACGGGCCAGTCGAACCCGATGCACGTCGAGCTGGGTCTCACCCTGCCGGTGTGGACCATGCCGACCTTCTCCCTGGACACCGTGCTCGCCGTGGCGCTGCCCTTGGCGCTGGTGACGGCCGTGGGCCAGGACGCACCGGGGCTGATCGTCATGCAGAACAGTGGCTACCAGGTCAACGACCGCGCCCTGATCGGGGCCAACGGCCTGGTGGGGGCGGCGATGGCGCCCTTCGGGTCCCACGCCATCAACCTGGCGGCCGTGACCGCCTCGATCGCCATCAGCCCGGAGTCCCACCCCGATCGCGCCCGACGCTATGTGGCCAGCATGAGCTGCGGCGTCGTGTACATCGTGGGGGGCTTCCTCGCCAGCACGATTGTCTCGCTCTTCTCCACCATCCCGCCCCAGATGCTGACCGCGGTGGCCGGTGTGGCACTGCTCTCGCCGTTGCAGAATGCCGTCTACGACACGATGCATGAGGGTGGTCACCACCGCAGCGTCACCGAGGCCGCCCTGATCACCTTCGTGGTGACCGCCTCCGGGATCTCGGCCCTGGGGCTCGTCGCGGCCTTCTGGGGCCTGTTCGCGGGCCTGGTGGCCTACGCGATCCTTCGCCCGAGGACACCTGCCGCCTAGACTCGCGGGCGTGAAACTCGACGTGCGCCGCGCCACTCGCGCCTGGGAACCGACCACCGTGCTGCGGGGAGACCTGGAGGATGCGCGGGAACTGCTGGAGGAGCTGGACTCCGCAGTGGTGCTCACCGGTGCGGGGATCTCAACGGCCTCGGGAGTGCCCGACTACCGGGGGCCGCGCGCCCAACGCGCCACTCCGATGATGTATTCGGAGTTCGTGGCAGACGAGGCGAACCGTCGTCGCTACTGGGCCCGCAACTACCAGGGCTGGGAACACCTGGGGCGGGCCGACCCCAATGTCGGACATCGGGCGCTGGCCCAGTGGGAGGGCACCGGTCACCCCACCAGCCTGGTCGGCGTGATCACCCAGAACGTGGATGGCCTCCACGAGGCCGCGGGGCAGCAGCGACTGGTGACCCTGCATGGACGATCGGCCGAGGTCATCTGCCTGGACTGCGGCCAGGTGACGCGTCGCGCAGACCTGCAGCCCCGGTTGGCGGCCCTCAACCCCGATGTCGAGCCACGTCGCGACATGGGCCACGCCGAATTGCGTCCCGACGCCGACGCGGTGGTGGACGAATGGCACGACTTCGTGGTTCCGGAGTGCCTGAACTGCGGGGGAGTGTTGAAGCCGCACGTGGTCTTCTTCGGTGAACCCGTCCCCAAGGATCGTGTTCGCGAGGCCTTCGCCTGGTGTGACCGGGCCGATGCGCTGCTGGTGGCCGGCAGTTCCCTGACGGTGATGAGCGGGTTGCGCTTTGCCCGCTACATGCACAAGCAGTCGAAGCCGGTGGTGGTGGTCAACCAGGGGGCCACGCGTGCCGACGAGCTGGCCACGGTGCGGCTCGATGCACCGACCAGCGAGGTGCTCACACGGCTGGTGAACGGCGTCGCCATGCCGGGGCAAGCATCCGGTCACGGTTCTCGCGAAGCCGGATGAACAGCCACGCCGACGCGGCCAGCCACAGCACGACGGCCGCCAGCGAGGACTCCAGCCCGAAGTCACCGCCGGAGAGCGCCTCCGGGCCTGCCGGGGAGCTCCTGACCAGCCCATCGCCATTGGCGGTGGCGCCCGAGATGGCCGACCCCAGCAGCGGTCCCTGCACCACATTCCAGGCAGCATGGACTCCGATCACCACCCACAGGCTGCGGGTCAGGGCATAGAACAGTCCAAGACCAAGACCGGCCTCCACTGCGATGGCCACCGCCCCCCACCAGGTGGCATCGGGATTGCCCAGGTGCACCATGCCGAACAGCAGGGCCGACAGCAGCAAGGCTCCCCAGGTGCCCAACCCGCGCTCGGCCAGCCGGAACAGGATGCCCCGGAAGATGATCTCCTCGCTGATGCCCGCCACGACCCCAACCTGCAGCACGGGCAGCCACACCGGGGCGCTGGGATCCACCCCGGTCACGGTGCGCCAACCGAAGAGCCAGCACAGCGCGAAGACCAGCAGACAACCGACGGCGCCCGTCACAAGTCCGGTCACCAGCCCGCCGGCCCGGCGTGGTGCCAGTTCGTGTGGCACTGCCCGACCCTCCATCAGCACCACCACCAGCAGGTAGGCCACCACGGTGCAGAAGAGCTGCATCACGGCCCAGACCCATGCGGGGGAGTCGTGCCCGAGCGGCGAGATGGCCAGCGCGGTGGCGGTGAAACAGAGCGGGAAGGCGACGGCGCGGGCCAACGGGTGCGCCCGCCAGCCCAGACCGGGCACCGGCGCATCGGGCAAGCGGTCCGGCGAGGTCGGTAGCACGCTCAGGCTCCGAGTTCCCGCACCAGCGCCATGGCCTGCTTCATGCCCATCGGCCGGAATCCGGCGGCCAGGGCGTGCTCACGCTTGGCGCCCTCCTCACGCCACAGCATCAGGCCGCGTCGCAGCAGGATGGACGGTGGCTTGCGGTGCTGGGCCAGGTCGCGCCGCAGTCGTCGCGCGAAGTTCGCGTGGCGCGAGCGGTCGAGCCACAGCGCGGTGACGGCAATGCCACGGCTGCGGCAGGCAGCCAGCAGGTCGGGGGCGAAGATGCCCTCAGCGATCACCACCCGGGCGCTTCCTAGATCGACCTCGCGCGTGCCCTCGGCCCGGCTGCGTGAAATGGAGTAGTTGGGCACCGTGGTGCGCCCCGATTCCAGCAACTCGCCCAGGGCGAGCGCGGCCCGGTCACAGTCCCAACTGCGCACGTCATCCCAGTCGACGCGATCGTCCACCACTGGCAGGCCGGGAGCGTCGTGGTCCTTGTAGAAGTCGTCAAGCCGGAACTGGGCGGCCCCGGTCACCCGGCCCAGGCGGGACTTGCCACTTCCGGAGGGGCCTGCCAACAGGATCACGGTGCGCACGGAGCCCAATGCTAGTGGGGCGGATCACCAACCTCCGCCGCCACCGCCGCCAAAGCCGCCACCGCCGCCGCTGAAGCCCGAGCCGCCGCCGGAGGACTGCATCGACGAGGCGGCCGCCGCGGCCTGGGAACTCTGCATGGCCGAGGAGAAGCTGTCACCCATCGAGCTGATCGACGAGCCCAGGTAGCCGTAGCTGAAGGCGTAGTGATTGCCCACATACCAACCGGGCTGCATGTCATAGCGCCCCTCTGCGGCCAGCTGCTCGAACAACTTGCTCCACCGTTCCGCGACGCCGAACATGATCGCCCACGGCAGGTAGCGGGAGAAGATGTCCTCACCTTCCTCGAACCTGAGCTGGTCGGCCTCGGCGGTGCGCAGGTACAGCTCGAAGCCACGCGCCTGCGCCAGCGCGGCCGATCCCTCGGCCGTGCGCGCCGGCATCCACGGGGAGACCACGGCGAGGGCGAGGCCCACCACCAGCAGGGCGAGTCCCGGCCAGGCCAGGTTGAGTAGGAGCATGCCCAGGATGAAGCCGAGCAGTCCCATGCCGGCCACCAGCAGACCGACGGCCAGCCAGACGATGCGCGTGGTCTGTGGGCTGCTGCTGAACCAGTGCCGGCCCCCGGTGACCTGCTTGTACAGCGCGGAACGGGCCTGCGGGAAGAGCTTGGCATAGCGCTTGTTCTTCAGCTGCTTGGTGGTCACCTGGTTGCCCTTGCTGAACAGGTGTTCCAGCACCTTCTTCTCGTGCGGCAACAGCTGCTGCGGCACCCGCGGCCGGGAGCGGGTGAAGGTCCAGGTCTTCTTGCCGGTCTGCTCGATGGTGAGGTGACCGCGCACGGCCAGGTCGATCAGGGTGGCGGTCACGTCGCGGGGGTCGGCCTTCTCGTCCACCAGGGTCCCGATCTCACCGGGGGTCACCCCGGCCGGTGGGGTGAACTGCACGGCCACGGGGGCCTTGCGGCTGCTGCGGCGGGTGGCACCCGCCATGCCGGGCTCGGGGGCCAGGCCCGGTGTCAGGCCGACGTAGACCTCGTCGCGTCCGTGACGTCGTGCCGCCCGGACCACCAGCAGGAGTCCGGCCACCAGGATGCCGCCCGCGCCGGCGGCATTGGCCAGGTTCGGGGCAAAGGCACGGGTGGGGTTGAAGCGGGTCACCAACTCCGGTTCGGCATTCACGAAGGTGCCCGCGGGCACTCCCGCCACGACCTGCATCGGCTCGCCCTCGGCCAGGTTGTTGTGTCGGTAGGTCACCTCGGCGCCATCGGTGCTGGTGCGCTGGCAGGTCTGGGTGCGATCCACCCAACAGGCGGTGCGGGTCACCTCGGTGGGCATCACCAGGGTGGTGCTGGCATTGCGGATCGGCACCGTGAACCCGTCCCCGATGACATTCCAGTTGACCTCGTCCAGCCCGCTCTCGGCATTGGTCGGGTCGACGATGCCGTGCAACTGGTAGCTGATCTCGTAGGTCTGCAGGCCGCGCACCCGGGTGCCCTCGCGTCCCACGCGCAGCGTGAGCACACCGGGCTCGCTGGTGCGCTTGAGATTGGTCGGCGCCCCGGTGGGGCTGCTGACCCGGATCCGGTCGTACTTGATGCGACGCCAGTGGTCCTTGTCGCCGGCGATCGCCTGACGGGTGACGAAGGTCAGGTAGGGGCCGTGGCCTGCATCGCGTCCGAAGTCGAAGTCGATCGTGGTGGTCACCCGAGCGGTGCCGTCCTCGGCCAGTTCCGCGCGGGTGTCATGCCGGGTGATCTGCCACTCGGAGGAGGTCTCGTCCGCCAGCGCGCGCTGGGGCGAGACCCCCACGACCAGCAGGGCCAGCAGAACGGCGAGGCAGCCCCGCAGCAGTGATCGGGCACGAAGGCGCAGTGGGTCCATGTCATCAACCGTATGCGATCGGCAGGCCAGGCCGGACCACGAAATCGCCTGTCAGGGGCGACTCTGGGAGGTGACGCGGTGGCCGCTCAGACGCCCAGCGCGGTGGCCATCTCGTCCCGAAGCAGGGTCAGCATCGCGGCGGCCTCCTGTTGGGCGGCCTTGAGGTCCTGCTGCGACCGCTGGGCATCCACCCGGGCCTCCAGGTAGCACTTCAGCTTCGGCTCGGTCCCCGACGGGCGGGCGACCACGTGCACCCGCTCGCCCGACAACTCGATGGCATCGGTGGGAGGCAGTTCGTCGGTGCCCTGATTGAGGTCGCGCACCTGGACGGGGGCGCCCGCCAACATCGCGGGCGGATCATTGCGCAGTCGTTGCATGGCGTCGCGGATGATCTGCAGGTCGTCCACCCGCACGCTGAGCTGGCTGGTGGCGTGCACGCCGTGGGTACGGGCGATCTCGTCCAGACGATCGGCGATCGTCTCGCCCCGGGCCTTGAGCTCGGCCGCGAGGCGCAGAATGGTCAGGCAGGCGGTGATGCCGTCCTTGTCGGGCACGTGCGGCGAATCACAGCAGTAGCCGATGGCCTCCTCATAGCCGAAGGCCAGGTTGGGGACCCGACCGATCCACTTGAAGCCGGTCAGCGTGGTGACGTGCTCGCGGCCGGCGGCCCGGGCCATGGTGCCCAGCAGGGTGGAGGAGACCACCGAATTGGCGAAGACCCCGTCGACCCCGCGACGGATCGCGTCATCGCCCAGCAGCGAGCCCAGCTCGTCGCCGGTGAGCATCCGCCAGCCGACCCCCGGGAAGGGCGCCGCGATGGCGCAACGGTCGGCATCGGGATCATTGGCGACCACCAGGTCGACGTCGGTCTGCTCGGCGAGTTCGAGGGCCAGGTCGATGGCGCCGGGCTCCTCGGGATTCGGGAAGGCGACGGTGGGGAAGAGCGGATCCGGATCGTGCTGCTGGGGCACGCTGTGGGCAGCCGGGAAGCCCGCTGCCTCGACGGCCTGCTCCACCACGCGTGCCCCCACGCCGTGCATGGCGGTGTAGACCCATTCCACCTGGCGGGGGCTGTCGGCCGGCACCAGTTGCTGGGCCACGGCCACGTAGTCGTCCACCAACTGCTGGCCGATCATCTCGTAGTCCGTGCTCCGGGGCAGCGTCTCGACCGGCTGCGCCGAGACCCGTTCGATCTGCTGCTGGATCTCTGCATCCGCCGGTGGGACGATCTGCGAGCCGTCACCCAGGTAGACCTTGTAGCCGTTGTCGGCCGGGGGATTGTGGCTCGCGGTGACGACGATGCCTGCCACGCAACCCAGGTGCTGGATGCCGAAGGCCACCACCGGCGTCGGGACGTGCCCCTCGCTCAGGATGGGCTGGAAGCCGGCCCCGGCGAGCACCTCCGCGGTGTCACGGGCGAAGACGTCGGAATTGGTTCGCGCGTCGTAGCCGATGAGCACCTTGCCCCCGGCACGGCCCTGTTCGACCAACCAGGCGCCGAAACCGGCGGCGGCGCGACTGACCACCACCCGGTTCATCCGCCCCGGGCCCGGCCCCAGTGCCGCGCGCAGGCCGGCCGTGCCGAAGGTCAGCGGCCCGGCGAAGGCGTCGGTGATCTCGTCGCTGGCGCCCTGGTCACCCGCGTCACTGGCGGCCAACAGCTCGGCCAGGCGGGCCTGGGTCTCGGGATCAGGATCCTGGGCGATCCAGCCAAGGACGGTGCGGCGCAGGTCGGCGTCGATCATGTGGGTGTGCTCCTTCGGGGTGGGGACTGGGGTCAGAGCGCGGCGAGCAGTCCCTGCAGCAGCGAGGTCAGGCGGGGGCCGGCCTGCTTGCCGGCCTCGATCACTTCTTGGTGGTCGAGGTTCTCCCCGCTGATGCCGGCCGCGGCATTGGTGACCAGTGAGATGCCGAGCACCTCGAGCCCCGCCTCGCGGGCGGCGATGGTCTCCAAGGCGGTGGACATCCCCACCAGGGATCCTCCCAGGATGCCTGCCATCTTCACCTCGGCGGGGGTCTCGTAGCTGGGGCCGCTGAACTGCACGTAGACACCTTCGGGCAGCGACGGCTCGACCTGTCGTGCCACGGTCATCAACCGTCGGCTGTAGGCCTCCGACATGTCGATGAAGGTGGCGCCACGCAGCGGTGTGGCACCGGTCAGGTTGATGTGGTCCGCGATCAGGACCGCGGTTCCGGGAGCCCAGGCAGGATCCAGGCCACCGCAGCCATTGGTCAGCACCAGCATGGTGGCACCCAGCGCGGCGGCGGTGCGCACTCCGTGCACGACGGGCGCCACCCCGCGACCCTCGTAAAAATGGGTACGGCCGGTCAGCACCATGGCCACCTTGCCATTGGGGGTGCGGGCCAGCCGCAGCGCACCGCCGTGCCCCTGGACGACGGGCTTGCTGAAGCCGGGCACCTCGTCGAGCGGCACGCTGGCGATCTCCTCGCCCAACTCCTCGACGCCCTGGTTCCAGCCAGAGCCCAGCACCAGGGCCAGGTCGATGCCCTCGATCCCTGCTGGTGCAAGGAGTGTGCGACGAACATGGTCGGCGGCCGTGGCTGCTGCCGCGGAAGGATCGGCGAAGTCGATGGTGTTCACCTGTCAAACAATAGGGGCCGGGCCAGAAGTCTGGAAGAATGACCCACGTGACCAGAGTCGTGATCATTGGTGGAGGCCCCGGAGGCTACGAAGCTGCCCTTGTGGCGGCCCAACTCGGCGCGGAGGTGACTCTCGTGGAACGCACTGGGCTCGGCGGCGCCGCCGTGCTCACCGACTGCGTCCCCTCGAAGACCCTCATCGCCACATCGGAGGTGATGACCACCATCGAGCGGGCGGGAGAGCTCGGGCTGAAGGTCACCGCCTCCGGAGAGGACGACAGCATCGCGTCGTCGGTGGAGGTCGACCTGGAGCAGGTGAACCGGCGCGTGCTGGACCTGGCCCGGGCCCAGTCGGAGTCGATCGCCGCGCAGCTGGAGCGCGCAGGCGTGGAGTACATCCAGGCGGAGGCGCGGCTGGACGGCCCGACCACGGTGGTGATCGTGGGGGAGCAGGGCGAGCAGCGCATCGAGACCGACATCATCCTGCTGGCCACCGGCACCACGCCGCGTGAGCTGGAGACCGCCAAGTGTGACGGCGAACGCATCCTGAACTGGAAGCAGGTCTACAACCTCACCGAGCTTCCCGAGAAGCTGATCGTGGTCGGCTCGGGAGTCACCGGTGCCGAGTTCGCCAATGCCTATGACGCGTTGGGCGTCGACGTGGTGCTGGTCAGCTCGCGCTCGCAGGTGCTGCCGGGCGAGGACCAGGACGCCGCCGCCGTGCTGCAGGACGTCTTCGAGCGTCGCGGCATGGAGATCATGAGCGAGTGCCGGGCCAATGCCGCCCGTCGTGAGGGCGACGAGGTCGTCGTCACGTTGGAGGATGGCCGCGAGATCCGCGGTTCGCACTGCCTGATGGCCGTGGGTTCCATCCCCAACACGCAGGGGATCGGCCTGGAGGAAGCCGGCATCGAGCTCTCCAAGAGCGGCCACATCGTCGTCGACAAGGTCTCGCGCACCTCGCAGCGCACCGTCTACGCCGCCGGTGACGTGACCGGAGTCTTCGCGCTGGCCTCCGTGGCCGCCATGCAGGGCCGCATCGCCATGTGGCACGCGCTCGGCGATGCCGTCGCCCCGCTGAACCTCAAGTCGGTCAGCTCCAATGTCTTCACCGCCCCGGAGATCGCCACCGTCGGCATGACGCAGAAGCAGGTGGACGAGGGTGACCTGCGGATCGGCACCAAGACGCTGCAGCTGGCCGGGAACCCGAGGGCCAAGATGCAGGGCGTCAACGAGGGCTTCGTGAAGGTCTTCTGCCTGCCGGTGACCGGCATCATCGTGGGTGGCGTGGTCGTCGCGCCGCACGCCTCGGAGCTGATCCACTCACTCTCGCTGGCGGTGGCGGAGAAGATCACCGTCGACCAGTTCAGCCACGACTTCACGGTCTATCCGTCCATGTCGGGGTCGATTGCGGAGGCAGCACGCCAGCTGCACCTGCACGACCACCCGGAGAAGCCGTCCAAGACGCAGGTCTGATCCGTCTGGTCACCGCAGCAGGAAGTCGGCCCTCCGGCTGCGGTGGCCAGACAGCATGGGCCGTGGCGTGATCGAGCCGACAGGCGCGTCACGCCGTCCACCAGTGCTGCCCCGGTGCCCGTGGCTCACGACGACCACCCGTTGCGTGTCCTCGCGCCCGAACCACCACGGGGTCAGTCGCCGAGGAAGTCTCCCAGCCCGTCGAACATGCCCCCGATGCCGTCACCGATGGACTCGAAACCCTCGCCGATGCCGCCGAACATGTCACCGACGCCCTCGCCCATCTCACCCAGGCCGTCGCCCATGCCGTCCATCATGTACGGCAGGCCGCTCATGCCGTGGAAGATCATGGAACCGATCGCGATGTCGCGAATGAGGTTCGAGCCCTGCCAGCCGGTGTAGTAGCCCTGCGCCCACGGGGCGTAGGCCGGGCCACCCTGCCAGTAGGGCACGCGCTGGGCGCCCACCTGCACGGTGCGGATGTAGGGGTCGGCGCCGGCCAGCACCCGTTCGGCATCGGCCGGGCACGCGGGGATGTCGCGCGGCGCCCCGCCGGGCGGGGTCCAGGAGACATTCTGGCTGCTGGGGCCGTGGGCCGGGTTGAAGAAACACGGCGGCCTCTTCTGCGGCAGGGGATCGCCGGCCACCCGTGCATTGACGCACGCGATGGCGTAGCGCCCGTCCTCCAGGATCTCGGTGACGTGGCGGATCTCGTCGGGCTGCGTGACGGCGTCCAAGGACTTCTTGGCGTCGTCGTAGGCGTCCAGTGCGCGCTCATAGTCCTGCCGCATGGCGTGGTCCAGCGGGTGACCGGCCACCTGGGAATCCAGACGCTGCAATTCCTCGCCGAACTTGGTGACGTCCTCCTCGGCGGCTCGCCGACTGGTGGTCAGGGCTGCCTCCAGCTCGGCAGTCTGCTGGGCCTCGAGGGCCTTGCGCTGCCGGCTCGACTGGAACAGGGCAGCAACCGTGAGCACCACCATCAGGAGCATCAGGATTTCGAACATGGCTACCAGTGTGCTGCATGCACGAGGCGGGCCCAACCGTGTGGGCCCGCCTCGGCAGTATTCATGGAGTCTTCACAGACTCGGTCAGTGGATCACTCCGCATCCTCGATCTCGGCCAGGACTGCGCCGGCGGTGACCGTGGCGCCCACCTCGCAGCTGACGGCCTTGATGACGCCGGAGCGGTGCGCCGTCACCGGGTTCTCCATCTTCATGGCCTCGAGGACCACCACCAAGTCACCCTCGGCCACCGTCTGGCCGGGCTCGACGGCCAACTTCACCACGGTGCCCTGCATCGGGGCGGTCACCGAGTTGCCACTGGCCTCGCTGGCCTTTGCGCCACCGCGGTCACGCTTGGTGGGGCGCTTGGCCTTGCCGGAACCGGGCTTGGCGGCGACGGCCAGGTCGCCCGGCAGCTTGACCTCCATGCGGCGACCGTTGACCTCGACGACGACGGTCTTGGGCTCGACGTGCTCCTCGGCCTCGCCCAGCTCGCCCTTGTAGGGGGCGACCTTGAGATCGGCCGCGGTCTCGATCCAGTTGGTGTAGACGCCGAAGTTGCCGTCGGCCGCCACGAAGGCCGGATCCTCGAGCACCGCGCGGTGGAAGGGGATGACGGTGGGCATGCCCTCGAGCACGATCTCCTTGAGAGCGCGGCGGGCGCGGGTGATGGCGTGGTCACGGTTGACGCCGGTCACGATGACCTTGGCCACCAGCGAGTCGAAGGAACCCGGGACGGTCATCCCGGCGTGGTAACCCTCGTCGACGCGCACGCCGGGGCCACCGGCGGGCTGCCAACGGGTCAGGGTGCCCGGAGCCGGCATGAAGTTGCGGCCGGCGTCCTCGGCATTGATGCGGAACTCGATCGAGTGGCCGCGGATCTCGGGATCGTCGAAGCCGAGCTCCTCGCCATTGGCGATGCGGAACATCTGCTGCACCAGGTCGAGGTCGGTGACCTCCTCCGAGACGGGGTGCTCCACCTGCAGGCGGGTGTTGACCTCGAGGAAGGAGATCAGGCCGTCCTGGGCGACCAGGAACTCGCAGGTGCCGGCACCCACGTAGCCAGCCTCCTTGAGGATGGCCTTGGAGGACTCGTAGAGGCGCTCGATCTGCTCGTCCGTGAGGAAGGGAGCGGGGGCCTCCTCGACCAGCTTCTGGTGACGACGCTGCAGCGAGCAGTCGCGGGTGGAGACCACCACGACATTGCCGTGCTGGTCGGCCAGGCACTGGGTCTCGACGTGGCGGGGCTTGTCCAGGTAGCGCTCGACGAAGCACTCGCCACGCCCGAAGGCGGTGACGGCCTCGCGGGTGGCCGACTCGAAGAGCTCGGGCACCTCTTCCATGGTGCGGGCCACCTTGAGGCCACGACCGCCGCCACCGAAGGCGGCCTTGATGGCGATGGGGAGTCCGTGTTCCTTCGCGAAGGCGACGACTTCGTCGGCGTCGGCCACCGGGTCCGGGGTGCCGGGCACCAGCGGGGCACCCACCTTGAGGGCGATGTGGCGGGCCTTCACCTTGTCGCCGAGGTTCTCGATGGCCTCCGGCGGGGGACCGATCCAGATCAGGCCGGCATCGATGACGGCGCGGGCGAAGTCGGCATTCTCGGCCAGGAAGCCGTAGCCGGGGTGGACGGCATCGGCACCGGCCTGCTTGGCGATCGACAGCACCTTGTCGACGTTGAGATAGGTCTCGGCCGGGGTGGCTCCGTTCAGCGCGAAGGCCTCGTCAGCCAGCTTGACGAAGAGCGCCTCCGAGTCGCTGTCGGCGTAGATCGCAACGCTGCCGATTCCGGCATCGGCGGCGGCACGAATCACACGCACGGCGATCTCGCCGCGGTTCGCCACGAGCACCTTGGTGATCTGGTTTCCCACTGTTCCTCCTTGAACGGGCCACGGACATGGCCTTGCACCTCGGATTCTAGGGGCAATGGAGCCAGATCGTCAGCTCTGCGGGCAACCAATCACACTGTGGAACGGCCCGCACGCATAGTCTGGGAGCCATGCCGACACCTGACTTCATCCTGGAACTGCGCAAGCACATCGGAAATGCCCTGCTGTGGCTGCCCGGAACGACGGCCGTGGTGCTGCGTCCCGGCCCGCGCGGAGACCAGGTGCTGTGCGTCAAGCGCTCCGACAACGGTGCGTGGACGCCCATCTGCGGCATCGTCGAACCGGGCGAGGACCCCCACCTGGCGGCGGTGCGCGAGGCCAAGGAGGAGGCCGGCGTCGAGATCGAGATCGAGCGCCTGGTCTGGGTGAGCCCGACCGGTCTGATGCAGTACGACAACGGGGACCAGAACGACTACCTGGACCACACCTACCGTGCCCGGTGGGTCTCCGGCGAGGCCCACGTGGGAGACGACGAGTCGGTGGAGGTCGGTTGGTTCGACCTGGACGCGCTGCCCAAACCCATGAGCGAGATCCAGCGCCGTCGCATCGGGGTGGCCGTGGGCAACCCGCCCGAGGTGCTGCTCGGCGTCCAGGCCGCCAAGGACTTCTTGGGTGACTGACGAGGCAGTGGAGTAGTTTGGGAGCCTGCAGCCAGGGGAATCCGGTGCAAGTCCGGAACTGACCCGCAGCCGTGACGACCCTCGTCGAAGTCGGAATGCCTGGCCTGCAGCGAAACCAGGATTCATCACGCCCCGTCGCGGTTCGCGGGGACGAGGAAGGACAGCCCATGACCCGATCGGTCGTTGCGCGACGTCCTTGCCCTCCCACACCGGCTGCCGCCGTGGAGACAGTCGGTGCGCAGACAGCCGCCCGGGTCCGACGCACCCGGGTGGTGCATCCGTTGGGGTGGTGGTCCTGGGCGCTGGGCTGCGCCGTGGCCATCAGCCTGGTCCACAACCCGCTGCTGGTGGTGATGTCCACCGTGCTGGTCTGGATCGTGGTGCTGGAGCGTCGCAGCAATGCGCCCTGGGCACGTTCGACGGGTGCCTACCTCACCCTGGCCCTGGTGGTGCTGGGCATCCGGATGTTCTTCCAGGTCGTGATGGGTGTCAACCGCTCGGGCACGGTGCTGTTCACGCTTCCCCAGCTGCAGTTGCCCGGCTGGGCGGCCGGCATCCGGCTGGGCGGCCCGGTCACCCTGGACGGCTTGCTCTACACCCTCTACGACTCGCTGCGCTTGGTGGCGATCCTGTTGTGCGTCGGGGCGGCCAACTCGCTGGCCAACCCCAAACGTGCATTGCGCTCGATCCCCCCGGCCCTGTACGAACTGAGCGTCGCCCTGGTGGTGGCCCTGAGCGTCGCGCCCCAGCTGGTGGAGAGCGTGCAGCGCGTGCGGCGTGCGCGGCGGCTGCGCGGCGGTGGCACCGGTCTGCGCGGGCTGGGCGCGGTGGTGGTGCCCGTGCTGGAGGACGCCATCGATCGATCGCTGCTGCTGGCCGCCGGCATGGAGGCCCGAGGCTACGGCCGTACCCATCGGCAACGCCCGGTGGGTGCCGGAACCACGGCGGCCCTGATGGGGGCGATGGTGCTGATCACCTACGGCACCTTCCTGCTACTGGGGGTGCCCGGCTCGTCGCCATGGTCGTGGCTCTGTCTGCTGGGCGGCGTGGGCCTGGCCGTGGCGGGCATCCGGGTCTCCGGGCGTCGGCTGGCCGTGACCCGGTACCGCCCCGATGCCTGGGGCCTGCCCGAATGGACGCTCCTGCTGGCCGGCGTGATTGCCGTCATCGCGGCGGTCGTCCTGGTGGCGGTGGAGCCCGGCATCGCCAGCCCCGCGGCCTCGCCACCCCAGTGGCCGCAACTCCATCTCCT
This sequence comes from Luteococcus struthionis, assembly GCF_048595755.1. GTDB lineage: Bacteria > Actinomycetota > Actinomycetes > Propionibacteriales > Propionibacteriaceae > Luteococcus. The sequence goes on from NZ_CP184360.1 coordinate 2,208,330, forward strand.
GGTGCTGCCCCTGCTGCTGGCCGTCGGCTCACCCCTGTTGACCACCCCGCCACCGCCGGAGGATGAGCTGTGATCGAGTTCGACGACGTCTCCATTCGTCACGCCGGGGCCAAGACCCCGACGCTGGCGGGGGCCAGCTTCGTGATCCCCGACGGGGACCTGTGCCTGGTGGTGGGCCGCACCGGTACCGGCAAGTCGACCCTGTTGGGCGCCATCAACGGACTGGTGCCGCATTTCAGCGGCAGCCATCTGGCCGGTGACGTGCGCGTCGAGGGCCGCTCCACCCGGACGCACCGGCCGCGGGATCTTGCCGAGGCCGTCGGATATGTGGGGCAGAACCCGTTGGCGGGGTTCGTGACCGATCGGGTGGAGGACGAGGTCGCCTACGGCATGGAGCAGCTGGGGCTGTCTCCGTCGGCGATGCGCAAGCGGGTGGAGGAGACGCTGGACATCATGGGCATCGCCGGGCTGCGTCGCCGGGCCCTCACCCAGCTTTCTGGAGGCCAGCAGCAGCGGGTGGCCATCGCCGCCGTGCTGGCGGCGCAACCTCGCGTGGTGGTGCTGGACGAACCCACCAGTGCGCTGGACCCCACCGCCGCCCAGGACGTGCTCTCGGCGATCACCACGCTGGTCTACGAAGTGGGGCTCACCGTCGTGCTGGCCGAGCACCGGCTGGAACGCGTGATGCACGTGGCCGACTCGGTGTTGTGGCTGCCGGGGGACGGCAGCGTCGAGCACGGGCCCGCCGGTCAGGTGCTGGCGCGTGCCGACGTGGTGCCTCCACTGAGCGCGCTGGCACGCCGCCTGGGGTGGTCGGAAGTACCGCTCAGCGTGCGCGATGCCCGTCGCCGGGTGCAGCGCGAGCGCGTCACGGTGAGCGCAGCAAGCGCAAGCCGCGAGTTGGTGGTGGCGGGTGGTGCCGAGGTGGCGCGCGTCGAGCAGCTGGGGGTCAGCTACGGCGACGTCCAGGCCGTGGCCGACGTGTCCTTGAGCCTGCGGGCGGGCACGATCACCGCCGTCATGGGCCGCAACGGGGCGGGCAAGTCGTCGTTGCTGTGGGCCCTGCAAGGTGCGGCGGCCAGCACGGGGCAGATCGACGTCCAAGGCATCGACCCGCGTGAGGTTGCTGCCCAGCGGGCGCGCGAGGTGGTCAGCCTGGTGCCGCAGGAGGCCGTCGACCTGCTCTATCTGCCGACCGTGGCCCAGGAGTGTGCCCAAGCCGATCGGGAGACCGACTCTACCGCGGGCACCACGGCGGCGATCCTGCGTGAGCTCGGTGCCGACCTGGACCCGGAGCGTCATCCACGCGACCTGTCCGAGGGCCAGCGCTTGGCCCTGGTGCTGGCGATCCAGTTGGCGGCCCGCCCCGTGCTGGTGCTGCTGGACGAGCCCACCAGGGGCCTGGACTATGCCATGAAGGACCAGCTGCGACGCATCCTCACCAGGCTTGCCGCGGGCGGCAGTTGCGTCCTGGTGAGCACGCACGACGTGGAGTTCGCCGCGGCGGCCACCGACCGCACCATCGTGATGGCCGACGGTGACGTCGTCGCCGATGGACCGACCCGGGAGGTGTGCACGAGTTCTCCCACCTTCGCGCCGCAGGTGAGCAAGGTCTTCCACCCCAGCGACGTGCTGACCGTCGACGAGCTGATGGTCTCCACCCCCGCAGCGACCGAGGTGGCGCGTGTCTGAGCGGTATTCGCGTCGCCCCAATGTGGTGCGTGTCTCGCTCCGTTCGGCGGTGATGCTGACGGTGGTGGCGGTGATGTCGGTGATGGCCTTCTGCTGGCCGCTGCTGTGGCAGCCCGGGGCCGGGATGTCGGGAGGCCAGCAGACCCCCTTGGTCTTCGCGCTGATCCTGCCCGTCGTGATCGCCCTGGTCATGGTGGAGATCAGCGGCAATGACCTGGACGTGAAGGCCTTGGCCCTGCTGGGGGTGCTCTCGGCGGTCGGGGCAGCGGTGCGGCCCTTGGGGGCTGGCACTGCCGGTCTGGAGGCGATCTTCTTCCTGATCATCATTGCCGGGCGCGTCTTCGGCCCCGGTTTCGGATTCGTGCTGGGCAACACCACCTTGTTCGCCTCCGCCCTGCTCACCTCGGGGGTGGGCCCTTGGCTTCCCTTCCAGATGCTGGCGGCCGGTTTCGTCGGCCTTGGGGCGGGGCTGTTGCCGCGGGCACGCGGCTGGTGGGAGGTCGCCCTGCTGGCCGGCTACGGCTTCGTCGCGGGCTTTGGCTATGGCTGGCTGATGGACTTCGCCTTCTGGCCCTTCGCACTGGGCAATGCCTCGGAGCTGTCCTTCCAGCCCGGGGCGCCGCCAGCGGAGAACCTGCACCGTTTCGTGCTCTACAACATGGCCACCTCGATGGCCTGGAATGCGGGGCGGGCGCTCAGCAATGTGGCGCTGATCGCCTTGCTGGGGCCGGCGATGCTACGGATCTTGCGGCGCGCCGCGAGGCGCGCGGCCTTCGAGTAGGCGCTGTCAGGCCTTGAAGCCCTCAGGCCTTGAAGACGGGGCGCACGCTCACCTGCTCCACCATCGCCTCGGGGCTGGCGAAGACCGCCAAGGCCACTGCCTCTGCGACGGATCCGGGGCGCAGGTGTTCGCTGGCCACATAGGGGCGTCCGGCCTGTTGTTGCAGTTCCACCTGCATGTCGGTGTCCACCCGGCCGGGATGGATCGAGCTGACCCGCACCGCTCCACGTTCCTCTTCGCGCAAGGCATCGGTGAAGGCGCGCAGCGCGAACTTCGAACCGGAGTAGAGCGCTCCCCCCGGGCCGGAGTGGAAGCCGGATCCGGAGTTGATGGTGATGACCTGACCCTGGTTGGCGCGCAGCTGGGGGAGCAGGCGTCGGGTCAGGTCGGCCACCGCCACGACGTTGACCTCGAAGATCTCGCGCCACTGTTCGCGGGTGGCCTGTTCGACGGTGGTCGACCGGGCGATGCCGGCAGAGTGGATGAGCAGGTCGAGGCGCTCGATCGTCTGGGTGGCGGCGCTGACAGCTGCCTCGTCGGTCAGGTCACACACGAAGCCGGCCGCACTGGGCAGCTCGTCGACGACGGCCTGCACGGCTTGGGCATCACGGCCGCCCACCAGGATGTGGTGCGTGTCGCCCAGGCGTTGCGCGATGGCCAGGCCGATCCCTCGGGTGGCTCCGGTGACCAGGGCGACGGGACGGGTGTCGTGGGTGCTTGCGGTCATGGATCCACCCTAGGCGGCAGCGGGTAGGTGCTGTCCGTGAAGTACTCGGGGCGTGTCGGGACGTCCGAGGTCGAGTGTTCGGCTCGGAGTGACCAGGTAGCGATAGCCCAGCGGTGATTGCCACAGATAGATGCCGGGCAGGGGTTGGTGCAAGTGCCAGCCGGCGTGGGTCTTGGCGCGGTGGACGCTGCGGGTGAGGGGTCCGAGGTTGTCCGGGTGGGTCGGGCCGCCCGCCCTTCCCGGTCCTCGCGCTTGTCGAGGGGCCCAGGGGATGGTGTGGTCGAGGTCGAGGCCCTTGGATCGTCGGGTGGACCACGGGAAGACCTCCACGGGATTCCTGAGTTCGACGGCCTCTCGCATGGTCGCGGGGCATTCGTAGGCGTCGGAGGCGACGTGGTGGTTCTGGTCGATCACGGGCCGCACCGTGATGCGGTGGTGGGCGCCGAGGGCGTCGGTGAGCCAGTCCAGCAGCAAGGGCTTGAGTCCCTCTGCACGCACCAGACCGGTGCCGTCGCGCTCGGCCAGCGTGGTGTCGGTGAGGTGCACCACGAGCTGCGCCGTGGGCAGGAGCTTGTCGGGCTCGACTGACACCTGACCGCAGGTGTGCCCGGCATGCCCGTGGCGGTCGCACAGCTGCTCGAGGGCATCCCCGGTGGGCAGCTGGTCCTGGACGTCGGCCTGGATCAGGTCGAGGGCGAGGGCGGGGGCGGCGAGCAAGCCGAGGGCCCGGGAGCGTCGGGCATCCTCACCGGTGGTGTCGCCGCCGTGGAGAAGGATGCGTGCGAGCCGGTCGACCTGTGCGTCGAGCAGGATCGCGTCGGCGGCGTTGACGACGGCATGCACGGTGGCGACACCGGCGTGGGACTGTTCGACCCACAGTCCGCGTCGATCCAGTGCCTCGCAGCGCCTGGCCTCGGCAGCTTCGGGTTCCAGGTGCTCCAGCACCAGGCCTTCGACGAGGTTCTCTATCCGACGCCAGGCCATACCGGGCATCTGCCGGCTGAGGACAAGGTCGACCAGGCCGGCGTGATGGGCATCCAACTCTGTTGTGTGGGTGGCGATCTTGCGGGCCTGCCAGACGGGAACCTTTCCGGCGAGGGTGCGTCGCCACAGGTTGGGGAGGCGGTGGCGCACGTCGAGGGCGTGGGCGATCAGCAGGGTGGCGTCGGCCTTGCGCAGGTGCAACGCGGCGGCGAGCTCCAGGGCGCAATGCTCTGCCACCGCGGGAGTGCCGTCCGAACCGACCTGCACCAGCTTCTCGTGCCCGGGCAGTGTCGAATCGTCATCCACTGTGGAGTACAGGTCGGCGAAGTGCGCGGCGAGTTCGAACTCCCGGGCCTGCGCGATCCGCACCGCCTCACGCTGGGTGCGCATGGCCTCGATGACATCGACAGCGGTGTCCGGCAAGGACTCCTGGTGCATCTCGAACCCCCAAGGATCATCGTCGATCAAGTGTTCTAATCATACATCTGGTTGTGTGGATTCACAAGGGGTTATGGTCTTGCCGCGAAAGCACGATACAGCCCGTCGGAACCCAGCTTCACGGCCCGCGCGTCCCGCAGCCCTGCCTCGCGCATCCGCGCGACGAGTTCGTCGGGGACGGGCAGGCGCGAGCAACCCTCGGTCATGGCGCCCCACAGGTCCAGCGTCGCCGACGAGAGCTTGCCGGTGCGCACCATGGTGGTGACCAGCAGCGTCCCGCCCGGCGCCAGGAAGCCCGCCAGGTGCTCGAAGAGCCGCACCTGGTCCTGTTCGGGGAAGTAGTAGATGTTCTGGTGCAGCGTCACCAGGTCCGCGGCGGCGTCGGGCTTGCGCTCGCGGATGTCCCCGACGGCAATGTCCACCCTGTCGGACAGGCCCCAGTCGGAGATATTGTCCTGCGCCAACTGTGCCGCCGGCTCCTGCAGTTCCAGCCCGACTGCGGTCAGCTGTGGGTTGAGCCGTGCCGCCGTGCGGATGTGGGCGCCGGAACCGCACCCCACCTCCAGCAGTCGCACCGGCGCGGAGGTGGGCACGAAACGTTCCAATGCCGTCGTGATCCACGGCTCGCTCATGCGTGAGCTGCGGGCGATCACCGCCGGATCGGCCTCGGCGATGCCAAAGCGCTCACCGCTCGCCAGCCGCCGCGGCGTCTCGGTCAGCAGTCGGTGGTGCAAGGTCGCCATCTCTTGGGTGAAGGCCGCCACCGGGTCGTTGGCTGGCGTCAGCAGCTTCCGCAGCGACCGTCGTCGGATCCCGTAGCGGCCCTGGTCGTCGCGGCGCAGGTCTCCGCAGGCGACGCCCGCGTCGAGCCACGACGCAAGGCCATCGATCATGTCTGGCTGCAGGTCAAGGCGCGTTGCCAGCTCGGCAGGCTTGCGGGGCCCGCGGTCGATTTCGCGCAGCAGGCCGGACTCCAGGCCGGCCCCACGGAAGGCGACCCGATAGGCCGATGATCCCAATCGGCCGAGCTCGAGCATCGGGGTGAGCCATCCTCGGCGGGCCAGGCGGAGCAGGGGGTTGGTGGGCATCACTGCCTCCGTTTCGACAAATGTCGCAAGTCGACGGTTGTCGAAAGGCTAGCCTGTGGGGGTGGATGGATCAAGCACGACGAGGGAGAGGCTGCTGGAGGCGGCCGTGCGCCTGCTCGGCGCCACCGGCGTGCAGTCGGTCACCCATCGCAGCGTCGAGGAGCAGGCCGGGGTCGCTCGTGGCTCCACCCGGTACCACTTCGGTACTCGCGAAGAGCTGTTGGCGGCCGTGTTGGAGCACATGGCCCACTCGGGTGGCGCCGTCCTGGAGCACGTCACGGACGAGCCGACCCAGGACGAGGCCATGCGGGCGATGACGACCCGTTTCCTGTCGGACCCTGAAGCGGAACGCGCGCGCTTCGAACTGTTCCTGTACGCCTCCCGTCGCCCCGAACTGTGCGAGGCGATCGCCCGGTGGCGGCAGGGATTCGTGGACATGGCCGCGGGGCACCTTGCTGCCCACGGGGCCACCGAGCCGCAAGTGGCCGCCCGTATGACCGTCGCCGCCATGGACGGGTTGATCCTGCACGCGCTGACCGGGCCCCACGAAGACCTGCAGCGCCACGGGCCAGCATGGATGGCCCAGCTCGCGCGCGTCGCAGCCGAGTTCCCGGGAGGTGACGCATGAGGCGCCTGGTGGGCGGAGCCCTGGCCGTTCTGGTCCTGGCCGGGTGTTCCGCTGGTGCTCCCAGCGCGAGCACCACGAGCAGCATGCCGCGGCCCGATGCCGCCGTGCCGACGGGGGGAGTGACGCTTCGCGAGATGATGTTTCGTCACGGCCCCGAAGACCTGTCCCTGCCACGAGAAATCATGGTGACCAGCAGGATCGACCAGCCCAACGTGGTCACGATCACATTGCCGACCGGGCAGCGCCAGCTGATGGTGTCGTGGTTCCGGGCCAACCTGCCACCGGACTGGCGCCTGGACGCCAGTTCCGACGACGCGGCGCTCTTCCACGGTGGCGAGTGGCAGGGCGCCTTCACTTGCTCCCAGAAGACATGTGCCCTCACCCTGCGTCATCAGCAGGGTCCCGCCTGACGGACTGGATTGGTGCCCGGTGCCCACTCACGCTAGATTCTTTGCCATGCCATGCAAGCGCGAGATCATGACGGGCCACATCATGCCCGTCATCGTGTGTGCCTGCATGATGCGCCGAATGTTCGGCTGACAACGCCTTCAGAATCTCGTCCCAGCAGGGGTGGGCCCGGTCGAGCACAGCTCCCGGCGGTGTTGTCAGGCAATGGGTAAGACTTCTTCCGAACCGCGTGCCCAGCAGTGGGCCAGTCACGAAAGACCATCATGAACAAGACTCTTCGCACCATCCTGGCCGGCCTGCTGGCCGTGCTCACCCTGGGATTGGCGGGCTGCGGCGCAGGCGCCGGCTCCGATGCCGACAAGCCGTTGGTGATCCTGGCCGATGCCACCCCGCACGGTGAGATCCTGGAGCAGACCGAGAAGCTGGGGCTGCTGGGCGACACCAAGATCGAGATCAAGAGCATCGTCGGTGACATCGACGCCAACCAGCTGGTGCAAAGCGGTGACGTGGACGCCAACTACTTCCAGCACGTCCCCTACCTGGACACCTGGAAGTCGCAGAAGGGCGTGGACGACCTGACCGCCGTGGCCAAGGGCCACATCGAGCCGCTGGGCCTGTACTCGAAGAAGGTCAAGGACCTCAAGCAGGTGCCCAACGGTGCCACCATCGCCATTCCCGCCGACCCGTCGAACCTGGTGCGTGCCCTCTTCCTGCTGCAGCAGGCAGAACTGCTCACGCTCGACGTCAAGCCCACCGACGCGAACGTCGACTACTCGCAGATCACCACCAAGAACATCACCAACAACCCGAAGAAGATCGAGTTCATCCAGATCGATCGTCCCCAGCTGGCCGCGACCCTCGACGACGCCAAGGTGGACCTCAGCGTGATCAACGGCAACTACGCCCTGGAGGCGGGCCTCAAGCCCAAGACCGACTCGCTGGCCCTGGAGAGCGCCACCGACAACCCGTACACCAATGTGCTGGTGGTCAACTCCAGCAAGAAGGACGATCCGCGCGTGCAGAAGCTGGCCGAGGCACTGCAGAGCCCCGAGATCCAGGACTGGATCGACAGCAACTTCGAGGGCTCCGTCCTGCCTGCCGGAAAGTGATTCCATGATCGAGTTCTCCCAGGTCTGCAAGGTCTACGACGGGCGGGGCCGCAATGCCGCGCCCGTCGTGGCCCTGGACGACGTCAATCTCACGGTGCGCAAGGGGCAGATCTTCGGGATCCTGGGCCGCTCCGGCGCTGGCAAGACCACCTTGTTGCGCTGCCTGAACCACCTGGAGCCGGTGAGCAGCGGCACCATCACCGTCAACGGCACCAACTGGTCGACGCTGTCCAATCAGCAGTTGCGTTCCGCGCGACGCCAGATGGGCACCATCTTCCAGCACTTCAACCTGCTGGGTTCGCGCACCGTGGCCGGCAATGTGGCCTTCGGCCTGGAGCTGGCCGGTGCCGCCAAGGACACCATCGGGCCGAAGGTGGGCGAACTGTTGGAGTTGGTCGGGCTGCCGGACAAGGCCGGCGCCTACCCCTCACAGCTGTCGGGCGGCCAGAAGCAGCGGGTGGGAATCGCCCGTGCCCTGGCCACCGATCCGCAGGTGCTGCTGATGGACGAGGCCACCAGCGCGCTCGATCCGACCACAACCGAGCAGATCCTTGACCTGGTCAAGAGCCTGCGAGACCGGATGGGTCTCACGGTGCTGCTCATCACCCACGAGTCGGACGTCGTGCGGCGCATCTGCGATGCGGCTGCCCTGATGGAAGATGGTCGCGTGGTGGAGCAGGGTGACCTGCTCAACCTGGTGGCCGATCCCAACAGTCGGATCGCCGACCAGCTGATCCCGCTGGGCCGGGCCAACGAGGAGTTGACCGGTCCCTCGCAGCTGCTCAGCTTCGTCAACCAGGGCATCAGCGATCCGGTCCTGAGCCACTTCACGCGCGAGACCGGGATCGACGTCTCGATCCTGGGCGGCTCGGTGGAGCAGATCGCGGGGCGCAAGGTGGGCCGGCTGCGGGTCAGCTTCGACCATCCCCATGGCGCCGTCGATGACGCCGTGATCAGCAACTGGTTCCATGAGCACGGAGTGACGGTGAGCCGATGAACAAGACGACCATTGCCGAATCACTGCCCGAGCTGTGGGCAGCCCTGGGGGAGACCGCCTGGATGGTGCTGCTCAGCTTCCTGATCACCGTGGTGCTGGGCACCGTGACGGGGGTGCTGTTGCGGTTGACGGCCCCCGACGGCCTGCGGCCCAATCGTGCCTTCAACCAGATCTTCGGCGGGCTGGTGAACATCTTCCGGTCGCTGCCCTTCCTCATCCTCCTGATCGCCGTCATCCCGGTGACCCGTCTGGTGGTGGGCACTGCCTACGGCCCGACGGCCGCCGTGGTGCCACTGGCGATCGGCGCGATCCCCTTCTTCGGGCGCGTCGTGGAATCGGCCCTGCGTGAGGTGGCGGTCGGCAAGATCGAGGCCGCCCAGGTGATGGGGGCGAGCACCTGGCAGATCGTGCGCAAGGTGCTGCTTCCCGAGGCCATGGCGCCTCTGGTCTCCGGGGCCACCCTCACCCTGGTGATGCTGATCGGCTACTCGGCGATGGCCGGCACGATCGGTGGTGGTGGCGTTGGTGACTTCGCCATCAAGTACGGCTACCAGCGCTTCAACACGCCGGTGCTGCTGGTCTCGGTGGTCGTGCTGATCATCATCGTCCAGCTGATCCAGTCCATCGGCGACGCGATCGTGCGGGGGATGGCCCACAAGCGCAGCTGAACCCCGTCAGCGTGCGTTGGTCTCCCGGTTCCACAGGGTGTGCCACTTGATGCCCAGGTCGAGCAGCATCTGGCGCACCAGCGGAAGCGAGATGCCGACCACGTTGTAGGGGTCGCCGTCGATGCGGGTGATGAAGGCCCCGCCCAGACCGTCGATGGCGAAGGCCCCGGCAACTCGCACCGGCTCCTGGGTGGCGACGTAGGCGGCGATCTCCTCACCGGTCAGGTCGGCGAACTTGACGATGGTGGTGGCAACCCGGTTGACCTCGCGGAGTCCCTTGTCGTCCTTGACGATGACGTGGTGACCGGTGTGCAGCAGTGCGGCCCGGCCACGCATCCGCTCCCACAGCTCGGTGGCGGCTTCCGCATCTGCGGGCTTGCCCCAGGCCCGCTGGTCGAGTTCCAGCATCGAGTCGCAGGCCACCAGGCACCACGGTTCGGGATTGCCGATGCGCTCGGCCACGTCCAGGGCCTTGGCTCGCGCCAGCTCGGCGGTCAGTGAGGCCGGACCGGGGGCGGTGACGGTCGACTCGTTGACTTCGGGCTTGATCACCAGGGGATCGATGCCGGCATTGCGCAGGGTCTGGAGACGGGCGGGGGAGGAACTGGCGAGGATGAAGAACACGCCCCCAGCCTAGGGGCTGGGGGCGTGTGCTTCTTGCCGTCTACCGACTCACTTCTTGCCGAGCAGACCACCCAGGATCTGGCTGACGATGTCGCCACCGTTCGACTGGGCCTGCTGCGTCGTCTGCTGCGCAGTGGCGGGATCGAAGGGATTGTTGGCCGGAGCGGCATTGCCGCCCAGCACGCTGCCGAGCACCTGCGACAGCACGCCACCCAGCACGCCGGAATTGGCGCCAGCGCCGGCCTGCTGGCCCGCACCGCCAAGCACCTGGCCCAGGATGTTGCCGGCGGCGCTGTTGCTGCCACCCAGCTGCTTCGCAAGGTAGTTCAGGACGATCGGGGCCAGGATCGGCAGCAGCTTCTGCACCAGCAGTGCGCTGACGCCCACCTGGGCGCTCAGAGCCTGCGCGACACCCTCGGTCTGATTGCCGAAGACGTGACCGATGATCTTCTCACCATCATTGGTGTCCACGGCCTCCAGCTTGACCGGCTGGTCTGCCCCCACCAGATCCTTGTCCTGGTGCTGCTGCAGTGCCTCGGCCAGCGAGAGCTCGCCATCGGGGTTCTGCGCATTCTGCGTCAGGCCACCCAGGATGCTGGTGACCGCGGGCGCAGCGGCCTTCTCGACGGCGGCGGGCTCCTCGCCGAGTTCTCGGGCGAGCTGGTCGATCGGCAGGGCTGCGAGGATGTCGTTCAGAATGCTCATGTTCATGGATCCTTTCCAAGGTTGCACCCACAACACTGGCACATCGCCAGTCGGCGGGGGCGGAATTTCGTCTGAGGGCGGACATGCTTCAGCTCCCGCCAGCCGGGGCTGGGCGGGAGCTGAAGAAATGGGTCAGATCACGGGCGTGCGCTGTACTGCCAGGCGGCCCGGCCGGGCGGCGGCATGCGACGGATGACGCGCTGGTAGGACTTCCAGCCACCGGCCAGCGGACGGTCGTCGGTCTCCTTGGCCGGCCCCGTCGGAGTCAGGGCGGCAGCCAACACGGTCAGCACCGCCGCCATCTCGTCGTCGCTGGGATTGCCACCGGTGACCTCGAAGCGCATCGGCTCCGGGGCGGCGGTCTCTTCTGCGTTCTCGCTCATCAGTCAGCCTCCGTCACAGCGGAATGTTGCCGTGCTTCTTCGGGGGCAGCACCTCGCGCTTGGTGCGCAGCAGGCGAAGCACCCGGATGACCTCCGCACGGGTCTCGTGCGGGTAGATGATCTGGTCGACGTAGCCGCGCTCCGAGGCGACGTACGGATTGGCCAGCTCATTGTTGTAGTCGTCGATGAGCTCCTTGCGGCGTTCCGCCTTGGCCTGCTCGTCCTCGATCGCGGCCAGTTCCTTCTTGTAGAGGATGTCGACCGCGCCCTCGGCACCCATCACGGCGATCTGCGCGGTGGGCCAGGCCAAGTTGATGTCGGCGCCCAGGTGCTTGGAGCCCATCACGTCGTAGGCACCGCCGTAGGCCTTGCGGGTGATGACCGTCAGCAGCGGCACGGTCGCCTCGGCGTAGGCGTAGATCAGCTTGGCGCCACGACGGATGATGCCCTGGTGCTCCTGGTCCACGCCGGGCAGGAAGCCCGGGGTGTCGACGAAGGTCAGCACCGGGATGTTGAAGCAGTCGCAGGTGCGCACGAAACGAGCGGCCTTCTCGGAGGCGTCGATGTCCAGGCAGCCGGCGAACTGCATCGGCTGGTTGGCCACGACGCCGATCGAACGACCCTCGATGCGGCCGAAGCCACAGATGATGTTCTGCGCGAAGAGCGGGTGCACCTCGAGGAACTCGTCGTCGTCCAGCACCGTGCGGATGATCTCGCGCATGTCATAGGGCTGGTTCGGGGAGTCCGGGATCAGCGTGGTGAGCTTGCGGTCGTGGTCGGTGATGGTGAGGTCGACCTCCTCCTCGTCGAAGACGGGAGGATCCTCCAGGTTGTTCTGCGGCAGGTAGCTGAGCAGCTCGCGCACGTACTCCAGGGCGTCGTTCTCGTCCGCGGCAAGGTAGTGCGAGTTGCCCGACTTGGTGTTGTGGGTGCGGGCGCCGCCCAGCTCCTCGAGGCTGACGTCCTCGCCGGTGACGGTCTTGATGACGGCCGGGCCGGTGATGAACATCTGGGAGGTCTTGTCGACCATGATGGTGAAGTCGGTCAGGGCGGGGGAGTAGACATGGCCACCGGCCGCAGCGCCCATGATCAGGCTGATCTGCGGGATCACGCCCGACGCGTGGGTGTTGCGGCGGAAGATCTCGCCGTACAGGCCCAGCGAGACGACGCCTTCCTGGATGCGGGCGCCGCCGCCCTCGTTGATGCCGATCAGGGGCACGCCGGTCTTGATCGCGAAGTCGATGATCTTGACGATCTTCTCGCCGTAGACCTGGCCGAGCGCGCCGCCGAAGATGGCGACGTCCTGGCTGAAGACACAGACCGGGCGGCCATTGATGGCACCCATGCCGACGATGACACCATCGCCGTACGGTCGCTTCTTCTCCAGGCCGAAGGCCGTGGAACGGTGACGAGAGAACTCGTCCAGCTCGGCGAAGGTTCCCTCGTCGAGCAACGCGAGCACGCGCTCGCGAGCTGTCATCTTGCCCTTGGCATGCTGCTTCTCGACGGCCGCGGGCGATGCGGCATTGACAGCGGCGTCAATGCGGCGACCCAGATCGGCGATCTTTCCAGCGGTGGTGTGGATGTCGATCTCCATGAGGCGACCCTAGCGGGAAATGGGCCTGCCCGCACCGGGTCATTGGGCAATTCCATCCCTCGGGACTAGCGTTTCCGCCATGACAGCCACCGATCCGCTCGACCTTGCCCGTCTGCGAAGTCTGCTCGCCCCGGTGGCGCTGTGGCGCGAGGTTCGCTGGGTGCCCAGCACCGGCAGCACCAATGCCGATCTGGCGGCGCTGGCCAGGGCGACGGCCGAGACGGGCACGGTGCTGGTCAGCGAGGAGCAGACGGCGGGGCGGGGCCGCTTCGAGCGTCGCTGGGAGACACCGGCCGGGGCTGCGGTGGCCTATTCGGTGCTGCTGCGTCCCACCCGCCCGCCGCAGGACTGGGGCTGGCTCTCGCTGCTGGCAGGGGTTGCGGTGGCCACCGGCATCGAACGAGCCACCGGAGCGGCCCCGGGGCGAGTGGAGCTGAAGTGGCCCAATGACGTCCTGGTGGACGGCCGCAAGGTGTGCGGCATCCTCTCGGAGCGCATCGACTCGCTCCACGGTGCTGCCGCAGTGGTCGGGATGGGGCTGAACCTCTCGCTGTCGCAGGACGAGCTCCCCGTGCCCACCGCGACGTCGTTGGCCCTGGCCGGCCTGCCGGTCGACAAGGCGGAGGTGCTGGGGGCGATCCTCACCGAGTTCGCGCGCCTCTTCGAGGGGTGGGAGCGCCGCGGCGAGCTGCACGACGACTACGAGCAGCGCTGTGACTCCATCGGCCGGCCCCTGCGGGTGATGCTGGACTCCACCACCACCGTGCACGGCATGGGGGAGCGGGTTGACGAGTTCGGACGCCTGGTGGTGCGCACCGAGCAGGGCCTGCAGGCCTTCAGCGCGGGAGACGTCTTCCACCTGCGCCCCCAGCCCTAGGGGTCAGTCGAGGTATTCCTGCAGGTAGGGGTCCTGCGTCCCCGGTGCGGGGGTGCTGAAGATCAGCTCCGAGAGCAGTACGTGCACGTCCTCCACGTGGGGCACGTCCCTCATCCACACCGGATCCTCTGCCGCGGTGGTGAGTTTCAGGGTGCCACAGCCCAGCAGGCGGTCGATCAGGCCGCGCTCGCTGGCGATGTCATTGATGCGGGTCAACGGCAGGTCGTGACTGGTGCGGGTGAGGATGCCCTGCCGGTGGATCAGCCGTCGCGTGGTGAGGGTCCAGGTGTTCGACCACCACCGCAGCACGGGGAGCAGGCACAGCGCCAGGAAGAGCAGACCAGCCAGCGCCAGCACGGCCCACGGACCCCACGGTTCGGCCTCCACCGGCATCATCGCAAGGGCCGTTCCCAGCCCGACGGCGATCAACACCAGTGCCAGGGCGGGCCACAGCAGGGCCTTCAGGTGGGTGTGCATGCGACGCACCACCTGCTCGTCGGAGCCGATGTGCCTCGGGGTGCGTGGTGGTCTACGGGCCATGACTGCCAGCGTAGTTGGCCGCTGGGGCACGATAGTCTCGCTCCCGTGACTCGTCCCTACACCATTGGCATCATTGGCGGAGGGCAGCTGGCGCGCATGATGCACCAGGCCTCGATCGGGCTGGGAATCCGCGTCCGGCTGCTCGCCGAGGGCCCCGACGTCTCGGCCGCGCAGGTGGTGCGCGACGTGAGCGTCGGGGACTACACCAACCACGACGAACTGCTGGACTTCGCCCGCGGCTGCGACGTGATCACCTTCGATCACGAGCACGTGCCGGTGGACCTGCTGCGCGCCGTCGAGGCCGAGGGCGTCGCCGTGCGGCCCGGCCCCGACGCGCTGGTGCACGCCCAGGACAAGGCCGTGATGCGTCAGCGGATGGCGGAGCTGGGTGCTCCCAACCCCACCTTCCAGATCTGCCGGGAACAGGCCGACCTGGTGGCCTTCGGCGATCGCATCGGCTGGCCGGTGATCGCCAAGATCTCCCGCGGCGGCTACGACGGAAAGGGCGTCTGGAAGATCGACGGCCCGCAGGATGCGGCCGAACCCTTCGAGGTGATCTCCCGGGCGGGCAGCACCGTCGACGGCGGCACCATCAGCCGCGAGGGCGTCGTGATCGTCGCGGAGGAGTTCGTCGACTTCCGTCGCGAACTGTCCTGCGTGGTGGCCCGCTCGCCCGAGGGACAGGCCGTCGCCTATCCCGTCACCGAGACGGTCCAGACCGGCGGCATCTGCACCGAGACCATCAGCCCCGCCCCCGAGCTGGACGAGGCCCAGGCCAGCGAATTGCAGCAGCTGGCGCTGCGGATCGCCGGGGAGCTGGGCGTCGTGGGCCTGCTGGCCGTCGAGCTGATGCAGCGCACCGACGGCTCCGTGGTGGTGAACGAGCTGGCGATGCGCCCGCACAACACCGCGCACTGGACCATCGACGGGGCCCACACCAGCCAGTTCGAGAACCACGTCCGCGCCGTGCTCGACCTGCCCCTGGGCGATCCGGGCCTGCGCGAACCCCACGTGGTGATGACCAATGTGCTGGGCGGCACCGAGGAGGACCTCACCGGAGCCCTGCAGCACGTCTACGCCCGAGACCGAAAGGTGCGCGTCCACCTGTACGGAAAGGGCGTCAAACCGGGCCGCAAGGTGGGCCACGCCACCGCCTTCGGCGACGACCTCGACGAGGTCACCAAGCGCGCCCGGCATGCCGCCGGGTACCTGATGGGAGATCATGATGCCTGACCGCACCAGGGCCGACGTGCCCGCCCCGCTGACCGTCCTTCCCACTGCCGATCGGCCGTCGCCGGTGGTGGGGATCGTGATGGGTTCCGACTCCGACTGGCCCACCATGGAGGCTGCCACCGCAGCCCTGGACGAGTTCGGCATCGGCTGGGAGGCCGACGTGGTCAGCGCCCACCGGATGCCGGAGGACATGGTGACCTACGGCCGTGAGGCCCACACCCGGGGCCTGCGCTGCATCATCGCCGGCGCTGGGGGAGCGGCCCACCTGCCGGGCATGCTCGCCTCGCTGACCCCGCTGCCGGTGATCGGCGTGCCGGTGCCGCTGAAGTACCTGGACGGGATGGACTCGCTGCTCAGCATCGTGCAGATGCCCGCTGGCGTGCCCGTCGCGACGGTGAGCATCGGCAATGCCCGCAATGCCGGCCTGCTGGCCGCCCGGATGATCGCCGCCGGTGACGCCGAGCTGACCCAGAAGATGCTGGACTTCCAGGCCAGCCTGCGTGACCAGGCGATGGCCAAGGGCGAGAAGGTGCGCCAGCACAACCGCTAGGCGGGAATGCCGCGCCTGCGGTAACCCACCAGCCCGAGCAGGAGCAGGACGACGGCCAGGGCGGACTCGACGGCGAAGGCCGTCCAGTCCATCGGGTCGCGCGGCAGGTGGGCCAGGTGACCCCACGGTTGCAGCCGCACCAGCCAGTCGGGCAGGTCGAAGAGCACGGCGAACCAGGTGCAGAACATCGTCCAGCCCAGCACCAGCCAGACCAGTGACCCCAGGCGGGGCAGCCAACCGATCAGCAGCATCGCGATCCCGATGACCAGGACCAGGCCCGGCAGCAGGCCGGCGGAGGTGCGCAGGTACTGGCCGACCAGGGACCACTCGCCCTGGTGCTGTGCCTGCGCCAGCGGCATCGACGCACCGACGGCCAGGAAGGCCACGCAGGAGCCGACGAGCGCGAGGACCAGGTGGCTGAGCGCCAGGCTCCAGCGACTGGTGGCCGTCGCCAGCAGTTGTTCGGCGTGGCCACGGGTCTCCTCGGTGCGCAGCCGGGCCAGCAGTGAGGCCGCCATGATGGCCACCACCGTGCCCATGATGGCGATCATCGCCACGTAGAAGGACAGCTGCAGGTTGGCCGAACCGCCCATCTTCTGCAGCATCTCGCCCAGCTGCGGATTGGCGGTCAGGGACTTGTCCATCTGGCTCATGATCGAGCCGATGCCTGCCGAGCAGACCACCACGCCCACCAGCCAGCCCAGCAGGGCACCGCGCTGCAACCGCCAGGCCAGGCCCCAGGCGCCATTCATCCAGCCCGGGGCCTCGGCACGTCCGGGGGCGCTCTGCCGCAGCCCCGCCAGGTGGTCGCGGGCTGATTCGAGCCGGAAGGCCAGCGCCACCAGCAGCACGGACAGGGTCAGGGGCAGCAAGAGGACCCACCACCGTTCGTCGGAGAAGGGGCGCACCAGCATGCCCCACTCCAGCGGGATGGCCCAGCGCAGGGTCGCGTAGGAGGCGTCGGGGCCGGCGCCGTCGACGACCATCCGCAGCAGGAACATCCCGCCCCAGAACAGGCCGAGCGTCCAGGCGCGGGCGCTGCGCGAATTCTCGAAGACCTGGGCGCACACCGCTCCGATCCCGACGAAGACCAGGCCCTCCACGGCGATGGCGGCCCCGGCGGCCACGGATCCGGCCAGCGGCAGACCGGCGGCAACCGCCCAGGCGGCGGTGACCACCGCCAGGAGCAGACAGCCGAGGGTGCACAGCAGCAGGGCGCCGGCCAGCGGAGCGTGTCGGCCGATGGCTCCGGAGCGCAGCAGCTCCAGACGGCCTTCCTCCTCCTCGGCGCGGGTGGCCCGGATGATGCCGAAGCCACCCATCATGCCGGCGAACATGCTGGCGAAACCTCCCACGCGCCAGAAGACGAAGCCACCCTTGGTGTAGATGTCGAAGGCCGGCCCCAGCAGGGCCAGCATCGACGGGTTGGTGCGCAGCGGTTCCAGCGTCGCCCGAGGGTCGGTGCCGGGCGGGATGATGGTCTCGTACTGCGTGGAGGTCAGCGGCATCAGGCTGGCCAGACCGAGGATCCACAGCGCCCAGAAGAGCCAATTGCGCCGCAGCGCGAGCCGCAGCGTCGCCCGAGTTCCGGTGAGGGTGCTCATCGCGTCGCCACCCCTTCCACAGGCCCAGGGGCCGTGTCGTAGTGGCTCAGGAAGAGCTCCTCAAGGGTGGGTGGGGCCGAGGTGAGGTTGCGCACCCCATGATGGGTGAGCACCGTGAGCACGGCATTCATCTGGTCTGCGTCGACGTGGGCGCGGATGCGGGTCCCCTCCACCTGCAGGTCGTGCACTCCCGGCAGGGTGGCCAGGCCCTCGGGGAGGCGGTCCAGCTCCGCGGTGACCTGCAGGCTGTGCAGGTGGCGCAGCTCGTCGAGGGTGCCGCTCTCCACGATGCGCCCGGCACGGATGATGGAGACGTGGTCGCACAGCGCCTCCACTTCGGACAGGATGTGGGAGCTGAGCAGGACGGTGCGTCCCCGGTCGCGTTCGGCCCGGATGTGGTCGGTGAAGACGCGCTCCATCAGCGGGTCCAGGCCGCTGGTGGGCTCGTCGAGCAGCAGCAGGTCGACGTCGGAGGCCAGGGCGGCCACCAGCGCAACCTTCTGCCGGTTCCCCTTGGAATAGGTGCGGCCCTTCTTGCGAGGGTCGAGGTCGAAGGCGTCGATCAGTTCGGTGCGTCGAGTCTTGTCCAGCCCGCCACGGGCCCGGCCGAGGACATCGATGGCCTCGCCGCCGGTGAGGTTGGGCCACAGGCTCACGTCTCCCGGAACATAGGCCAGCCGACGGTGCAGCTCGGGGGCCTGGCCCCAGGGGTCACCTCCCAGCAGTCGTGCCGTGCCGCCGTCGGCGCGCAGCAGGCCGAGCAGGACGCGGATGGTGGTGGACTTGCCGGCGCCGTTGGGGCCGAGGAAGCCGTGCACCTGGCCGGTGGGGACTTCCAGGTCCAGCCCGTCGAGGGCGCGCAGCCTTCCGAAGGTCTTGACCAGGTCAATGGTCTGGATTGCGAGGTCGCTCATTCCCGTCTCCCGGGGTTTCGGTGTTGGCGGCCTGCAATGCCTCCATATAGGCGGGCGTGAACAGGCCGTGGGTGAAGATTTCGGCAGCGACGAGTCCATAGCGTGTCGCAATCTGCGGATCGGAGAGTTCCCGCCCGCCCAGCCGGGTCGCGAACTGGCGCCCCATCATCATGAAGCCGAGCGAACTGGCCACCAGGAAGGCGATCGCCGCCTCGCGGTCGTCGGGAAGGTGGACCAGCCCGTTCTCCTCGGCCGCGACCAACAGCCTCTCGGTCGTCTCGGTGAGACGGTCGTAGATGCGCTCCGAGATGTCGCTGCCCTCCCGTAGTCCCATCACGAGGTAGTCCATGATCGGGGCCAGTTCGGGATGTTGGGCGAGGTAGTCGTCCATGGCTGGCTGGGGGCCGAGGGTGAGCAGCATCTTCTCCTGCTCGATGACCTCGACGGCCCAGTCGTCGCAGTGCGTTCGCAGCTGGTTCTTGCTGCCGAAGTGGTGAATCACGAGGCCGGGGGAGACGCCGGCACGTGTGGCGATCTGGCGGATCGTCGTCTTCTCGAAACCCTGGAGTCCGAACAGTTCCAGGGCCGCCAAGCGGATGCGTGCCTGGGGCAGGAGATCGGCAGGGATTGAACTCACGTTCAAGATATTAAACGTGCGTTCAATCCCCGTCAATGGTCCCCGCCCCAGGCCGCCTCAGGTCACGTCGCGCACCCGGAAGAGCAGCCAGCCCAGCAGGATGCAGCCCAGGCTGAGCAGACCGAACCACAGGCCAGCCTCAGGCCGAGTCATCACGTGCGTCTGCGGCGTGCACTCGCTGTATCCGGCGACGCAGCGGTACAGCACGTACTCGTACTCGCCGTCGAGCCAGGCCCCCAGGTGCTGGGCCAGTCCGATGTTGTGCAGGCCCAGGAAAGGGGTCTGGGTGAGCCAGGCCATCGAGACGAGGGCGTAGCCGCCCACCAGCGCCAGGACGGCCGCCGTGTGACGGGTGGCGAAGGCCAGGGCGGCAGCGGCAATGCTGGCCAGTGTCGCCAGCGCGAGGGTGCGCGCCAGGTCGAGCGCCAGCGCCCGTTCCTGCGCCGCGGTGAGGTCATTGGTCAGGTGATTCACCCGGACGACCAGGCCGGTGCCTGCCAGCGCGAGGGCACAGGAGACGATGCCGACTGCCAGCGTGAACAGGCCGACGGCCAGCAACTTGCTGGCATAGACCCGGTTGCGGCGGGGCTCCACCAGCAACCAGGAACCCACCGTGCCGGCGCCGAACTCCGCGGCAACGGCGCTGGCGCCGATCAGGATGGCTGCCGCGAGCAACATGACAGCCTCGACGTAGTGCAGGGTTTGGATGAATGTCGAGACGGAATAGCGACCCTCGTAGTCGCTGGGCTTGGGCTCCAGGGAGTCACAGTCAATCAGGTAGACGGTGTTGCCGGCCTCGGTCATCCGCTGGTTCTCCGCCTTGCACTCGGCCACCTGCTGCGGGCCGCTTCGTTGCCATTCGGCGCGGGCCTGTTCGTAGGCCTGTGCCAGCTGTTGTTGTTGCGCGGGAGTCGGGGGACGGCTGTCCTGCTGCATGGACACGGCCAGCAAGAGCTGTCCGCACACCAGGCCGAGCAGCACCAGACGCACCAACCGGCGGTGCCACAGCCGTCGCAATTCGGTGATCACCAGACGGGTCATGTCAGTTCTCCTGCGCTCGTGCCGTGGCGGGCAGTGGGGGCAATCGGATGCCTGGCCCGTCACCGGGGCGCAGGTCGTGCCGGTCGGTGAGTTCCAGATAGACCGACTCGAGGTCTCGGCGGGAGGCCACCAGCTCACGGAGGTAGAGCTGGTGGCCGGCCAGCAAGCGAGTGATGCGGGCCGGATCCGTGGCGCCCTCCACCAGCAGGGCGGGGCCGTCGAGAGTGACGGCGAGCCCGTCGCCGACCAACAACTGGGCTGCGCGGGTGGGGTCGTCCACCTGGACCCGCATCCGGCTGGCGCGAGCGCCCAGCAGGTCGACGACGCGGCCGCTGGCCAGCATCCGTCCCCTGCCGATGATGGTGACCGTGTCGGCGATCTGCTCCACCTCGGAGAGGATGTGGGAGCTGACCAAGACCGTGCGGCCCTCGCGCCCCAGGTCGCGAATGGTCTCGCGCACCTCATGGATGCCGGCCGGGTCCAGGCCATTGGTGGGCTCGTCGAAGATCAACAGTTGGGGGTCCTTGAGCAGGGTGCCTGCCACCGCCAGCCGCTGCTGCATTCCGAGGCTGTAGTTGCGGTAGGCGTCATTGGCCCGTTCGGCCAGCCCCACCTGCTTCAGCACCGTCTCGACGCGGGCCCGGTCGACGCCGGCGGCCTGTGCCTGCAGCTCCAGGTTGAGCCTGCCGGAGAAGTTGGGAAAGAAGCGGGGCCGTTCCACGACCGCCCCGATGTGGCCCATCACCTGCGGCAGGTGGTGGGGAACCGGACGGCCCAGCAGGTGCATGGTGCCGTGGCTGGGACGGCACAGCCCCAGCAGCATCCGGATCGTGGTGGTCTTTCCCGATCCATTGGGGCCCAGGAATCCGTGCACGCCGCCGACGGGCACCTCGAGATCAAGCTGGTCCACGGCGACGCGGGTGCCCCGCAGGGTGCGGTAGCTCTTGTGCAGGCCCTTGGTCTGGATGGCCAGTTCGCCCATGGTCGCTCCTTGCTTCCCACGAGCCGTCCTTCGGCCCGCAGGATCACGCTAGGACGCCGCGGGGCATCGCCAGGCACAAAACCGCCAGGGCACGACCAAGGTCGTAGCAGGTGTGGTCAGCGGGCGTACTCCTCCATGCCCTCGGTGTTCCCGGAGGCCAACTTCTCGAACATGGCCTGGGCGCGCTCCTCGTCCCAGATCACCGAGGACCCGGCCGCGGTGGTGGCATTGTCACTGCTCAGCGGCACCGTGACCGCCAAGCCCTTGCCCGCGGCGATCTGTCGGAAGGAATTGGCGGCAGTGACCGCGTCGACGGGTCCGGTGGAGTGCCCGCGCTGCACCGCCGAGCCAGCGGCCATGTTGAGCCGCCAGTAGCGCACCGGGTTGATGAAGGTCCACGGGCTGAGGGCTTCCTTGGTGATCGCGCCGATCATCTCTCGCTGGCGCTCCATCCGCCCCAGGTCACCGCGCGGATCGGCCTTGCGCATTCGCACGTAGCCCAGTGCCTGGGTACCGCTGAGCTCCTGGCAGCCAGCCGGAAGATCGGTGTGGGAGTCCTTGTCGTTCATCGGCTCGTCAAGGCACATCTCCACCCCGCCCAGGGCGTCGACCACGTTCGCGAAACCATCGAAGCCCACCTCGAGGTAGCCGTCGACGCGCAGGCCGGTGTCCTGCTCGATGGCCGAGACCAACAACTGCGGGCCACCCAGGGCGTAGGCGGCATTGAGCTTGTTGCGTCCATGACCGGGAATGTCCACATAGGAGTCGCGGGGCAGGCTCACCAGTACCGGCTTGCCGGTCTTGGGGGTGTGCAGCAGCATCATCGTGTCGGTGCGCTTGCCGACCTCGGTGCCGGTCCCCAGCTCGGCCTGCTGTTCGGGGGTGAGGTCGTCGCGGCCATCCGAGCCCACCAACAGGGTGGTGGTGCCGGGCTGGTTCGCCGGGCGCTCGCCCTCGGGACGCTCATCCACCTTGCCCGCCGTGGTCACCGCCACCACGGGCACCGCCAACAGCCACACGATCCAGGCCACCAGGGCCAGGGGGATCAGGCGCAGCAGTCCTCCCCGGCGGCGACGCGGACGGGCAGCGGCCGCCCGGGTCCTCGCCGGCCGGGGCGGGGTGGGAGCCGGGCGGGGCGCTGGCTTGGGAGCCGGCCTGGGAGCGGGCTGGGGAGCCTTCCGCGGGGCGGCACGATCGGCGAACTCTCGTTCCGAGTGCACCACGCGCTGGGCCGAGCGGCCACGTTCGGCTCGCGCCTCCTGGGCTGCCTGGGCTCCGGTGGCGGCCGCCTTGGCGCGACGACGCTCGAGTTCGGCCAGTTCGTGGGAGTCCATCACCTTGGTCTGGTCTGCGCTGGGACGCTCTGCTCCGTAGAGCCAGTCCAGGTCGGCCTGTCGGCGATCGTCGTCGCGGGAATTCATGCCGCATACGCTACCCAGCCTGTCTGTGGGAGAGGCAAGCATCTGGCGGCGAGCCGCGGGCGAAGTGGATTGCGAGGGCTGGAAGAATGGCACCCATGACCTCCGACGCCGTCCACCCCACCCCAGTCAGCGTCATCATGCCGGTGCTCAACGAGCAAAGGCATCTGGCGCGTTCCGTGGCGGGTGTGCTGGCGCAGGACCATCCGATGGAGATCATCCTGGCGGTGGGGCCCAGCAGTGACCGCACCGAGCAGATCGCCCGTGAACTGGCTGCTGCCGACCCGCGGATCAGCGTCGTGGAGAACCCGTCCGGGACCACGCCGGATGCCCTCAACCTGGGCATCGCGGCGAGTCGGCACGACATCATCGTGCGGGTCGACGCCCACGGAGAGCTGACACCCGGTTACATCCAGCGCGCCGTCGAGCTGCTGGAGCGCACCGGCGCGGCGAATGTCGGCGGGCACATGGCCGCGCGGGGCACCACTGCCTTCGAGAAGGCCGTGGCCGTCGCGTACACCTCACCGGTCGGGCTGGGAGGCGGCAGCTTCCACCTGGCGAACTCTCCGGAGGGGCCCGCCGACACCGTCTTCCTGGGGGTCTTTCGCCGCGAGGCGCTGCAGGCGGTCGGGGGTTACGACCCCTCGCTGCTGCGCGCCCAGGACTGGGACCTGAACTATCGGCTGCGCAAGAGCGGGCGCACGGTGTGGTTCTCGCCCGAACTCGAGGTCACCTACCGGCCGCGGTCGACCGCCAGGGCGCTGGCGCGGCAGTTCTTCCGGACCGGGCAGTGGCGGCGTGAGGTAATGCGACGCAATCCCGACACGGTCAGCCCCCGCTACCTGGCGCCGCCGCTCGCGGTGCTCACCATCGGTGTCGGGACGGCGGCGGGCCTGGTCGGGGTGGCCACCGGGAATTCGACGCTGCGCAAGGGGCTGGCGGCTCCGCTGGGATACCTGGCGGGAGTGTGCGGTGCAGCGGCCCTGATGCGTCGTCCGATGGGTGCTCAGGTGCGGGCCCGGCTGCCGCTGGTGCTCACGGTGATGCACATGGCGTGGGGCGCTGGAGCCCTGGTGGGGTTGCCCGAGGAGCTCAGGGGCCAGGAAGCCCCTGACGAGTCCCGCGGCTGAGGCGGTTCAGTGCTGGGCGACGAAGTCGTCGATCAGCCCTGCGACCTGGTCCGGGGCCTCGAGCGGAGCCAGGTGGCCCACGCCCTGCAGC
Organism: Luteococcus struthionis; assembly: GCF_048595755.1. Taxonomy (GTDB): domain Bacteria; phylum Actinomycetota; class Actinomycetes; order Propionibacteriales; family Propionibacteriaceae; genus Luteococcus. Next base: position 2,232,176 of record NZ_CP184360.1, read on the forward strand.
ACCTCCAGGCGGCCCTCGCCCACGCCCTCGCTGAGCTGGCGCATGGCATCGGGCGGGCTGACGGGATCGTCCGCGCCGCAGATGAAGAGCACCGGGGCGGTCACGGCGGCCAGTTCCTCGCTCACGTCGTAGCCGGCCAGGGCCTCGCACAACCGCGCATAGCTCTCCGCGTCGACGCTGGTGATCTCCTGGGCCACCGCTCGGGTGTCGTCGGTGGGCTGTTGCTGGACCTGCTGGCCGAACCAGCGGCCGGGGGAGGCCTCGGCGATCGGGCCCATGCCCTGGCTGCGCACCATCGCGGCACGGTCGGTCCAGTTGGCGGGATCACCGAAGACGGGGCTGCTGCAGGCGACGATGCCGCCGCGCAGCCGGTCGGGGTGGTCGAGCAGCAGGCGCAGGGTCACCGCACCGCCGATCGAGTCCCCGGCATGGATGAAGGGGGTGCTCGCGTCGACGCCGTCGAGCGAGTCCAGGGCGGCGAGCACCGCGATGGCCAGGTCGGCCACCTCAAGGGGTTCGTGGTGGGGAGCGCTGGCCCCGTGCCCGGGCAGGTCCCAGCCCACGACGTGGAAGCCTCGGAGCCGACCAACGGTCGCACCCCACACCCGACTGACGGAGGTGGCCAGCGACGGGCCGACGACCAACAAGGGGTCGCCGGGCCTTCCGGCCAGGGTGGTCAGGGTGAGCGTGGGGTGCGAACCGGTGGTCATGATGCTCCTTGGTGACTTACTTGATGTCGGACGGGTGCTTGGCGAGCGGTGTGACCTCGATGTCCATGTACTTGAACAGCGGGAGGCCCCACAGCACCTCGTGCAGGTGGTCGTGCGAATCGACGTTGAAGATCGAGTAGTTCGAGTACTGGCCGGGAATGCGCCAGATCTCGGGCCACACGCCGTCGCGCTGCAGCTGCTGCGAGTATGCCTTCTCCTTCGCGATGGTCTCGTCCCGCAGCTGCGGATCGAGGTCGAGAGGAATATTGACGTCCATCTTCACCAGGTAGAGCATGCGTATCAGGCCTTCTGCTCCGGGTCGAGGACGAAGCCGTAGTCGACGGTCCAGGTGCCGTCACCCTGGTCCTTGGGATCAAGGATCAGCTCGGGCTTCACGGCGCTGGCGATGTCGTCGTCATTGTGCTCGTCACCGGGGAAGTAGAGCTGCGCGGTGAGCAGCTCGTGGCCGGGAGCCGAGACCTTGACGTGCAGGTGGGCGGGACGCCACGCGTGCCAGCCAGCGGCGGCGATCAGCTGGCCGCAGGCACCGTCGGTGGGGATCATGTACGGCGCCGGCTTGATGGTGTGGATCTCGAAGGAGCCGTCCTCCTTCACCGGGAAGGTGCCGCGCAGGTTCCACTCGGGCTGGCCCGGGGCAAACTGCGAGTAGAAGCCCAGCGAGTCGGCGTGCCACAGCTCCACCTTGGCATCGGTCAGCGGCTGGCCGTCGGTGCCGGTGACCTTGCCGGTCCAGGTCATGCGGTCGCCGGGCTCGTCATCGCGCATCGGGATCTTGCCATCAGCGCAGACCGGGGCATTCGGGACGTAGTAGGGGCCCTCGATCGAGCCCTTGCTGCCGTCGCGGTGCTCGGTGGCGACGTCCTCGACGGCGTGCTCGACCCACACGTCCAGGAAGAGCGGCCACTCACCATCGGCGCCCACCTTGATGAGCCATGCCTTCAGGGCGTTGTACTCGGCGTAGGAGACCTTCTCCTCGCGCACGGTGTCGGTCATCGCGTTGATGACGCGACGGGCGAGCTTGTCGACGCGCTCCTTGGGCACGTCCTTGACGGCCTCGAAGGCCGCCTTGTCATGCTGGAAGTTCTCGGTGGCCTTGGTGCCGGCACCAACAGCGGTGCCCTGCGACTCTTCCTCGAGGTACTGCGACATTGCGGTGTCCTTTCGGTCATCTCCTGCCCGTGGTTGGTGGGCAGGTGTCTTTGGGTTGGTCCCGGGCGGGACGGTGGGTGGGGTCAGGTGTCCGTGCGGTAGTGGTCCAGCTTCTGGGCGTCGATCTCGACGCCCATGCCCGGACCCGGACGGACGGACAGTTCCCCGTCCTGGATCACGAGGGGCTCGGTGAGCAGGTCATCACTCATGTCCAGGAAGTTCGAGAGCTCACCGGCATGGCGGCTGGTGAGGCGGTGCGCCGACCCGAAGGTCACGGTGGCGATGCTACCCAACTGGGTGTCGATCTGGTTGCCCATCACGACCTCCACGCCCAGGCCCTCGGCCAGGTGGAGGCAGCGCTGCGACGTGGTGAAGCCGGTGCGGGCGGTCTTGATGGAGATCGCCGTGGCGGAGCCGCCCAACAACTCGCGGGTGACCTCCGCCGGTGTGGTGGCCGACTCGTCGGCGATGTAGGGGACGTTGATCTGGCCCACCTGCCAGCGGCGCCCCATCACGTCGTCGGCGGGGGAGAGCTCCTCGGCGAAGAGCAGGTCGAGGTCGTCCATCAGGCGCATGGCGCGCACCGACTCGGAGGCGCTCCAGCCACGGTTGCCGTCGACGTAGAGGGTGGCCTCGGTGCCGAAGTGCTCGCGCAGGGCGCGCACCACGTCGATGTCCAGCTCCACGGGGTGGCGGCCGACCTTCACCTTGAAGGTGGTGATGCCGTAGGTGTCGCGCATCCGCTGCGCTTCCTCGACCATGGCCTGCGGATCGTCGAAGCCCAGCATGTGGCTGACCTTCATGGAGGTGCCGTAGCCGCCCAGCAGGTCGGTGACGTGCTGGCCCAGCGTCTTGCCGATGGCATCCCACACGGCGATGTCGATCGACGACTTGGCGGCCGGGTTGCCGATGGTGCGCTCCAGGATGGCGGCGAACTGCTCGCGGGCGAACAGCGGAAGGCCGACCAGGGCCGGGGCGAAGATCTGCTCGATGACCGCGACGATGCCGGCCTGGGTCTCGCCGTAGGTGAAGGGGCGCGGCACGGCGTCGCCGATGCCCACCACGCCGTCGCTGGTGGTGATGCGGACCAGCACGTGGTTGGCCGCGTGCACCTCGCCGCTGGCGAACTTGAGCGGCTTGACGTACGGGATGCTGTAGGGCACGGCCTCGATCGAGGCGATGGTGGTCATGCGGTCTCCTGGGTCTGGGGCGTGCTGGTGCCCGGGTGCGGGAAGCCGTGGGCGTCCAGGGCGTCGAGGGCCCGGGCGAGCACGGGGGACTGGTCGTCGGCGCGGACGGCCAGCGAAAGGTCGATGGTGGTGGCGCCGGAGACGTCGCGCATCACGACGCCCCGAGGGGCCGCGGTGCGTGCCGAGGCCGGCAGCAGCGCGATGCCCAGTCCGGCCGCCACCAGGGCCAGCAGGGCTGCGGTTCCCGGCGCGCGGTGCATGATGCGCGGGGCGAAGTCCGCCTGTCGGCAGCTGGCGGCCAGGGCTTCGTTCACCGACGAGAGCTCGGCGCCGTAGGTGATGAAGGGTTCGGTGGCCAGGTCACGCATCTCGACGACGGGCTCCGGCGTGAGTCGATGGTTGGCCGGCAGGGCCAACAGCATCGGTTCGCGCAGCAGTGGCCGCACCAGCAGGCGCTGCTCCTCGACGGGCCCACGCAGCAGTCCCAGGTCGATCTGGTCCTCCAGCAGTGCCTGGACCTGGTCGGGCGTGAGCATGTCGGCGTGGATGTCCAGCGCGATGTCGGGCAGCTGCTGGCCCATGATCTGGGCGAAGAGCGGGAGCTGGCTGTGGGCGCTGGTGCCGGTGAAGGCGACCCGCAGGATGCCGGTGGTGCCGCTGGCCACATTGCGCACGCGTTCGATGCTCTGCTCGAGGTTGGCGAGCAGTCGTCGCACGTCGGAGTGGAAGTACTGGCCGGCGGTGGTGAGCTGCACCTGTCGGGTGGTGCGGGTGAACAGCTCCACGCCCAGCTCCTTCTCCAGGCGGCGCACCGCCTGCGACAGGGCGGGCTGGGCCAGATGGAGGCGTTCCGCGGCTCGTCCGAAATGGCAGGTCTGGGCCACGGCTTCGAAGTAGCGCAGTTGCTTGAGTTCCACGGTTCACCTCCCCCTTTGGAGCTGTCCGGACCGGCGATGGTCACTGGTTGGTGCAAGCAACGTTAGGCGTGATCGATAGATAAACACAATGACCAGTATGACGTTCATTGAGAGCAATGCGTTATGAATGCTGTCTAGGGTATGCCTAGGTCTTTGCCGGTGTGGCCGCGGGCTCATTCCATGGTGGAGTTGCGGATCAAGAACCCCCCCAGAGCTGCGGAGGAAGACATGAGCGAGAATTTGGCGCGCATCGACAGGATGCTCGACCAGGCCGTGATCGAGGACCCGGAGGCCGGGATCTACCGGGCCAACCGTTCGATCTTCACGGACGAGGAGATCTTTGAACTCGAGATGAAGTACATCTTCGAGGGCAACTGGGTCTACCTGGCCCACGAGAGCCAGGTGAGCGAGCCTGGTGACTACTTCACCACCTACATCGGCCGTCAGCCGGTGGTCATCACGCGCGACAACAAGGGCGAGCTGCACTGCCTGATCAATGCGTGCGCCCACCGCGGTGCGATGATCTGCCGTCGCAAGACCGACAATCGCAAGACCCTGACCTGCCCCTTCCACGGCTGGACCTTCCGCAATGACGGAACCCTGCTCAAGGTGAAGGACCCGGAGGGTGCCGGCTACCCCGAGAGCTTCGACAAGGACGGCTCGCACAACATGACCAAGGTGGCTCGCTTCGAGAGCTACCGCGGCTTCCTGTTCGGCAGTGTGAACCCCGACGTGTCCAGCCTGGAGGAGTACCTGGGTGACTCCACCAAGGTGATCGACATGCTGGTCGACCAGTCGCCGGAGGGCCTCGAGGTGCTGCGCGGTGCCTCGACCTACACCTACGACGGCAACTGGAAGGTGCAGGCCGAGAACGGCGCCGACGGTTACCACGTGACCGCCACGCACTGGAACTACGCCGCCACCACCTCGCGTCGCAACACCGGTGAGAGCGCCAACTCCACCAAGACGCTGGACGCCGGCCAGTGGGGCAAGTCCGGCGGTGGCTACTGGAGCTACCCCAATGGCCACCTGTGCCTGTGGACCTGGGCGGGCAACCCCCAGGACCGTCCGCTGTGGGACCGCATGGACGAGCTCAAGGAGAAGTTCGGCGACGCCAAGGGCGAGTTCATGGTCAAGGGTTCGCGCAACCTGTGCATCTACCCGAACGTCTACCTGATGGACCAGTTCAGCACCCAGATCCGTCACTTCCGCCCGATCGCCCCCGACAAGACCGAGGTCACGATCTACTGCATCGCCCCCAAGGGCGAGAGCGCCGAGGCGCGCGCCTGGCGCATCCGCCAGTACGAGGACTTCTTCAATGCCTCCGGCATGGCCACGCCCGACGACCTGGAGGAGTTCCGTTCCTGCCAGCTCACCTTCCGCGCCACCGCCGCTCCGTGGAATGACATGAGCCGCGGTGCCGAGCACTGGCTCACCGGTCCCGACGAGGTCGCCACCGCGCTGGAGATGAATGGTGTCATCTCGGCCGGCGTGAAGAACGAGGACGAGGGCCTCTACCCGGTGCAGCACGGCCACTGGGTCGACGTGATGCGCGACGCGGTCCAGCGTGAGGCCGCCGTGCAGGACTACCAGCAGAACAAGCGCGGCGCCAAGAAGGGCAAGGAGGCCTGACCATGAGCGAGAAGACCATCAACCACCACGAGATCGAGCAATTCCTCTACCGCGAGGCCCGCTACCTGGACGACCGTGAGTTCGAGAAGTGGCTGGAGTGCTACGCCGACGACGTCGTCTACTGGATGCCCGCCTGGGACGACAACGACCTGCTCACCGAGGATCCGCAGAGCGAGATCAGCCTCATCTTCTACCCGAACAAGGGTGGCCTGGAGGATCGCGTCTTCCGTATCCGCACCGAGCGCTCGTCGGCCACCTCCATCCCGGAGCCTCGCACCAGCCACAACATCAGCAATGTCGAGGTGATCGAGCGCCGCGGCGACCTGGTGGACGTGCGCTTCAACTGGCACACCATGTACTTCCGCTACAACACCGTCGACCCCTACTACGGCACCAGCTTCTACACCATCGACTTCTCCGGTGAGAGCCCGCTCATCCGTCGCAAGACCGTGGTGCTGAAGAACGACTACATCCACCACGTGGTCGACATCTACCACGTCTGATCGGGGGGTGACATGACGACCACCGAGAACGAGGCCACCACCTATCAGGTGGCACTGGCCTTCGAGGACGGTGTCAGTCGGTTCATCAAGGTTCGTGAGGACCAGACCGTTGCTGACGCCAGCTATCGCCAGCGGATCAACATCCCGCTGGACTGCCGCGACGGTGCCTGTGGCACCTGCAAGGCCTTCTGTGAGTCCGGGGAGTACGACGGCGGTTACTACATCGACGACGCTCTCACCGAGGACGAGGCCGCCGAGGGATATGTGCTGCCGTGCAGCATGAAGCCCAAGAGCGACCTGGTGCTGCAGATCGCGGGCACCTCGCAGATGGCCAAGGCCGGCGCCTCCACCTGGAAGGGCCGCATCGTCGGGCTCGAGCACCTGTCGGCCACCACCGTCCAGTTGTCGGTGGAGATCGACAAGCGCGACGAGCTGGTCTTCCTGCCCGGCCAGTACGTCAACATCAGCGTGCCGGGAACCGATCAGAAGCGGTCCTACTCCTTCAGCAATGCGCCGGGGGAGCCGACGCTGACCTTCCTGATGCGCATCACGCCGGGCGGTGTGATGTCCACCTACCTGACCGAGCGCGCCAAGGTGGGCGACCAGCTGGAGATGGACGGTCCGCACGGGTCCTTCTTCCTGCGCGAGACCGAACGTCCCCTGCTGCTGGTGGCCGGTGGCACGGGTCTGGCGCCGGTGCTGTCGATCATGCGCCAGCTGCGCGCCCAGGGTGACACCCGCCCGACCCACCTGGTCTACGGCGTCAGCACCGACGCGGACGTCGTCGCCCTCGACCAGATCGAGGAGGTCGCCGCAGAGCTGGGTGACTTCAGCTGGGACTTCTGCGTCTCCCGCCCCGAGGCGTCCGAGATCGAGGGTCGTGAGGTCAAGTCCGGCTATGTGATGGGCCTGATCGAGCCCGAGCACCTGCACGACGGCGAAGTGGCCATCTACCTGTGCGGTCCGCCGCCGATGGTGGAGGCCGTGCGGCAGGACCTGGCCGAGCGCAAGGTGGAGCCGGACGGCTTCTACTTCGAGAAGTTCGCGCTCGCCGTGCCCGCCGCCGCAGCGGCCCAGGAGAAGGAGACCCTGGCCGAGTCGGAGGCAGTGGCGGCGGCCGAGGCCGAGGTGGCACAGCAGGCCCCGACGGCTGCGGTCTCCACCGTGGTGGAGGGAATCTCCTCCGGCGACGAACTCACCCCCACCGGCGAGGGACGCAACATCGCCAAGCAGGAGCTCTTCTCCAGCGTCGAGCTGGAGCCGCGCCCCGGTGTGGCAGCCAGCGAGGACGGGGTCATCCGCAACATCGCCAAGCAGCAGCTCTTCGCCGGGGCCACCGAGGGTGCCACTGGCGTGGTCGAGGCCGGGGGAGCGCTGCTGCCCAGCGGCGAGGGACGCAACATCGCCAAGCAGGAGCTGTTCGAGCAGTCCACGATCGACCAGATCGTGCCCTCGGCGACTCCCTCCTCGGGCGGGGTCACCGTGGCCGAGGACGGCTACCAGATCGGTGAGGAACACCCCGACGTCCAGTTCTCCGATGCCATCTTCGACGCCCGCCAGGCGCTCGAACTCGGTGCCCTGGAACTGACCATCGGGCGGCTCACCCCGAGCCAGATCTCCGGCTACCGGATGCTGGCCGAGTCGACGGTGGCCCATGTGGAGGGCGACCGTTTCGTCGACGCAATCGCCTACACAGAGACCAATGCGGAGTTCCACGACTTCCTCTTTGGCATCACCGGCAATGACCACCTGCTGCAGGCTTACCAGGCGCTGGGCGTCAAGGCGCACATGGCCGAGTCGCTGCGGGAGGCCACCTGGTGCGACCCGGAGTGCACCACCGACCATCTGCGCATCGTCGACGCCTTCGAGGCGGGTGACCGTGAGGCGGCTCGCCAGCTGATCGTCGAGCACGCCGGACGCTCCAAGGTCACCATGCGTCGTGCGATGCAGGAGAGCCGTGACCGGGTCAAGCCACGCTTCATCACGCCGGGGCGTTTCACCGGCAAGGTGGTCGTGGTCACCGGGGCGGCACAGGGCATCGGCGCGCAGGTGGCGCGACGGATCAGCGCCGAGGGCGGCAGCGTGGTGCTGGCCGATCGTTCGGAGCTGGTGCGCGACCTTGCCACCGAGCTGCAGCGCGAGGACCAGGGCCAGGCCCTGGCCGTGGAGTGCGACCTGGAGTCGGGTGAGGGTGCCCGGACCATGGTGCAGCAGGCGATCGAGCGCTTCGGGCGCGTGGACGTGCTGGTGAACAATGTCGGGGGCGCGATCAACTTCAAGCCCTTCACGGAGTTCACCGACGACGAGATCGAGGCCGAGATCACCCGGTCGTTGCTGACCACGCTGCACGCCACCCGGGCGGCCCTGCCGTCCATGGTGGAGGCAGGCCGCGGTGTGGTGGTCAATGTGTCCTCGGCAGCCACCCGTGGCATCCATCGCATTCCGTACTCGGCGGCCAAGGGTGGGGTCAACGCGATGACCGCCTCCCTGGCCCTGGAGTATGCGCCCCACGGCATCCGTGTGGTGGGCACCGCTCCGGGTGGCACCGAGGCTCCGCCGCGCAAGATCTCACGGGGCACCCCGGAGCCGCGCAATGAGCAGGAGAAGCAGTGGTTCCAGGCCCACATCGACCAGACGCTCGAGCACTCCCTGATGGGGCGCTACGGCACCCTGGACGAGCAGGCTGCGGCGATCTGCTTCCTGGCCTCCGACGAGGCGAGCTACATCACCGGCACGGTGCTGCCGGTGGCTGGTGGTGACCTGGGCTGAGCCATGGCGATGACTCGCCAGGCACCCCACCACAGGGTGTACTCGATGGTCCCATCGGTCTACTGTGACCCGATGGGACCATCGACGCTCCTCCCCGTTCGCGACGAGGACCTCGCGCGCCTGGTCGAGGCCAGCGACGCCGCGGAGGGTTCTCGTCTGGTGGTGATCGACGCGCGCGTGGGTGACGACAGCGCGCCGTTGTTGTCCGCGCTGGCGGAGCGTCTGCGCGTCAGCCCGCGGTGGGGTGGTGCGGAACAGCACCGTCTGGTGGCCCTGTCGTGGCAGAGCCAGGACGAGTGGGCCCTGCTGGCGCCCCTGGGGCTGGAGGCGCCTCCACCGGGGGCATCCCCTTGGCAGATGGCGCGGCAGTGGCTTGCCGACCGCGGCGCCGATCGGGGACTGGTCATGTTGGTGGAGGCGGCCCAGCATGCCGATCTGTCCAGCCTGCGACTTCTCACCAGCGCCGTCCACCAGCAGACCAGCTCGCCGGTCCTGGTGGTGCTGGAGCTGGTGCGCGACGACACCCTGGGGCCGCGCGAGGATCCCCAGCGTCGCCTGCAACAGGACGAGGTGGCACGGGCGGCGCACGTCGTGCTGCGTCCTGGGGCGCTGACCGAACACGATGTCGCGGTCCTGGCCAGACAACGGGGCGTCGAGCTGGCACCGGGCACCTCCCAGCGACTGCTGGACCATTGCGAGGGCAGGGCCCACGAGATCGTCGAGACCCTGGAGGTCTTGCGGCACAGTCCCGGGGCGGTGGCCAGTGGTCCGCTGCCAGTGGCCGAGAGCGTCCGGGCCCGAGTGCGCGCGTCGCTGCAGCAACTGTCGGCAGCATCGCTGGCCCTCGTCCAGGCGATTGCGGCACTGGAGGTTGCCATGCCCCAGCAGCCGGTCCTGGTCTGCGAGGCGGCCGCACTGGTTGAGGACGCCGGACCACTGGCGCTGGACGAACTCCTGTCCAGCGCCCTGGTGGAGCGCGTCGACCCGGCCAGTCGCATCGTCAGGATGGCCAGCGCCGCGGTACGGCGGTGCGTGCTGGACGAGGCCGGACAGGCGCGACGCGCAGAACTGCACGTGCTTGCCGCCCGAGCCACCGAGGATCCGGAGGTGCGGCTGCGGCATGAATGGTTGGCCGATCCGACACCGACCGCGCAGCGGGCCGAAGCCTTCGACACCCTTGCCGTGCAGCACGCCCGTCGCGGTGACTGGATGGAGGCAGGACGGCTGTGGGAACTGGCCAGCCAGGCGGCCAGTGACCAGGTGAGCTCCTCGCAGTACTCGGTCAAGGCTGCCGATGCGGTGGTGGCGGCCGGTGACCTCACCCTGCTGGCCGGCGGTCTGGCGCAGCTGGAGGCATCCCGCGAGACCCCGATGCGCGAGGCCTGCCTGGGGTATGTGGGGTGCCTGTCCGGGCGGCCCACCACCGCCGGAAAACGGCTGGGACGGTCCTGGGAGCTCACCAATCCCCAGCGGGACCCGGCCGTGGCGCGGATGGTTGCCGAACGGCACGTGCTGCATTCGCTGGCGCGCTGTCGCGCGGCAGACGTCGTGGAGTGGGCCAATCGTGCCACCGAACTGGCCGGCGTGGACGATGAGGGGCGGCGGATCAGCCTGGAGGGGGAGGCCATTGCCTGCGTGGCCCGCGCGGTGCTGCAGGGAACCCCGTCGGCCCTGGAACGTCTGGATGCCTTGGAGGACGTGGCGCCCGAGGGGCCGGTGCAGCAGCGACTGTCGCTGGCGCGGGGGTGGGTGCTCTATGCCGCGGGTGACCATCTGGCCGCCCGGGACGAGCTGGAGCGGGCCGCCGCCGGGGATGGCTGGGGTGGGTCCTTCCGCATCAGCCTGTGGGCCAGGGCCTGGCTGGCGCGGGTCCACCTCGAGACGGGCCGATGGGAGCTGGCCGAGGCCACCGCCAGCACGGGAGCCCACCAGGCCCGCCAACGCGGCCTGGACCTGCTGGTGCCGCTGCTGGAATGGACCCGCGCCGAGGTGGCTGCGCTGCGAGGAGACCTGGCGGCCGCCGACGAGGCGGTGTGGTCCGGAGCGGCCGATGCCTCCCACTACGAGGTCATGCGGGTCTCCTCGGCCCTGGGGCGGGCGGCCGTGGAACGGGCGCGTGACAATCCGCACGGAGTGCTCGAGGCCTTGGCGCCCCTGGACCAGACCTGGGCGCGGGAATGGGTGTCCTATCCCGGCTTCTGGCCCTGGGTGGAGCCGCGGGTGGATGCCCTGCTGCGGCTGGGGCGACGGCAGGAGGCCGACGAGGTGCTGCGATTGCACGAGGTGCGCACCCAGCAGGTGGGGCACCCGGTGCAGGCGGCCCGACTGGCTGGCTTGCGGGCGCGGTTGGAGCTGCTGGAGGGAGACCCGCAGCGTGCGCGGGCCCAGCACGCCGCAGCCCTGGAAGCCTTCGAGACACGTCCGCTGCCCCTGGACCGGTTGCGGCTCCACCAGGGGTGGGCGGCGACGCTTTGGCGCTCCGGCCGCCGCAGCGAGGCGGAACAGGAGGTCTCGCAGGCGCGTCAGGTGCTGGCCGAGTTGGGCTTGGCCGCCGCCGGGCGGGTGGAACCCGAGGTTTCGCTGCCGGTCGCGGAGGGGACGCCCACCGGCGAGGTCATCCGGTTCACCCCGCAAGAACTGGCAGTCGCCACGCTGGTGGCCAGCGGCCGGACGAATCGGGAGGTGGCCGGGGAGCTCTTCCTCTCGGTCAAGACGGTCCAGTACCACCTGACACGGATCTACTCCAAGCTCGGGATCCGCTCGCGCGGAGAATTGGCAGCCCGTGGGCTCGACGACGTGACCGCGGGGTGAGCCGCTGGCTCCAGCACCAGTTCCTGCAACATGGCCAGTGCCCGGTGCAGGTGTGGCTCGTCGCGTTCGGTGACGTGGGCGGCCACCAGGTCCATGTGGGCGCCGCGGTCGCGCAGCGGCACGAAGCTCACCCCGTCCAGGGCCAGCGCGGTGACCGGTTCCGGCAGGATCGCCACGCCCAGCCCGCCGGCCACCAACGTGACCATCGTCGAGGTCTCGCCCACCTCGTGGCGCACGTGGGGAGTGGCCCCCGCCTGGCTGAACAGTCGCTGCACCACCCCCGACATTGCCGAGCGGCGTGGCGCGGCGTGGACGATCAGGTGGGTGTCGGCCAGCTCCCTGATACCGATGCTCTCGCGATCGGCCAGCGGATGGGTGGTGGGCAGCGCGGCCAGCAGACGATCGCGACGCAGGGCCGTGGTGTGCAGGCTCACGTCGTCGACGGGCGGGCGCATCACGGCCAGGTCGATGGTGCCGCGCCGCAGGGCGTCCACCTGGTCGCGGCTGAGCATCTCGCCCTGGAAGGAGACCTCGATGCCCGGCAGTTCCGCCGCCAACCGTCGCGACAGGGCGGGGAGCAGGCTGTAGGTGACCGAGCCGACGCAGCCGATCGCCAGCTGGCCGATCATGCCCTGCGCGATGCGGCGCGCCCGGTCGTCGGCGGCATCGACGGCGGCGAGGATCTCGCGCGCCCGCACCAGGTAGTCGGCGCCGGCCGGGGTCAGTGCCACGTGCCGGGTGGTGCGGGTGAGCAGGGCGGTCCCCACCTCCTTCTCCAGCCGACGGATCTGCTGTGACAGTGGGGGTTGGGCCATGTGGAGGCGCTCGGCGGCCCGCCCGAAGTGGCATTCCTCGGCCAGGACGACGAAGTAGTGGAGCTGTCTCAGACGATCCATATTCAAATGCCTATCAATCTGGTCAGATATTGATACTTCACAATATCTCTGACAGGGCCTAGTTTCGAGACATGACCTCCTACGTGTACTCCGCGGTGCGAACCCGGTTCGGCAAGTTCAACGGTGCCCTTGCCGGCATTCGCCCCGACGACCTGACCGCCACCGTGATGAAGGCCCTCCTCGAGGCGCACCCGGGGCTGGACCCCGCCCGGATCGACGACATCGTCTGGGGCAATGCCAATGGTGCTGGCGAGGAGAACCGCAATGTGGGCCGCATGGGCGCCCTGTTGGCCGGGCTGCCCACCAGCGTTGCCGGCACCACCGTCAACCGGTTGTGCGGCTCCAGCCTGGACGCCGTGATCATCGGCTCCCGCGCCATCGAGTCCGGCGATGCCGACGTGATCCTCACCGGCGGTGTCGAGTCCATGACCCGCGCCCCCTGGGTGCTGCCCAAGCCGGATCGCGCCTTCCCGGCCCGCGACGTGACCGCCGTGTCCACCACGCTGGGCTGGCGTCTGGTCAACAAGAACATGCCCAAGGAGTGGACCGTCTCGCTCGGTGAGGCGAACGAGCAGCTGCAGGCCGAGTTCGGTATCTCGCGCGAGCGTCAGGACGAGTTCGCGGCCCGGTCGCACGCCCTGGCGCAGCAGGCCTGGGAGGAGGGCTTCTATGACGACCTGGTCTGCGAGGTCCCCGAGGTCGAGCTGGAGCGCGACGAGTCGATCCGGCCCGGCTCCACGCCGGAGAAGCTGGCCGCCCTGAAGCCGGCCTTCCGCCCCGACGGCAGCATCACCGCGGGCAACGCCTCGCCCCTCAACGACGGCGCCAGCGCCGTGATGCTCGGCTCGGAGCAGGCCGCAGACCTGCTCGGCGCCCAGCCGCTGGCCCGGATCGCCGGTCGGGCCGCCCATGCCCTGGACCCGCACCGCTTCGGTTTCGCCCCCGTCGAGGCCGCCAACAAGGCACTCGAGAGGGCCGGCATCGACTGGGGCCAGGTGGGCGCCGTCGAGCTGAACGAGGCCTTCGCGGTGCAGTCGCTGGCCTGCGTCGACGCCTGGGGCATCGATCCGGAGATCGTCAACGCCAAGGGCGGTGCCATCAGCATCGGGCACCCGCTGGGGGCCTCCGGTGGCCGCCTGATCGGCACGCTCGCCAAGCGCATGAAGACCGAGGGCGTCCGGTGGGGCGTGGCAGGAATCTGCATCGGGGTCGGGCAGGGCCTGGCCGTGGTGCTCGAGAACGAGGAGGGCAAGAACTGATGGCGATGACACAGATCCTGGAGACGACCGACGAGGCCGTCGCTGGCGTGCAGGACGGCGACACCGTCCTGGTGGGTGGTTTCGGCTTGGCCGGGATGCCCTTCGACCTGATCGACGCGCTGATCCGGCAGGGGGCCAAGGACCTCACCATCGTGGCCAACAATGCCGGCAACGGCGAGGTCGGCCTGGCCGCGCTGCTCAAGGCTGGCCGCGTGCGCAAGGTGATCTGCTCCTTCCCGCGCCAGAGCGACTCCTATGTCTTCGACGAGCTCTACCTGGCCGGCAAGATCGAGCTCGAGGTGGTGCCGCAGGGCAACCTGGCCGAGCGGATGCGTGCCGCCGGTGCCGGCATCGGCGCCTTCTACTGCCCCACGGCGGTGGGCACCCCGCTGGCCGAGGGCAAGGAGACGCGCACCATCGACGGTCGTGACTACCTGCTGGAGTACCCGATCAAGGGTGACTGGGCGCTGATCTCGGCCGAGAAGGCAGACCGAATGGGCAACCTCGTCTACCGCAAGACGGCCCGCAACTTCGGGCCCGTGATGGCCACCGCCGCCAAGCAGACCATCGCTCAGGTGCACCACGTCGTCGAGACCGGCGAGCTGGACCCCGAGGCGGTCGTCACCCCGTCCATCTTCGTCGACCGCGTGGTGCGCGTCGACGCCCGTTCCTACACCGTGGAGGGTGCCCGATGAGCATCGAGAATCTTGACCGCGAGCCGCTGAGCAAGCCGGAGTTGGCCGCCCTGGTGGCCACCGCCATCAAGCCCGGATCCTTCGTGAACCTGGGAATCGGCCAGCCCACCACCGTGGCCGACCACATCTCGGCCGAGGCCGGCGTGGTGCTGCACACCGAGAACGGCATGCTGGGCATGGGCCCGGCCGCCGTCGGCGACCAGATCGACGCCGACCTGACCAATGCCGGCAAGGTGCCGGTCACCGAACTGCCGGGGGCCAGCTACTTCCACCACGCCGACTCCTTCGCCATGATGCGCGGCGGTCATCTGGACGTGTGCGTCCTGGGCGCCTACCAGGTGGCCTTCAACGGTGACCTGGCCAACTGGCACACCGGTCAGCCCGACGCCATCCCCGCCGTCGGCGGCGCGATGGACCTGGCGATCGGCGCCAAGGACGTCTACGTGATGATGTCGCTGTTCGGCCGTGACGGCAAGGCCAAGCTGGTGCCCTCGTGCACCTACCCGCTGACCGGCGTGGGCTGCGTCAGCCGGGTCTACACCAACCACGCGGTCTTCGAGGTGGGACGCCCCGACGGCACCGTGGGCGTGCTCGGCACCTGGGGAATCTCGCTCGACGAGCTGTCCTCGCGGCTGGGCACCGAGCTGGTGACCCTGGAGGGGTGAGCCCCCCGGGTCAGTCGGGCAGGTCGACGCGTTCCGAGTCGCGGATCTCGGCAAGGCGGGACTCGTCGGCCTCGCCCCTGACCACCACCAGCGAGCCGCCTCCGCGCAGCGCGCCGAGCAGTCCGTCGGCAAGGTCCTGCCACGGTTCCCCGCAGCCGCGCACCAGGGCACGACCGGTGATCGGCGCCACGGCATCCATCTCTTCCTGGCCGAACTTGGCCTCACCGTCGTCCAGCCAGATGGTCGGTGCGTCATTGCGCCAGTGCAGGTCTGGCTGGCCCAGGACCTCGGCAAAGTCGGTGACCCCGGCCACGGGGGTGGGCAGGCCCGCGCCCAGCGGATGGAGCGAGCAGGCCACCGTCTCCACGCCCGGGACCGGATTTGGCTGCTCCGGGCCGACGACGGCCAGGTCGACGCGGTCCAGGTCGTCGCGGGGCAGGGCCAGCACCCGCACCCCGCACTGCCAACTGGCCAGCGTCCACGTCAGCGCCACCCAGTGGTTGGGGTGGGTGAGCAGCAGCGGAAGGCCGATGTCGTCACCCTCGTCCAGGCCGATCGACCCGATGAGGTTGGCGGTCTTGTCCACCCAGTTGGCCAGGGTGCGGGCAGAGAATTCCACTCGCGAACCGTCGGCCAGGTCATAACAGGTCAGCAGGGGACGGGCGCCGTCACGCTGGACGCGATTCTCCAGGGCGAGGGCGGGGTCGAAGGCGCTGCTCATTGCGCCATCGTAGGGGCACAGGGCCGCCCTGCGCAGCCTGGAACACAGGAGGCGCAGCCCGGAGCAGCAGGCCACTGTGTGCATGCTGAGGGATTGGCACGGGCATTGGCCGGGTTCACTAGGCTCCTTGCCATGAGACATGTGGTGATCATGGCCGGAGGTTCGGGGACCCGGTTGTGGCCGCTCTCCCGCAAGGGCGAGCCCAAGCAACTTCTCGAACTGGTTGACGGAAAGAGCCTGCTGCGGCTGGCCTACGAACGCGTTGCGGGCATGGTTCCCGACGCGAACATCCTGGTGTGCTGCGGCGCGTCCTACACCGACGTGGTGGCTCGCCAACTGCCCGAGCTGCCCCAGGAGAACCTGCTGGGGGAGCCGGTGGGGCGCGATTCGCTCAATGCCGTGGCCTGGCCGGCTGCGGTGCTGGCCCGGCGCGACCCGCAGGCGGTGATGGCGGTGTTGACGGCAGACCAGATCATCACGCCCGTGGACGAGTTCACCCGCGCCCTCGAGTCCGCCTTCCAGGTCGCGGAGGCCGACGAGGCGGCCCTGGTGACCTTTGGCGTGGTCCCGGACAGCCCCCACACCGGGTACGGCTACCTCAAGCGTGGCGAGGCCCTGACGGACTTCCCCCAGGCCAGCGAGATCACCGAGTTCAAGGAGAAGCCGTCGCTGGAGGTGGCCGAGCAGTACCTGGCCAGCGGTCAGTACTGGTGGAATTCGGGCATGTTCGTCTGGCAGGTGGACACTGTGCTGGAGCAGCTGCGTCAGCTGATGCCGGCCACCCATGCCAGCGTCTTGGAGCTTGCCGAGCAGCCCGGGCGCCTGGGCGAGATCTACCCGCAGCTGGAGAAGACCTCGGTGGACTACGCCATCATGGAGCCGGTCAGCCAGGGCAAGGGCAGCGCCCACGTCGTCGCCGTGCCGCTCAACATCGAGTGGTATGACCTGGGTGGCTTCGCTGCCCTGGCCGAGCAGATTGCGCACGACGAGCACGGCAATGCCCGTGAGGGTGTCACGGTGGCGCTGGACAGCAGCAGGAACCTGCTGATCAACCGGGGTCGTCCCGGGACCGTCGTCGCGGTGGCCGGTCTGAGCGAGATGGTGGTGTGCGTCACCGAGCAGGCCATCCTGGTGGTGCCCCTCAGCCAGGCGCAGCGAGTCAAGGAACTCGTGGGACTGGTGGCACAGGAGGTGGGGCCGGAACTGGCCTGAGGGCCGACGCAACCCACCAGAGCCAGCAGCAGGGCCCCGCACCTCGTCCGTGACGACGGTGCGGGGCCCTACTCTTGGTGTCATGGCAGACAGTGTGAAGCGCTACCGCGAGAGCGCGGCCCGGCTGATGTTGGCAGTCAGTGTCATCTACATCGTCATCTCCTTGGTCCGTCTGGGATACCTACTGGTCAAGGGATCGACCTTCCCGCAGGCGGCACGTGACATCGGCGGCAGCTCGTTGAGCATCGTGATGGTGCTCGCCTGCGTCGGGGTGGGGCTGTGGGTGGTGCTGGCCAAGCCGGTGCGTCGGCAGGGTCTTGGCCTGGCCCGGGGGCTGGCCGTGGCGATTGGCATCGCGGCCCTGCTGCAACTGGTCCTCCTGGTCGCCGGGCTGGTCGGGGGCGCCGGTGGCATCTTCCTGGGGGCACTGGAGGTGCTGGGCGGCCTGCTGGAGATTGCCATCAAGTTGGGGGCGGCGCAGGTGCTGCTGCGAGCCGTCCGGGCCGCCTGGCCGACCGACGAGGCGGAGGCGCCCGCCGAAGTGGCGCCGGCCGGCGCCGAGGCGCAGTCCGAGGAGCCGGAGGCCGAGCCTGTCGTCGAGCAGCAGGCCAGCTGGAGCCCGGACCAGGCTGCCGGAGCGGTCTGGACGCGTGCCGGTGATGCCGCCACGGGAGCTGCCGCCAGCGGCTGGGGGCACCCCGGTGAGGGGTCGACCGGGTGGCAGGCACTGCCCGGTGGGTCCGAGGGGGCCCCGGAGGACGCCCCCCAGGCCCTTCCGAAGGGACCGTGGGCCACTGCCGCCGACCTTGCCGAGGGCGGCGCCGCCCCGGCAGCCGATGCCGAGGGGACGGTTGCCTGGGAGCCGGTTCGGCGTAACCCGCAGTGATCCCAAGAGCGTCACGTTCTTGTCACTTGGATCACACTTCTTGGCCATGTCAAATTTCCACACCGGCTTGACTCGAACCAATTACAGCCGTGTAATTGAGCACGGGGGCGCACGGATGTGCGACCCCTCTTGCTTTCTGGGCCGAAGGGACACGGGCGGAATGGAACTGCTGACACTGATCGCAGATGTCGAGGAAGGAATTCTCGGCTGGCAGGAGCGTGCTTTGTGCGCCCAGACCGATCCGGAGGCCTTCTTTCCCGAGAAGGGCGGCTCGACGCGCGAGGCCAAGAAGGTCTGTCAGACCTGCGAGGTGAAGGCGGAGTGTCTCGAATACGCCTTGGCCAATGACGAGCGTTTCGGGATCTGGGGTGGCCTGAGCGAGCGCGAGCGTCGCAAGCTGAAGCGTCGGGCCTGACTCACCACTCCTCGTCGAGGCTCGGGTCGATGTCGGTGACCTCCTGGGCGGTCAGTGCAGCCAGTTGCTCCACCAGGGTTCGGTGCACCAGGTCACGCAGGTCTGCCCGTGACTGGGCGCGATGCTCCAGGGGACGTCGGTAGAGCACGATGCGCGCGGCCTGTTGGCTGGTTGCCTCCACGCAGACGGCCAGCGGCACCCTGTCATCGCTCCAGAGCGTCGCCAGATAGGGAACCTCCTCGACGCCGATTCCCACCCCGTCCAGCCCGCCGGGATAGGTCTGGTCGATCCGGGAGACCGCGCTGGTGACGGCATGGGTGAAGAATTCCTGGCGTGAGGCCGTGCGGCGCAGTGGAACCTGGCGGCCCGTCAGCGGATTGGGAAGGGCCAACGGCCCGCGAACACCGCGGTCGTGGCGATCACGTCGACGAGGCATGGGCGCCACTGTAGTGCAGCCCCGCCCCCGGCCCGCGGAGCGGCGACTCGGCGTGTGGCGCCCGCACGCGATACCCTCGCTCGGTGGTCGACAGACGGTGTACCAAGACAGGCTGCCAGCACGCGGCGGTGGCGACGCTCACCTATGTCTACGCCGATTCCACCGCAGTGCTCGGCCCCTTGTCCCCGGAGCGCTTTCCCGGAACCTATGACCTGTGCCGGCGGCACTGCGACGAACTCTCGGCGCCCAAGGGCTGGGAGGTCGTGCGCCTGCCCGATGCCTCCGAGGCGGCCCCACCTGCCCGCGATGATGCCGACCTGATGGCGTTGGCCGATGCGGTCCGGGAAGTGGGCCTGCTGCCCGAGGAGGTCGACCATGCCGGACGGCCGGCCTCGGACCCACTGATGGGGGGAGAGGTCGTCGTGTTGGCCGAACGGCGCCATCTTCGGGTCATCGCAGACTCCGAGCGCAGGCAATCCTCCGCCGACCAGGCAGGCCCGGGGCAATAGACTGGACGAGGTGGCCCGACCCGCGGGGCACTGTGATGCAACTCAGGAGATCCGATGCCCGAACAGCTGGAACTGTCGCCGACCTTCCTGGAGATCGCGGCCTGCCCCGCCTGTCACAGCAAGTTCGCCGTGGACTATGACCGGCATGAGCTGCAGTGCACGAATTCCGCCTGTGCCCTCGCCTTCCCGGTGCGTGACGGGATCCCGGTGATGCTGATCGACGAGGCCCGACGTCCCGAGGGTCGTTGAGGCCATGACGGTCCGATTCGACGAGTCGTTGCTCGACGATCCCCAGGCGCTGCTGGCCATCGATGAACGACTGCGTCGGCTCGCCTCGGCCGGCGCCAGGGTGCGCGTCGTCGGAGATGCCGCCCGCCCGGCGCGGGCCAGTGGGAGCGAGCTGGAGCGCCCCCGTGGCGTGCTGGCGCTGGGGGCGGAGGCGCGCCTGGTGCGCGCCATGCTGGAGCCGGTGTGCCCAGTGCCCTTCGTGGCCTGGCAGCTCGACGGGCTGCCAGGCTGGGTGGGCCCCCTCGACCTGGTGGTGGTCCTGGCCAGCCAGGGGTCCGATCCGGCACTGCTGGGGGCGGTGGACGAGGCCGTGCGTCGCGGGGCCCAGATCATCGTCGCCGCCAGCCCGGACTCGCCCTTGGTGGAGCGTGCCGGCTCGCGCAGCACACTGGTGCTGCCCACCAGCCACGACGATCCGTTGGCCGCGGTGGTGGTGACCCTGGAGGTGCTGCACGAACTGGGGCTGGGGCCCAGCGTGGCCCACGAGAGGGTGGCGGACCGCGCCGACCTGGTGGCCGAACAGTGCTCCCCGCACCGCGACCTGGCCCAGAATCCCGCCAAGGAACTGGCCCTGGCGCTGGGGGATGCCCAGCCCCTGGTGTGGGGCGGATCGGTGCTTGCGGCCCGCGCCTCGCGACGCATCGCCGAGGCGCTCAGGGAAGCCTCGGGACGGCCCGCGCTGGCTGCCGACGCCGCGGCGCTGCTGCCCGTGTTGGAGGCCTGCGCGCCGGCCGACCCCTTCCGCGACCCCTTTGACGAGGACGGCGGTGAACTGCCGTGCGTCCTGGTGGTGGTGGACGACGGCAGCCAGGACGAGTGGGCGCGTCGCCAGCGCGGTGAATTGATGGCGGTGGCGCAGCGCCAGGGAGTCCGGGTGTGCGAGCTCTCGGTCGACTCGCCGCAGGAGTCGGGCGAGCTGGATCGTTACGTGGAACTGGTGCAGCGCGGGCGGTTCGCGGCCTGCTACCTGGAGCTTGGACTGAAGGGGCGCGCATGAGGGTTCTGGTGCTCAACGGGGTCAATCTGGGGCGCCTGGGCAAGCGTCAGCCCGAGGTCTACGGCGCCACCACCCACGAGCAGTTGGCGCAGCGGCTGGTGGTGATCGGGCAGGATCTTGGCCTGCAGGTGGAGGTGCGCCAGACCGATTCCGAGGCAGAGATGGTGGGCTGGCTGCACGAGGCGGCCGATCGCGAGGTGCCGGTGGTGTTGAACCCGGCGGCGTGGACCCACTACTCGATCGCCCTGGCCGATGCCGTGGTGCAGGTGCCCAGGGTCGTGGAGGTGCACATCAGCAATGTGCACGCGCGCGAGGGCTTTCGGCGTCACAGCGTGATCAGCCCCTACGCGGAGGGTGTCATTGCAGGCCTCGGCCTGGGTGGTTACGAGCTGGCCCTGCGCCACCTGGCCGTCACGAGCTGACCTCGGTCGGCTGTGGCAAATATGACGATCGACATGATTGACTCTGCGCATGGCCGACTCCTCCTGGACTCCCTCACAGCTCACCCGACGTTCCCTGCTTGGTGCCGCCCCTGCAGCGGTGCTGGGCGCCTCCTTGTTCTCCTCCGACCTGCTCGTCTCCCAGGCGCATGCGGCGGGCACCCGTGACTCACGCCTGCAGCGCTGGAGCGGGGCCGGCTGGAGCGCCGGAACCCACGACGGCACCCGGGTCTCCAGCCAGGGCCTCTACCTGAGTGCCGCACGTCGCACGGCCAGCTACCGTGACACCCATGCCGGCCGGACCCAGACCCACGGCATCGCCACCTGGACCGGCCCGGTGGTGGCCACCGGGGTGGCGGCAAGCGAGCTGATTCCCTCCTGGAACTGCTCCACCCAGCCCGGCAGTGCGGTGCGGGTGCTCCTGCGGGCCCGTACCAGCGCGGGCACCTGGTCGCGGTGGTTCGTGCTCGGCCTGTGGGGATCATCCAGCGCCAGCGCCGTCTCGCCCACCCGCACCACCTATGCCGGCCAGTCCGACACCGTCGCCCGCGTCGCCACCGACACTCTGGTGGCCCGCAGCGGAAGCTTCAGCCACTACCAGACCCGTCTGGAATTGACGCGAACCTCCGGCACCACCGCGATGCCCATCGTCCAGCAGCTGGCCGTGGTGGCCTCCACCAGCAGGCCGACCACCACGCCGGTCAGCCCGGTCGGGGTGGCGCGGGGCCGCAGCCTGACGGTGCCGGCCTACAGCCAGATGCTGCACGTGGGGCACTACCCGGCCTGGAATGGCGGGGGAGAGGCGTGGTGCTCACCCACGAGCACGGCCATGGTGCTGGACTACTGGAAGGCCGGTGCCACCGGCGCTGCGCTTGACTGGGTGCGCCCGCAGCCCCACGTCGATCCGCAGGTGGAGCAGGTGGTGCGCGGGGTGTGGGACGCCGGATTCCGCGGCACCGGCAACTGGGCCTTCAACGTGGCCTATGCCTCGGCTCGGGGCCTGCAGGGCTTCGTGACCCGTCTGCGCTCGCTGAACGAGGCCGAACGCTTCATCGCGGCCGGCATCCCGCTCATCATCTCGGCCAGCTTCAGCAGCACCCAGTTGACGGGTGCTGGCTACGGCACCAACGGGCACCTGATGGTGATTCGTGGCTTCGACGCCAACGGCCACGTGCTGGTCAACGACCCGGCCTCGGGCATGAAGGCCAGCAACTCCCTGGTGCCGCGCACCTACAACCGCGCCCAGTTCGAGTCCGCCTGGGGTCGAAGCGGCGGCACCACCTACGTGATCCACCCGCGGGGGCACGCCCTGCCGAGCCGCCCCACGGGGGCGGCCTGGTGAGGCTCAGGCGTCAGGATCGTCCTTGCCGCCGCCCTTGAGGGATTCCCAGATCTCCTTGCATTCCGGGCAGACCGGGAACTTCTCGGGATTGCGGCTGGGAACCCAGACCTTGCCACACAGGGCCACCACCGGGGTGCCCATCACCATCGCCTCGGTGAGCTTTGCCTTGGGGACGTAGTGGCTGAACCGTTCCTGGCCGCCCGCCTCCATGTCCTGGGTGCGCTCGTCGATGACCGTCTGCGAACCGGGTGCCAGCTGTTGACTCATGTCGGCAATTCTAGGCAGGCAATGGCCTGGCACCAGTGCTTGGACGTTCGCCCGTGGGGCAATTCGCCTGCCGGCCCGAACGGATGGTGGGATGAGCGGGTGGAAGGACGGCGAGCGCTACTGGTGGGCCTGTTGGCCGGGGTGCTGTGCGTGGCCTTCGAGACCGTCGCGGTGGCCACGGCCATGCCCGCCGCCGCGCAACAGCTGGGGCAGGTGCACCTCTATGCTTGGACCTTCACGCTGTTCGTCCTGGGCATGATCTTCTCGACCGCGGTGGCCGGCCGGATGAGCGACCGGCTGGGGCCGGTCAAGCCACTCGCGCTGGGAGGCGCACTCTTCCTCCTGGGCCTGGTCCTGGCGGGGGCGGCCACGAGCATGCCCCTGCTGGTGGCGGCCCGCTTCCTACAGGGGCTCGGCGGTGGCGCACTCAACCTGTGCCTGATGGTGGTGATCGCGACGGCCTTCGAGGAAGCCGAACGCGCGTCGATCATGACCTGGTTCAGCGTGTGTTGGGTGATGCCGGCCTTCCTGGGGCCGCCCGTCGCGGCCGCCATCACCCACCGTTTCGGTTGGCACTGGGTCTTCTGGGGCCTGGTCCCCGCGCTGCTGGGCGCGGCGGTGCTGGCGGCGCGCCCCTTGGCCGGCCTGGCCCGCAAACCCGTCGACGCCCAGCCGGACACGGATCCGGTGCCGCTGTGGGCAGCCCTGGTGGCCGCACTGGCCGTGGCCGGGCTCCAGCTGGCCGGCCACTGGATGGGCTGGCGCGGGGGCGTCCTGGCGCTGGCCAGCCTGGCCGCGCTGGTGGGGGCGGTGCCGCGCCTGATGCCCCCGGGCTTCCTGCGGATGGGGGCCGGGCTGTCCGCGGTGGTGTGGACCCGGGCCTGCCAGGCAGGCGCCTTCTTCGGGGCCGAGACCTTCCTCCCGCTCAGCCTGGTACAGCTGCGGGGACTGTCACTGTTCCACGCAGGCTTGGCCCTCACCATCGGATCGGTGGGGTGGACGGTCGGCTCCTGGGTACAGGCGCGCCCCTGGCTGCGACTGCGACGAGACCAGATCATCGGGCTCGGGATGGCGTGCACCCTGGTGGGGCTGGTGGGCATCGCGGTGGGTACCTTCCATCCCGACGGCACCCTGGCGGTCGCCGCGCTCGGATGGACCATCGCAGGCTTCGGGATGGGGCTGTCGGTGGCGAGCAGTTCGCTGGCGGTCATGGCGCTGTCGAGCCGCGCGCGACTGGGGCGCAATACCTCGTCACTGCAGACCGCCGAGGGACTGGGCAATTCCTTGGTGGCGGGACTGGCGGGCACGATCTTCCACACGCTGGCC
The DNA here is from genome assembly GCF_048595755.1 of Luteococcus struthionis. Taxonomy (GTDB): domain Bacteria; phylum Actinomycetota; class Actinomycetes; order Propionibacteriales; family Propionibacteriaceae; genus Luteococcus. Next base: position 2,256,232 of record NZ_CP184360.1, read on the forward strand.
ACCCGGGGCTCCGACGAGCAGACCTTCGGATGGATCTTCGCCGCGGCTGCCGTGGTCATGGTGCTCGGCATGGTGGCCGCCGTCAGGATCGGGCCGGTACGCAATGTGAATGCGCAATGACCACCCCTTGCCTGCCATGAGATATTGGGATCGTGACTTCGACAAATCCGCCGATGGACTGGTACCCCGACCCCGCTGACCCCACGCGCGAGCGCTACTGGGACGGTGAGCGCTGGACGCACAACACGCGTGCCGCACAGCAGGCGCCGCTGGCCCCGACCCAGCCCGTGGCGGATCCGTGGAGCGCCCAGGACGGTCCGGCCCAGCCCGGACAAGCAGACTATGGTCCCTACCAGGGCGCTGCGCCGCAGCAGGGCAACCCCTACCAGGCCAATCCCTATGCCACTGGCCCGTACTCGCAGTACGACGCCGGTGGGGCCGGCAAGCAGACCCACACCGCCGACGGCGTGCCGCTGGCCAGCTGGGGCAGCCGCGTCATCGCCTACCTGCTGGACGGCCTGATCCTGGGCGCCCTCACCATCCTCTTGGGCTGGAACTTCTGGCAGCGCGCCTACCAGGGCTACATGGACTTCGTCGACGACATGATGGCCCAGGCCTCCGGCGGGGGCACCATGCCGCCGCCCGACGTCGCCACCCTGGAGAAGTACGACATCATGGGCCCGATGTATGCGCTGCAGGCGATCTCGCTGGTGGTGATGCTGGGTTACCTGGTGCTGTGCTGGAAGTTCATGGGCGCCACCCTTGGGCAGCGTCTGATGGGACTGCGCGTGGTCCCCGTCGATCGCGGCCAGGCGCCTCGCCCGCTGGGATGGGGCGCGACGCTGGTGCGCGCCCTGGTCTTCAGCTTCAGCGGTCTGCTGTGGTTCGTGCAGCTGATCAGCTTCGTGATGCCGCTGTTCACCCGTCGCCGTCAGACCCTGCATGACATGGCCGCCCGCACCCAGGTGGTCAAGGGCCGGTGACCCAGCCCGTCGCCGGCTGGTACCCAGACCCCCTGGGAGCCGCGCCGCTGCGTTGGTGGGACGGGAGTGCCTGGAGTGGCCACGTCACCACACCACTCCGCACCCGCCTGGCCCACTGGATCGAGCGGGTGCGCGCCTACCTGTTGGACGCGATGCCGTTGTGGCTCGTCTCGCTGGTGCTCTTCGACAGTTGGCACCAGCCCTTCCTCAACGAACTGGTGGGGATCCTGCGGGTCTCGTACATGACCCAGGGCGGCCAACTGCCCGGTCTGCAGGACTGGTGGAGTTACGGGCTGGTGCAGATGTGGTTCATCACCGCGCTGCCCGGCGTGGGGCTGCGGGTCTGCTACGACGTGATCACGATGGTCTGGAAGGGCGGAACCCTCGGAAAGCTCAACGGCCAGCTGCGGGTGGCGCCCCAGGGCGTGTGGCAGGATCCCACCCGCTGGAGCCCCGATCACGGTTTGCCGTGGCAGCGTGCCCTGGTGCGCAGTCTGGTGCACCGACTGCTGGCGATCACCGGCATCGGTTTCCTGGTCTGCGTGCTGTGGCCGCTGGCCGATCCGGCTCGACGCAGCTTGGCTGATCTGCTGGCCGGCACACAGGTTGTCTCTGTGGGCGATACAGCCCACTGGGCCAGCTAGGCTGTTCGCGATCCCTCTACCAACGTCGACGAATCGGGAACCCCCACGATGGCCTTGAACGATCCGCTGCTCGCCGAACTCGCCGACCATTTCGGCATCGCCTCGGAATTCTGGGACTGGAAGGGTCGTGAGACCCAGATCAGTGACGAGACCGTGATCGCGGTGTTGAAGGCGCTCGAGATCGACGCCTCGACCCCCGAGAAGGCCCAGGCGGCGGTGGAGGAGCTGCGCCTGCGCCCCTGGCGCCGCAAGCTGCCCGCCTGCGTCGTGCTCGAGCAGGGCCAGCCCGGCTGGGTCAACGTCCACGTCAATTCCGGTGCCGATGCCCACCTCTACGTTCGGTTGGAGAACGGGGAGCACCGCGAGACCTGGCAGGCCACCAATGACGCCCCCGATCGTGAGATCGACGGCGCCTGGATCGGCGAGGCCACCTTCCAGCTGCCAGCAGACCTTCCCCTGGGCTACCACCGCCTGGTCCTGCGCAGCCAGGACGTCGAGGTGGAGTCCAGCCTGATCATCACCCCGAGCTTCCTCGGGCTCCCGGCGAGCATGAATGATCGACGCATCTGGGGCTACGCGACGCAGCTGTACAGCGTGCGCTCCCGCGAGTCCTGGGGGGTGGGTGACCTGACCGACCTGGCGGACCTGTCGGTGTGGTCTGCCACCCAGCAGTTCGCCGGTTACGTCTTGGTGAATCCGCTGCACGCCGCCCAGCCCCAGCCGCCCTTGGAGCCGTCGCCCTACCTGCCCACCAGCCGGATGTACGTCAACCCGCTCTACATCCGTCCCGAGGCGATCCAGGAGTACGCGACGCTGGGCGAGTCCGAGCGCAAGAAGATCGCCAAGCTGCGCAAGAAGCTGGGCAAGGTGCTCGACGGCGTCGACGAGATCCGACGCAATGACTCCTGGACGGCCAAGGCCGCGGCGCTGGAGATCATCTTCGCCGCGGGCCGCAAGCCCGCACGCGAGATGGCCTTCAATGACTTCGTGCGCCGGGAGGGACGCCAGCTGCGCGACTTCGCCACCTGGTGTGCCCTCTACGAGGTGCACGGATCTGACTGGCGCACCTGGCCCGCCGAGCTGCAACGACCCACCTCTCCCGAGGTGGCCGAGTTCTACCGCCAGAACCAGACCCGGATCAGGTTCTACAAGTGGCTGCAGTGGGTTGCCGAGACCCAGCTGTCCGACACCCAGCAGGCGGCGCGCGATGCGGGCATGCCGATCGGCATCGTCAGCGACCTGGCCGTCGGCGTGAACGCCTCCGGCGCCGAGACGTGGATGCTCTCCGACGTCTTCGCGCAGGGCTGCACCGTGGGCGCCCCGCCGGATGCCTACAGCCAGTTGGGCCAGGACTGGGGGCAGCCCCCGTGGCGACCCGACCGGCTGGCCGAGCTGGGCTATGCCCCCTTCCGTCAGATGGTGCAGGGTGTGTTGCGCCACGCCGGCGGGGTGCGCGTGGACCACATCATCGGCCTCTTCCGGCTCTGGTGGGTTCCCGAGGGGAAGACCGCCAAGGACGGCACCTATGTTCGCTACGACCATGACGCCCTGATCGGGATCCTCGCGCTGGAGGCCCACCGCGCCCAGGCCCTGGTGATCGGCGAGGATCTGGGCACCGTGCAGCCCTGGGTGCGCGAGTACCTGAGCCGTCGCGGCATCCTGGGCACCTCGGTGATGTGGTTCGAGCAGGACGAGAACGGCCCCACCCCGCCCGAGAACTGGCGCGAGTACGCCATGAGCTCGGTCACCACGCATGACCTGCCGCCCACCACCGGCTACCTGGCCGGCGACCACATCCGGCTGCGCGACCAGCTGGGGATGCTCACCGAGAGCCTGGAGGACGAGCTGGCGGGCGGTCGTGCCGAACAGCAGGCGATGCTGGAGGCGCTGCGCAACCACGGGGCCCTCTCGCAGGAGGACTTCGAGACCCGCGACGTCGAACAGATCGTGCTGGCCATGCACCGCATGCTCACTTGGACCCCGTCGAAGGTGCTCAATGCCGCGCTGGTGGACGCGGTGGGGGATCGCCGCACCCAGAACCAGCCCGGCACCATCGACGAATACCCCAACTGGCGCGTCCCGCTGTCGGCACCCGACGGCAGCCCCATGCTGCTGGAGGACGTCTTCACCAGCGAGCGCGCCAGCCGGCTCGCCGCCGTGATGAACGGCTACAGCCAGCTGCCCGAGAAGCGCTGACCCTTCAGCGGATCCGGACGTCGTTCTCCGCGAACTCGTCGCGCACGCGCTGCAGGTTGCCGGGATCCACTGCGGCGGTGAGTTCGCCGATCACGGTGGTGGTGAAGCCCTCGGCGGCGGCGTCCAGGGCGGTGGCGCGGACGCAGTGGTCGGTGGCGATGCCGACCACGTCCACATGGCTCACCTTGTGCCGCACCAGCCAGTCGACCAGGGTCTCGCCGTCCTCGTGACCGCCGATGCTGCCCTCGAAGGCCGAGTAGGCGGCGCTGTAGGAGCCCTTGTCGAAGACCGCATCGAAGTCGAAGTCGGCGAGCGCGGGGTGGAAGTCCTGGCCCGGGGTGCCCACCACGCAGTGCGGGGGCCAGGAGTCGACGAAGTCGGGGGTGCTGCTGAAGTGCGCGCCGGGATCGATGTGGTGGTCACGGCTGGCGACCACGCAGCCGTAGCCACCTCGTTCGTCCGAGAGCAGCTCTGCCACCTTGCGTGCCACGGCCTGGCCACCGTCCACGCCCAGGGCACCTCCCTCGCAGAAGTCGTTCTGGACGTCGACGACGATCAGTGCGGTGAACATGGTGCGCCTTTCGCTCAGATGTTGCGGGGGATCACCGAGTGCAGGTAGGGGTTGTAGGCCTCGTCGCCCTCGGAATTCAGGATGATCGTGGGGATGGAGGGCTCGCCGCGGCTCACGCGCAGGGCCGCGACGGGAAGCTCGGCCCGGGACTTCTCGTGGCGTTCACGCGCGGCCTCGATGGGCTCACGTCCCACCACCTCGCCGTCCTGGACCAGCGGGACCATCAGCTGGCGATCATTGTGGTCTCCGGTGGGCGGGGTGCCGATGCCGACGATCTCGGCCTCGGCGACGCCGCGTTCGTCGAAGCGCCGCATCGCGAACTTGCGCCCGCCCACGGTGTTCTTGTTGGCCGACTTCTTGGCAACCGGGTAGAGCTGCGCGTCGGCGGCATCGCTGTCTCCGCGGGCCACGAGCTTGTAGACGAAGCCACAGGTGGGGTGACCCGATCCGGTCACCACGCTGGTGCCCACACCGAAGCCGTCGACCGGCGCACCGCGCAGCGCGGCGATCTGCCACTCGTCCAGATCGCTGGTGACGATGATCTTGGTCTCGGTGGCGCCCAGGTCGTCGAGCAGGTCACGCATCTGGCGGGCGACGATGGCGTGGTCGCCGGAGTCCAGACGAATGGCCCCCAGCCGCCCCTCGGTGAGCCTCACCCCGGTGCGGACGGCCTCCTCCAGGTCATAGGTGTCCACCAGCAGCGTGGTCTCCTCGCCCAAGGCGGCGAGCTGTGCCTTGAAGGCCTCCTCCTCACTGTCGTGCAGCAAGGTGAAGGAATGCGCGGCGGTACCGCCGGTGGGCACCCCCCACCGCTTGCCGGCCTCCAGGTTGGAGCTGGAGGCGAAGCCGGCCACGTAGGCGGCCCGGGCGGCGGCGACGGCGGCCTGCTCCTGGGCGCGACGCGAGCCCATCTCGATGCAGGGCCGCCCCTCGGCCATCGCGGTCATCCGGCTGGCGGCCGAGGCGATCGCGGAGTCGTGGTTGTAGATGCTCAGCAGCAGGGTCTCCAGCACGCAGGCCTCGGCGAAGCTGCCCTCGACGCGCAGCAGGGGAGCGCCGGGGAAGTACATCTCTCCCTCGGGATAACCCCACATGTTGCCGGTGAAGCGGTAGTCGCGAAGCCAGGTGGCCAATTCCTCGTTGACCACGTCCTTCTCCAGGAGCCAGTCGACGGTCTCGTCGTCGAAGGTGAACTCCTCCAGCGCGTCGAGCATGCGCCCGACGCCGGCCACGACGCCATAGCGGCGGCCCTCGGGGAGTCGGCGCGGGAAGAGCTCGAAGATGCTGCGCCGGAAGGCGGTGTCCGCGCGCATGGCGGCCCGGATCATGGTCAGCTCGTAGTGGTCGGTGAGCAGCGCGGTGGTCATGAAAACGACCCTATTGGACGATCGAGCCCGGCAACAGCTTCTCCCTGTGGTCAGTTCGACGTGTGCAGTCATCCGCGCACGCGGTACTTCCCGTGGCACGCGTTGCATCGCGTGCAGATGGCAGCTCGACGTGCGCGGATGACTGCGCACGTCGGAGCGACCGCCCATTGCTCCTGGTCAGCGGGCGAACCAGAGCGGGATGGCGCTGAGGAGCCCCAGACCGACGGCGCTGATCACGAAGATCCAGCTGGCGGCACGGGCGATCGCGGGATTCATCGGTCGTCGGGTGCGTGGGTCGATGATCAGGTCTTGCTCGGTGTCGATCGTGTGGCGCATCCTCATCACGGAGGCCGCAAGCGCCACGAGGCAGACGACCGCCGCGAGCCACAGCGGCACGCGGAAGGCGGTGACGTCGAGCAAGACCTGGGTCATCGTCAACAGTGTGATGCCGCCACCGAGGATCAGGGCGGCGTTGATCCACCGCTGCATGATGGCCCGCAGCACGCCCGGTACCCGCGCCAGCAGCACGACGACCACGGCCATCAGCGCCAGCGTGGCGATGTCGCCCCATTTCACGGCCACGGGCTCGTGGGTGAACAGGGCCAGCACGATGCCGGGCACCAGGTAGAGACCCACCAGGCCGATCGCGATGGGGGACATCAGGCACACCGACTGTGCGGGGGCGGTGTGGGCGATCTGGCCGGCCGGGAACTCCAGGGCGCGGGCGTACTCGCGTGGGTGCCCGAAGGCCTCGCTGGCGCTCTCGCCGGATTCGGCGCAGTGCGTCTCGACGGCCGCGACGGCGTCGCCGATGGCGGGGCCGCGCACATTGCGCAGCCGCAGCTCGATGATCATCTCGTCGAGCCACTGCTTGTCGGTGAGCTGCTTGGCGGTCATGTCAGGCCTCCGGGTTCTGGTGGGGCTGGTGGGGGTCGATGAAGTTGCTGGTGTGTTCGCAGAAGGCGCGCCACAGGGGAGCCTGCTCGGCATAGCGAGCCTGGCCCGCCTCACTGAGGCGGAAGTACTTGCGGCCGGGGCCACCGTCGCCCTCGCGCCACTCGGTCTCGACCAGGCCATTGGTCTCCAGGCGACTGAGCAGGGGATAGAGGGTGCCGCCCTTGATGTCGCCGAAACCGGCGTCGGCCAGGGCATTGGCGATGGCGTAGCCGTAGGTGGGCCCGTCGGACAGCACGCGCAACACCGCGAGGGTGAGGGTGCCGCGCAGCCACTCGCTGGGCCAAGGTTGGGTTGCCATGGCTCAATAGTGTCACTACTTAGTGACGCTGTCTAGTCTGTCTGACTAGTGGGGTTTGGCCGCGAGGAATCGCCCCGAAGGTTGCCGAGTGGGTAAGAATGGAGCCCATGAGCAACGAGCCCACCATCACGCCGTCGGGTGGCACGGCCGTCGTCGAACGCCCTGACGAGCAGGCTGCAGGGCAGCAGCCGTGGGTGACCCTGGTCTGGGACGACCCGGTGAACCTGATGAGCTACGTCACCCACGTGTTCACCAGCTACTTCGGCTTCAGCAAGGAGAAGGCCGAACAGCTGATGCTGCAGGTGCACAACGAGGGCAAGTGCGTCGTCTCCAGCGGCGGCCGCGAGCAGATGGAACGCGACGTGAATGCCATGCACGACTACGGGTTGTGGGCCACCTTGGAGCGGGCCGAATGAGGGGCGTGGAGCCAGAGGAGGGCCACCTGGCCATCCACTTCGACCGCGACGAGCCGGGCGTGCTGGCCAGCATGGTCGACCAGTTGGCCGAACTGCTCGACCAGCAGGACACGCCCGTCGAGCAGATCGGGCCGCCGGCGGTGGCCGAGGATCCCTTCGCCCAGTGGGAGGCCGAGTTCAGCCAGGGCGCCGGCCCGACCATCGACGACCCGGATGCCCCCGAACTCGACATGGCCGATCCCGTGGTGCGGCGGCTCTTCCCCGACGCCTACCCCGACGATCCCGCTGCCTCGCACGACTTTCGTCGCTTCACCCAGGCGCGGCAACGAGGCCAGAAGGTGGCCGATGCGCAACGCGTCGTCGCCGACCTGCAGGCCACGGGGCGCAATGGGGTCTGCCTGGTGCCCCGAGACCATGTGGGGGCCTGGCTCAAGACGCTCACCAATGTCCGGCTGGCCCTGGCCGCGCGGTTGGACATCACCGACGAGGTGAGCGCCGACCAGGTGGCCCAGCTGCCCCAGGACGACCCGCGCTCCTGGATGCATGACCTGTACCAGTGGACCGGGTGGGTTCAGGAGTGCCTGATCGAAGCCCTGTGACGGGGCCTGGGTGTGGGATTGCTCTCAAAGCAGACGGTGGTGCTTAGGCTTGCCTAAGCCGAGCGTACGATGCTGCGCATGGACCAACAGACCACCCTTTCGGCGGCACCCCTGGGGTGTCAGCTGACCCTGGTGCGGGCAGAGGGCAGCCCAGAGCTGTGCCGCCGTCTTGCCGCCCTCGGACTGCGCCGCGGCGCCCAACTGCTGCTGGTGCACCGCACCAGCGGCGGCGGACGCGTCGTCAGCGTCGCGGGTTCGCGCATTGCCCTGGACCGTTCGATGCTGGCCCGCCTGTTCGTGGAACCCACGGCTGAGGTGCTGGGCTGATGAGCATCGACGAGGATTCCCCGGCCCTGCTGCAGATCGGCACCCGACGGCCGGTGATGACGGCCAAGGCCTGCTGCGAGGAGGCCCCCGGCAATGGTGCCGGTGCCGGCGCCCCGGTGGTCGCCCTGGTGGGCGCCCCCAATGTGGGCAAGTCAACGCTGTTCAACGCGCTCACCGGATCCCGGGTCACCATGGGCAACTGGCCCGGCACCACCGTCAGCGTCTCCCGCGGCACCTGGCGCACCGCGCACGACGGTCGCTCCATCGACATGACCCTGATCGATCTGCCCGGTGCCTACTCGCTGGATCCGATCAGCCCCGACGAGGCCCTCACCCGTGAGCTGCTGGTGGACGGCCCCGCCGACGAACGCCCCGATGTCACCGTCGTGCTGGCCGACGCGGCCCACCTGGCGCGCAGCCTGTACATCGTCGCCCAGCTGCGGGAACGGGCCATGAAGGTGGTGGTCGCACTCAGCATGCTCGACGTGGCCCGGCACCGCGGCGTCGACGTGGACACCTTCGCCCTGTCGGCCGAATTGGGCTGCCCGGTGGTGGCCCTGGACCCGCGCCGACGCCAGGGCGCCGAGACGCTGGTCGTCGCGGTGCACGACGCCCTGGATGCGCCCACCCCCGAGCCCCGAGGCCTGCGCTTCACGCCCGAGGCCGACCTTGCCGTGCTCGACGCAGACCTGGTGCGTGAGGACGAGCGCTTCAGCTTCATCGACCACGCCGTGGGCACCGGGACGCGTGACTCGGCCGAGGCGCGGGCCTCCCTGAGCGACAAGGTGGATCGTTGGGTGACGGCCCCGGTGATCGGTCCGCTGATCTTCATGGCCGTGATGTGGGCCGTCTTCCAGGTGACCACCACCGTCGCCGCTCCGCTGCAGGACGGCCTCGACGCGCTCTTCGTCGGCCCGATCAGCGACGGCGCGCGCACACTGCTGGCCGCCATCGGGCTGGGCGGCGGTTGGGTGGAGGGCCTGCTGGTGGACGGGCTGGTGGCCGGCGTCGGCATGCTGCTCACCTTCGCCCCGCTGATGGCGCTGATGTTCCTGCTGCTGGCACTGCTGGAGGACTCCGGCTACATGGCGCGCGCGGCGGTGGTCACCGACCGGATGATGCGTTCCCTGGGACTGCCCGGCCGTGCCTTCCTGCCGCTGGTGGTGGGCTTCGGCTGCAATGTGCCGGCCATCGCGGCCACCCGGATCCTGCCGCAGGTGCGGCAACGCATCCTGGTGAGCCTGTTGGTGCCCTTCACCAGCTGCACCGCCCGGCTGACGGTCTACGTGCTGGTGGCCACCACCTTCTTCGGCCGTTGGGCCGGCACCGTCGTCTTTGCGATGTACCTGGTCAGCATCCTCATGGTGGTGGGGGTCGGTCTGCTGCTGCGCAAGACCTTGTGGCGCACCATGGGCGCCGACCCGCTGGTGCTCGACCTGCCGCCCTACCAGGTGCCCACCGCACGGTTGACCGCCAGCGTCACCTGGGTGCGGCTCAAGGGATTCCTGCAGACCGCCTCGGGCATCATCGTGGCCACGGTCGTGGTGGTCTGGGCACTGCAGTCGCTGCCGGCCAGCCAGGCCCACTCCTTCGGCGAGGTGCCGGTCGAGGAATCGGTCTACGGCGTCGCGGCGCAGGCCGTCACGCCCGTCTTCGAACCGACCGGCTTCGCCCAGTGGCAGACCACCTCGGCCCTGGTGGTGGGTTTCGTCGCCAAGGAGGCCGTCATCTCGTCCTGGGCCCAGACCTACGCCGTCGACGAACCCGAGGAGGGTGCAGATCCGGGCACGCTGGGGGAGCGGATCATCGCCGACTTCGAGAAGAGTTCCGACGGCCATCCACTGCCCGCGGTGATCGCCTTCCTGGTCTTCCTGCTGGCCTACACCCCCTGCGTGGCGACGCTGGCGGCGCAGAAACGAGAGATCGGACTGCGCTGGACGCTCTTCGGGATCGCGCTGCAGCTGGCCGTGGCGTGGCTGGCAGCGGTGGCGGTCTTCCAGATCGGGCGGATGTTCTGGTGAGCGGGCCCCTCAGCGCGGTGCTGCAGGCCTTCGAGCAGGGTGCCTCGACGCTGGAGGAGATTGCCCAACGCACCGGCCTGGGGCGTGACGTGGTGCAGACCAGCGTCGACCACCTGCGACGCATGGGCCGCATCGAGGCGCGGGAGTTGGCCATGGGCTGCCCCAGCGGGGGCTGTGGGAGCTGTGCGTCGGGCACCGCCGACGGGGACGCGGGTTGCGGCTCGTCGGGGCCCTCCACACAGCGTCGCGGACCGGTGCTGGTGCAACTCAGTCTGCCGCGCACCGACTAGACTGGTCGGTCACCCACGATGGGGTGGTTGAGGCAGACAGGAGTGGGCACCATGGCCATGGAGATCGAACGCAAGTTCCGCCTTCCCGAGGGCATGCAGGAGCTGGGCGAGGGAGTGCTGCTGGGTGAAGGAGTCAGCCTGGGCGAGCGTCGTGAGATGTCCCTGCGGGCCACCTACTTCGACACCCCCGACCTGACGCTGGCCAGGGCTGGTGTCACCCTGCGACGCCGCACGGGTGGCTCCGATGCCGGATGGCACCTCAAGTTGCCCGCCGGCGGTGACGCCCGTCGCGAGGTGGGCCTGCCCCTGGAGGAGGGGCGCAGCGAGCTGCAGGTGCCCCAGGCCCTGCGCGACCGGGTGGTCGACGTGGTGGGACAGGCCCCGCTGGCACCGATCGCCCAGCTCGACACCGAGCGTGCCGAGACCAACCTGACCAATGCGGACGGCACGGTGCTGGCCCTGCTGTGCGAGGACGCCGTGACGGTACGTCGAAGCGGCCAGACCCAGCAGTGGCGTGAGCTCGAGGTGGAGCTTGCCGACGGCAACCCGGCAGACCTGGAGACCATCTCGACGGCCCTGGCGGAGGCCGGTGCCCAGCCCCAACCCCAGGTCTCCAAGCTGGTGCAGGCCTTGGGCGACCTGTTGGCGGAGCGAGACGACAGCCCGCTCACCGCCGCCGAGGTGGTGGGCGCCTACATCGCCGCGCAGGTGGGCGTGGTGCAGGCGCGGGAGCAGGCGGTGCGCCAGGACGCCCCCGACGCGGTGCACAAGATGCGCGTGGCCACGCGTCGGCTGCGCAGCACGCTGCGGACCTTCAAGGCGCTGATGGACAGCGAGCGCACCGAAACGCTGCTGGACCAGATCAAGTGGCTGGCCGACATGCTGGGCGGGCCGCGCGACGCCGAGGTGTTGAAGGCCCGCCTGACCGGGGCCCTGGCCGACGTGCCGCAGGCCGCGGTGGTGGGCCCGGTGTCCGAACGGCTGGCCCACGAGCTGGACACCCGGCACGCCCAGGCCCATGCCAGCCTGGTGCAGGCGCTCGACTCGCCGCAGTACGTCGCGCTGATGGACGACCTGGTGCGTCTGGTGAGCGAACCTGCCTTCACCGAGGAGGCAGCCCAGCCGGCCACGCGCGCGCTGCGTCGGCCGCTGCGCAAGGCGGGCCGCAAGGTGACCCGGCTGTGGGAGCAGGCGGAGCTCGCCGAAGGCGAGGAGCAGGCCGAGCTGGCCCACGAGACCCGCAAGAAGGCCAAGGCCTGCCGTTATGCGTGGGAGGCGGTCGCTCCGGCCTATGCGCAGGGCAAGCGGGCGGCCGCGGCGTGGGAGGAGGTCACCGAGAGCCTCGGCACGGCCCAGGACACCGCGGTGGCGCGGGAACGCCTGCTGGAGCTGGCCGAGTTGGCGCAGCAGGCGGGGGAGCCCACCTTCACCTATGGCGTGCTGTACGCACTCGAACTGGCCCACCAGGACGATGCGCACTCCGAGGCCGACCAGGCCGTGTGGAGTGCGGCCAAGATCTCCAAGCTGTGACCGCTCAGCCGAGCTTGATCGCACTGCCGTCGTGGTTGACGAAGCGACGCTTGCCCAGCGGCCTGGCCAGGGTGAAGTCGTAGCGCTTCTCGAGCCCAATGGCCTTCGTGCCGCCCTTGCGGGGCGTCCTGGTGGTCACGTCGACGGTGAGCTTGACCTGGTCGACACCCTCCTCGATGAGGTGGTGGGCCTGCTGGAAGTCTTGGCCCACCGCGTACAGCATCGTGAAGCTCACCGGGTCGCTGCCCGGGATCACCCGTTCGACCAACTCCCGTCGCGTCTGGGTGCCCGCCCCGCAACCGCTCATGCTGCTCGCCCCGAAGGCCCCCGCCAGCAGCGCCAGGCTGCGGCGGGCCAGCGGACGTTGGGTGGCCAGGCGATACAGCGCCACACTGCCTCGGGAGAAGGGGGCTTGCTGGGGCATGGTCTCTCCTGTGCTGGCCGGTGGCGACGTGGCCGTGTCGGGGCCTGCGACCGTCGGACGTGGTTGGGTTCTATCATGGCTCGGGTTGAAAGGACGTGCGACCAGTGATCCCCTTTGAGTCCGAGATCGGCAGCGATGCACCGATCGGAATCTTCGACTCCGGCTTCGGAGGCCTGACGGTGGCCCGTGCCATCGTCGACCAGTTGCCGAACGAGGACGTGGTCTACCTGGGCGACACGGCCCGCACCCCCTACGGCCCGCGGCCGATCGCCGAGGTGCGCGCCTATGCCATCGAGTGCATGGATCGCCTGGTGACCCACGGTGTCAAGGCCCTGGTGATCGCCTGCAATTCGGCCTCCTCGGCGGCCCTGCGCGATGCCCGGGAACGCTACGACGTGCCCATCATCGAGGTGGTGCTGCCGGCAGCGCGACGCGCCGTGGCCGCCACCCGCAACAACAAGGTGGGCGTCATCTGCACCGAGGCCACCGCCAATTCGCGTTCCTACAACGACGCGATGGCCGTGGCCCCTCACGTCGAACTGACCACCCAGGCCTGCCCCCGCTTCGTGGAATTCGTCGAGGCGGGCATCACCGGCGGCGACGAGCTGCTCTCGGCGGCTCGTGAATACCTGGAGCCGATCCAGCGCGCCGGCTGCGACACCCTGATCCTGGGCTGCACGCACTACCCGCTGCTGCAGGGCGTGATCAGCTATGTGCTGGGCGACAGGGTCACCCTGGTGAGCTCGTCCACCGAGTGCGCCAAGGCCGCCTATGCCGCGCTGCAGCGTCGCGAGCTGCTGCACCACAACCCCCGCGAGGCGCAGCGACTCTTCCTGACCACCGGTTCGGGCGACGACTTCGAGGGCGTCGGCAGCCGCCTGATGGGCGGATTCGTGGAGGACGTGCAGCACATCGCCCTGTGAGTGGCACGATGGAGGCAGACACATCCATCGAGGCGAGGAGAATGCCATGTGCGTGAAGGTCACCTGCGACAAGTGCAACAAGCCCACCTGGCAGGGATGCGGGGAGCACATCGAGGAAGCCCTGAAGGACGTCAAGCCCGAGGACCGCTGCACCTGCCCCCGCTGACACCTCTGAGCGGCCCAGCCACCCGACGCGGTGACTGGGCTGTTCGCATGTCACCCACCAGACACACCACCCGCCACCACCAGGAGGAACCGTCCCCATGTCCCAGACCGTCAAGGCAGTCATCTCCCGCTCGAAGGACGCCGCCGTCGAGCTCGTCGACATCGTCGTGCCCGATCCCGGCCCGGGCGAGGCCGTGGTCAAGGTGCAGGCCTGCGGCGTCTGCCACACCGACCTGCACTACAAGCAGGGTGGCATCAACGACGACTTCCCCTTCCTGCTGGGCCATGAGGCCGCCGGCATCGTCGAGGCCGTCGGCGAGGACGTCACCAATGTGAAGCCCGGTGACTACGTGGTGCTCAACTGGCGCGCCGTCTGCGGCCAGTGCCGGGCCTGCCTCAAGGGCGAGCCCTGGTACTGCTTCGACACCGCCAATGCCACCCAGAAGATGACGCTGACCGACGGCACCGAGCTGACGCCCGCCCTGGGCATCGGCGCCTTCGCCGAGAAGACCCTGGTGGCCGCCGGGCAGTGCACCATCGTCAACGAGAAGGCCGAACCCGCCGTGGCCGGCCTGCTCGGGTGCGGTGTGATGGCCGGTCTGGGCGCGGCACTCAACACGGGTGAGGTCAAGCGCGGCGAGTCCGTGGCCGTCATCGGTCTGGGCGGTGTCGGCATGGCCTCGGTGGCGGGTGCGAAGCTCGCCGGGGCGACCACGATCGTCGCCATCGACCGTGACGAGCGCAAGCTGGAGACCGCCCGCACGCTGGGCGCCACCCACACCGTGCACTCCACCGACGACACCGTCGTGCAGCAGGTCAAGGACATCTGCGACGGCAACGGTGCCGACGTGGTGGTGGACGCCGTGGGCCGTCCCGAGACCTTCCAGCAGGCCTTCGAGGCTCGTGACCTGGCCGGCCGCGTGGTGCTGGTGGGCGTGCCGACCCCCGACATGGTCTGGGAGACCCCGCTGATCGAGATCTTCAGCCGCGGCGGTGCCATCAAGAGCTCCTGGTACGGCGACTGCCTGCCCAGCCGCGACTTCCCGATGCTGGTGGATCTCTACCTGCAGGGCCGCCTGCCGCTGGACGCTTTCGTCACCGAGAAGATCGGCCTGGATCAGGTGGAGGAGGCCTTTGGCAAGATGGCCCAGGGCGACGTGCTGCGCAGCGTCGTCGCCATCGACTGACCCAGCATCACCGGAAAGCACAAGACGGTGGCCGAGCTTGTCGAGGCCCCACGAGGGAGGACATCATGACCCTGCGGATTGACCATGCCGTCGTCAGCGGCACCTTCAGCCTGGACGGCGAGACCTTCGACGTCGACAACAATGTGTGGGTGCTGGGCGATGACACCCAGTGCGTGGTGATCGACGCCCCGCACAGCGTCGAGGCGATCCTCGACGTGGTGGCCGGGCGCAGCGTGCAGGCCGTGATCTGCACCCACGCCCACGACGACCACGTCCGCTTCGCCCCGGAACTGGCTGCTCGGGTGGATGCCCCGATCATGCTGCACCCCGACGACGCGGAACTGTGGAAGCTGACCCACCCCGACCGCGACCCCGACCTGCCGCTGGCCGACGGTCAGGTGCTCGACGTGTGCGGCCACGACGTGCGCGTGCTGCACACGCCCGGCCACGCACCCGGCGGCGTGTGCCTCTACGTGCCGAGCCTGGCCGTCGTCTTCACCGGTGACACCCTGTTCCAGGGTGGCCCCGGCGCCACGGGCCGCTCCTTCTCCAGCCGTGAGGTGCTGGAGCAGAGCATCCGCGAGAAGCTCTTCGCGCTGCCCGACGAGACCGTGGTGCACACCGGCCATGGCGACTCCACCACCATCGGTGCCGAGGCCGAGGCCCTTGGTCGCTGAGGCGCCCGCACCGGGCCAGCGTCAGGACCACCCTGACCTGGCCCGGTTGCAGGCCCGTCCCCGATCCGTGCTGGCCGATGCGGTGGCCGTCGTGCTCGACCCGACGATGACGCTGTTCACCGGCCTGCTGGTGACGATCCTGCACGGCATGTGGCCACACGCCCTGGCCGGGCTCGGATGGGTGGCCCTGGCCGCGCTGTTCGTCGTGGTCTCACCCCTGGCGGTGCTGGAGGTGTGTGTGCGCCGCGGTTGGGTCTCCGACCTGCAGGTGGTGCGCCGCGAGGAGCGCGTCAAGCCCTTGGGGCTGGTGATCGCCATGGTGCTGCTCGGCCTGGCCCTGCTCGTGGGACTGCAGGCTCCCGCGGTGCTGCTGGCCTTCGTCACCTCGGTGCTG